>JBAXXD010000022.1:0-46025 GCA_037128135.1 Verrucomicrobiia bacterium
CAACTAAACGCTTCGCGCAAAACTCATCTGTCATATTAATTTAGCGAAATGGTATTATAAACCGAAAAAGGAAAATGCAGGGGCTCCCGCGGAGTCGCTGAGTCGCAGAGAGTTGGAGGAAGATCACCAATCACCCGGAAGATGTGAGACCTCCTTCAGCGGGCCAGGCGAGCCGGCCGGTTTTGCAGAAAATCGTAGCATCGGCATCTTGCCCATGCTGGGAAGAACTCGCATGGGCAGGATGCCCATGCCACTTAGCTTGGAAGTCTTGGACGCGGACGGGTCATCCACCCGTTGCGAAATAGCGTCAGTTGCTTTGTTCGCGGCTCCATTTGGCTCCTTCGCGCCTTCGCGGTCAATCGCCGGATCAGGGCAGAACTGAGCGCCACACTCCACCACGCACTGGAACGCTGGCAGCGCCAGAACTCACGGCTGCCAGGTTTTCATCGAGCCGTTTGCGGGGTCGATCTGAATGGTGATAAAATTCGCGGGCGGGGTGCCGAGTTTGTCGCTATCAAGGATATTGTGGAAAGTGACAAACCATGTGTCTGTCTTGGGGAGGTTGGCCGAGCCGTCGGCGAGGAAGCGGAACGCGCAGCAATTGTAGCTCGTGCCCACCCGCGGGATGGCTGGCGCGGGAGACAAGTTGGTCGTGGTCCCCAGCAGCGTGGAAAGCGTGGCTCCGGAATCCATGATGATCGAGGTCGGCAGGGTCTCGATTTTCCCGATGGGTTTCGCGTCCCCGTTGTCGTCGATCTTAAACGCCTGGATCGCCCGGAACTTGCCTGAGGCCGGACTGCTGGCCGACTCGCCGGGCACTTCGGGATCCCCGTATTGGTAGAACCTCACCTCGACCGGCTGGTTCTTTGTCAGCGCTGTCTGCCGGGCGAGGCTGAGCACGGCGAGCGCCTTGTCGCCGCCCCGGATCAACTGGGATCCGCGCGTCGTCGAACTGACCGCCGGCGCGAGCAGGCCGGTCAGCAGGGCGATGATCGCGATGACGACAAGAAGCTCGAGGAGGGAAAACGCGCGGCCGGCTCTCATTGGGCGGTGAACTTCTTGGTCGAGACCACGCGGAACTTGTAATGGTTGTCGAGCGTGTCGTATGTGAGATTGTTGGCAAAGTCAGGCAGGGTGGGGTCGCCGGGGTCAATGTAGCGCTCGACCAGCGAGGATCCTCGAAACTCGCTCGCGACGACGTCCTTGCCCTCGACCCACTCGGTGACGGATGTGCCGGGGATCTTCTTCAGCACCTGCACGCGGAAATGCACGGTGTAGCTGTTCGACTTCGTCGTGAGCCTCGGGTAGAGCGTGTCATACGGGCGCTCCCTCAGGTTGTCGCCGGTGAGCGACTTCCGGATGCCCGCCGGATCCGCATACCACCAGTTCAGGATGTTGGCGTTGAGCGCATCCCACGACACGAGCGCGGTAGCTGGATCCGACTGGGCTAACGGTTGTTTGGCGGGATAGAGGAAGAGGGAGCAGATTTCCGAGGGCGACCGGAAGAGGTCGCCCTTGTCGAAGCGCGCCTGGAACTGCTTGAGCGTCTCCCCGGGATGGATCGGGTAGCGGAACCCCCACTGGCCGGAGGCTACCAGAAAATCGCGATAGGCATCCGTCCCGGTGGCCCTGGCGAAAGAGGGTCCGCCGTATCCCCAAGTTCCTCCAACGGATTTGTAACTGGAGGTCGCCCCCCCCCAGTAAGTGCCGGCACCTAACGAGGCCACATATTTATCATCCACCGCCGTAACCATTGTCCCGGAAAACACCCCGCGGAGCGCGGTGTTCCTGGTAATGTAGGAGAAGGGCGCGATCTGGTAATTCATGTTCACCTTGCCCGCCGTCGAAAACGGCTCGCTGATCGCGTAAGGCTCGACCACCGGCATCACAAAGAAATCGAGCAGGAGGTGGTCCGGGCATTTCGGCCCGGTTGGCACAGCCCCCGGCAACGTGACATCGGTCCCGCTCATCCGGGGTGCGTAGGCGGCGGTAGTGGATGCGTTGGGGTTGGGACAGAACAGCAGCGTGTGCCAGGCGTCACTGGGGGATGGCACGCCGCTCGTGTTCAGGGAAGACGGGGCCGGCAGGCTCCCGAAAGCGACGGGCGAGGCGATCATCCGGTTCGGGCTGAACTGCGCCGGCATGGTAACACCAGTCCCAGCCGCAAGAGTGCCAGGCGCCCACCACTCCGGGTAAAGGTTGTTATTATTTTGCCCCACTATCCTGGAGCCGCCGGTCTCGTTGGGCTTATTGAGGTAGGGGCCGTCAGGCTCGCTCCCGATCCCGTTGGAGAAATCTCCCCCTGTGGCCCAAACGTCCGGAAGCGGAGTCAACCCGGACCACGAAAGGGAGGAGGCAGAAATCACTGCGGGATCGAACTCGGCGCTGCTGGTCACACATGGCGCACCCGAGGTGAGCCCGGTCTGGACACCGAGGCTTGAGTTAGCGCCCGCGAGCCAGTTGATGGTCGTCAGGCGGCTGCCGGTTCTGCGCGAAAAAGCCGAACCATCCAAGGCGTTGTAGTTCCAATTCGCGATGGTCAGATAGGCGTCGCTCAGGAAATGTTCGGTTGCGCCCCGGAAGAGGGAATAGGCCGAGGCCTCGCTGCCGGGCGGCTGGGTTGGGGGGGCGCTCCGGAATGTGTGCGCGGCCCGCTTGTCATTGTCAAAATACCAGCGGTGTGGCGCAAAGAACTGCGTTCCCACATCCGGCAGGCTGACATACACGCGGGGGTCGCCGTAGACGCATTCGACCGAACGAATCGTATCGCAATTGCGTTTGACGGCATCATCCGTACTGGGGTCGCCATTGCGCTCAGGCAGAAAGTAGGCCGTGCGGCAACCATCGTTGCTGTTGCCCGTCTCATAGTAAAAACGAAATCTCACCGGGGTATAACCGCTACCACCCCATCCGCTGAGTGAAATCGCCCCGTCCATATAGGCGGAACTTTCATTGTTGAGCGGGGGTGATGAGTAGAACTGGGCACCGGTGATCGTGAGCGGGCCCACGCCGTAATTCGGCCCCCCTGCCCCTGATGTGACTCTTGCAAGGGGACTGGCAGGGTCGGCGGTGAGCATGCTGCTGGGGACTATATCAGCGACCATGGGGGGGTATGTAGGGCTGCTTCCCGGAAAATTAAGGCTGCCATATGATGAAAAGTTGGATTCGGGAGTATTGGGTTTGGAAATAATGAGCTCATTGTTAAACTGGCAGCCCTGAAACCCTGCCGGCATCGGCGGGAGCATCGGGGTCGGGAAAGCGTGCGCCCCCGAGGCGCTTGGAAACGTGATGTGGTAGGTCTGGATCGGAGTTCCGAGATCCGCTACCGCTGGGATCGGGATATTTGATTGTGTCGCGGCAGTTGGCCCAGCATAGATATCAACCTGGATCTCTCCGCCGGTGAACGCGAACGTGGGGCCAGACACGACTACCGGAACGCTGAGAAAGCTCTGTTGGCTCGATCCCGTGCCACTGGAACGCCGGACGGCGCCCCATGAGGCTCCGTAATATGGATTCGGCGTCCCATCTGAAAGCGTTTGCACATCACTGTTATACGAGCCATCCCCGGCGCTAATGGTGTTCCATCCGAGATAGTAGTAGGGATTTGGCATCCGCTGCCAGGAGACGGACTGGATTGCCGGATCCCGAGGAAGATTGGTCCACGGGTTCAGATTAGGAGGAGGAGGAAACAAGAGTGTCCCGTCCGCTTGGAATCCGACTGTCGCTGGGGAGGTGCTTGTCGCTGCGTTGGGGCCTATCCCGGTGATCTTGACCAGATAGCTCGGCGTCAGCGGGACACTCCCGCAGGTCAGATCGACAGGATCAATCAAAATCACCGCTTGCATCTGAGTAGCTCCGACTGGCAGACCCGAGGTGGTGGCGTTGGATGTTATCGCCGCAGTAGGATCGGGCAACTCGCGGGAGTTGAGATTGCCCCATTGATCGCCGTCATTATAACGTGCCCCCTTGCCCTGATAACGCGGGTTCGGCACCGCAAACGCTCCGGCAAGGACGGTGCTGTTGCTGGTGACGCCGCCGGAGGTGGTGGTGACGGTGTATGTAGTGGCGGACTGGACAGTCAGATACGGCATGCCGGCATGCGTCTGGGGCGGGTTCGTTTGGTTTGCGGGAGTCCCAGGAAACGTTGCGGTGGCATAAGTGTAGGTGGTGGAGGTGGCGGGGGGGCCGGGTATCGTAATCGTAATGTTGCCCGTGATGCCCGCCATGATTCCCCACTGGCCACCCCTGGCTGGTTCCGCGTAAAGCGTGGGATACTGGGTGTAGGCAGCGCCGTTGGTGATCCTGGCGACGTCGGTCGGCGGGATTTGGAGGGTAGCGGATACCCCCATGCCAAAAACCGGAAGGAATGCCGCCGGATTAGGATTAGTAGCACTATAGTTGCCACCAGTAGCGTCGACGCCAGTAGCGACCAGCGCACTGTCGATCGCCATGACTGGATTTCCGGCTCCGTTTCTAAACTGCGGCACATAAGTCGTCCCAAGAGTTGCGGTGGTTACTGAGCCCGCAACCCAGGGGTGGAGAGGATTCAACTTCGCGTAGGCGTTGCCGCTAAAAACAGCCTCGACAGCCTGGGGATATAGAGGATTAGTAGAAGAAATGGTGCCGTTGCCCTCCGTGATGACCTGATAAGTGGAGTTGCTTGTCAGTCTGTAAACCACGGGCCTGCCATTATTATAGCATAGCAAAGGCGGCTGATTTGCCGCTCTGGCGACAAAAACGATCCCCGCCTGGCTGATCACCGGGAAGCGACCCGCTCCCTTATAGGCAACGCCGTCTTTCGTGATTTTGATGGGCACGGCCTGCCCGAACCCGAGATACTGCGGGTCCGATGGCGCAAAGGTATTTTTATAGACGTTATAGGGTCTGGCGCTGTCACCGCCGATTAGATTCACGGTATAGTTGGGGGCCGTGTCGCCCTTTTTTAATGCGGAGTCGATCAAGTTGATCGTGCTGCGGATGTAATCGTAGATGAGGGTGAGGAGGCGGCGGTTGCCACTCACGGAATATCGGGAATCGAACGAAGCTCCAAACCCGGGAATCGGGTTCTGTAAAAGCCCGTCGAGGTAGTCAAAAATCTGGCGGTTTCGGGTGGTCCAATCCGCCGTGGCGCTCTGGGCGTTGTTTCTGGTAAAGAAGTAGGTAAAGTTGTTCGAAGCCGAAGGCGTTTGGGAGGCGTCGGGTTTCAGCGTTGAGCAGAAGGCGATGAGGCTGTCGGCAGCGGAGCGGTTGTCGGTCAGTTGCGGCACCGGCCAGATTCCGACCTTTGGCTGGTTGAACGGGTTGGTTTCCGGGGATCGGCTGGTGGTGGTGAGGAAGAAAGGCAGCTTTTTGAGCTGGTCGTTCATCATCAATAGCGCGTTCTTGTTTCCGGTCTGCGCGTCGCGGAGCGGATAGCCAAAGATCGCTTCGTCCACCGAGGCATAGAGGCGGTCGGAATCCGGGACAACGGAGGCGAACCCGCCCACATCGGCTCCGGAAGTTGTGTAGGTAACTCCGTCGCCGTTGGTTGGAATCGATCCCATTTCGGAGCCGCCCCAGGCATTTCGGGGGGCGAATTGCAGAAGGTTCTGCCAGGTGCTTGTTACGTTAGAGGACAGGGCGGCCCCAATCGCCGTGCCCCCATCGTAAAAGCTACCACTAATGGGAGGGGTGATAACCGGGAACAGGTTGTCGTTGGGGGTGCTCATGCCTGTGAGGCTCCAGAACACGGGCACAAGGCTGGTGGTGGCGGGATGTCCCGGGAAGCGAGGATACTCTTTGGCTGCGGGTTTGTAGCGGGAGAAATTCAGCTCCATGGACGTTGTGAACCGGGGGTTGTCCCAGTAAGTTCCGCCGCAGGCGGTGTTGAGGTTGAGCTTGCAGGTTTCGTCGTCGGTCCAGAACGCGATGCGGCCGACGATCGGGTTGTCGGCGGTGGGAGGTTTCGCTGAGCTGGCGAAATCCGCGGTGTTGCCGGTGCTGTCGGCGGTGGGCGCGGTGAGCTCGCCGTTGCGCAGGACGTAGATCCACTTCACCGGCATGGGCGCAGGGTTTTGGGTTGACCCGGTGGCCGTCGGGTCCTTCGGGGGGTTGGTGATCGAGAACCCCTCGACCATCGGATACCCGGATACCGTGTCCGCCGCCGCCGGATCCATGATCGGGTAGGTGCTGTTGCCGCTGGTGCTGTTGGAGGAGTTGGTGATCGGCGCGTTCAAGTCGGTGAACACAGCCGGGTTCGAATACCAGGTCGCCGACACGTCGCTCGCGGGATCGAAGTTCGCGTCCGCCGACATATCCACGACCATGTTATCCGAGCTGTAGAGCTTGTAGTAGTAGAGCGGGCTGGATGAGGCGTCGCAGTTCGGGGGGCTTCCGATCCCGTAGGTGCGGATCATGCCCGGCTGGGAGGCCCAGGCCACGGACGTGCCCAGGGAGGTGGCCTGGCGGATCTGGCCCATGACCAGTTGCACGCTGGCATCGGCGAGTTCCCGGGCGGTCGAGCCGGCCGCCGCGCTCGAGGCGCTCGAGTATTCCGTGGTGACGCTCGAGAAAAACGCGACGGCCAGGATGGTGATCAGCACGAGAAACCCCAGCACAATCACCAGCGCGGCTCCGCGCTCGGAGCGGCACGCGGGGCGAGGTGTAAACGAACGGACAAACCCGGATCCGGATTTTGCCCGCGAATCACGCGAAGGAACGCGAATAAACCTAAAAACAGAGTTGGAACCACGGATTTCACGAATAAACACGGATAAGCAATGCCTTGTGAAAACGGGGATCTTCACCCCACAGGTGAATGCAAATTTGCATAAATAATGCTGCAACATGCTGCATCCGTCATATCTGTGTAATCTGTGGTTAATTCCCATTTTCCATTTTATGACTAAATAAGGAAGATGGGGAATGGCACCCCGGAAAAAGGCCGCCCATCTTCTCCTGCTGGAAGCCTGTTCCATTCGCGGAGATTCGCGTGATTCGCGGGCCTCTTCCACCGCTTTCGGGCTCAGTTGATTTGTTCGCGGCTCCATTTGGCTCCTTTGATGCTGATGTTTGTAGTAAAGATGCGGTAGTTGATCCGCTTGTCCACAAGATATTTTTCCAGCGTGGCGAGGTCGTCGGCGTATAGGGAGGCGATGGTGAACAGCCCGCCCAGCTTCGTCGCAATATCAGCGTTATCGCCATCGGTCAACCGGTTGGCGGATACCTCATCAATGGCGACCACCGTCATCTGGACGACCGGGGGGAGCTGGTTTTTTGAATTGATGGCCGCAGTGGCGCGCTTGACCGTGGAGTCGTAGGTGTAGTTCGGAGACAGGGTGGTGCCGGTGGTATCTTCCTGAGGTGTCAGCTTGGGGAGCAGCACCAGCGCGATCACGTTTTCCGCCAGCACGTGAACCGGCACCGGGGGAATTGTCAGCGCATCGGTGAACCACTCTTTGCCGTTGTACGTCGAGCTGCCGGAGGTATAATTGTAAATCGACATGGATTCCGAAGGCTGCATCAACTCCATGAGCCGGAACCGGCTCCTGAGCGGTATTAAACTGGCAGTCAGAAACGGGGGGCGCAGTTTGCTATCATCCGCATACTCGAGATAATAGCCCCACGTGTTGAGCAGGTTCTGGAGCCCGCCGTAGTCCGTGCTGTCCACGACTCCCAGCGGGGCCAGAAAAAAGATCGAGTGGGTGGGGCGGGGATCGGTGCCGCCCGCGATGCTGGCCAGCCCCGGCCCGCTGATGAACCGGAGCTCCGACTGCCGAGCATACCGGAACGGAACAAAGCTGGCGCTGTTGTTGGTAGTCCGGGTGTTGCCGCCCGCATCGAGGTAGTCCCAATACGTATTCAGCGTGCTCTGGCTGACCCGCCGGGACATCGCCTCGAAGGCGTCGCGCGCCTGCCGGAATTGCTCGATCTTCCCCTTGGTGGACCGCCAGGCCGTCGAGATCTGGGTCGCCATCGAGGCCAGCACGACCAGCAGCAGGGACAGGACAGCCATCGAGACCAGCAACTCGACGAGAGTGAAGGCCACCGCGCGACGCGTATTGAGTGAGGATCCCATCACGGAAAAATTCTACTTGTTGCGGGCGACCAGTGACGAGTGGGTTAAGAACGAAATCCCGGAATTCGTCGTCCAGAGGTTGTCGTCCGTCAGGTCGAGGGCGGCATTGCCGGGATTCTTCGCGATCTGCACGGTGATTGTGGCAAGATTGGCATTCGCGCCCGCTGTGCCGTCTGGCAGGTCGGTGCTCGGCAAGATCCGGGTGTTGACTTGGTAAATCCAGTTGCCTGCGCTCGCGACGTCGTTGCCTTGATCGTCAAAATAGCGGGTCGTCTGCGTGGTGGCCACCAGCGTATCAAAATCCGTCTGCTGGGCTTCGTTCACGATCCGCTGGAAGATCTGGCCGCTCACCGAAGTATCAATGGCACCGCGGAACGTCCTCAGCCCGGTCGGGATCAGCCCGAGGATCGTCAAAAAAGCAAAAGCAACAATCCCGATGGCGAGGGTGACTTCCACCAGGGAAAACCCGCCGCGGCCGCTCCGCTTCTGGGGCGCAGGAACTGTCGCCCCCACATCAAGGGTTGCCGTGCTGTCGCCAATAAGAGGAACCATGGTGGGTGGAATGATGCTCGGTAGATATGCAGTTTGGGAAGCAGAACCTCCACGCAAAACCTTGTTTTGTCTATGAAGAAAATAATTCAATGTCGAATCGTGTCAACTTTTTTTTTCCGGGCATTTTCTAACCTGGATCCGGCAGTAAGATTCCCCACGAGCGCACCGAAATGGTAGGGGCGGTTCGCTACAGCGGTCCGACTTATCGGATTGGGTGCGGCAGACGCCACAGAAAATAATGGGGCACCCCGGCGATGCGCCCCCACCAGGCGCTGGCGCGTCTGTCCTTCCTCCTTGGATATTCCTTGTTGGATATTGGAAATTTCGCTTTTTCTGAAGGGGAAGAATGTCCAATAACCAACAAGGAATATCCAATATCCAAGGCCGGATTCGCTGGCGCGTCGTCCCCATCGATAGGGATGGCCTCTCCGCTGCGCTCCGGTTGCCTTCCCGGCCAAACAATTTACTTGCCCATTGTTCCACGAAGCGCTTCGCGCTGGTTTTGCAGCAGCCGTCCGACTTATCCTGAATCCGGCAGATTCACCACGAAGAGCAGGCCACGAAGGAAGGACGGCGTCCGGGCAATTTCCGACTCACGCGGCGGGTGGATACGAGAAACGGCAAGGAATCTAAATACAGAAATGGAATCTCGCGCAGGGGCGCAGGGGCGCAGAGGAGAGGACAGGCAATGAATTGAGCCGCCTGCGGCGGGGTATTTCAACGAGAAAGTTAACCACTCATTGGGGAAATGGATGCCTGGGCAACGGCCCAGGCAGATGCCCGCTGTGCGGGTTTGGGGTTTGGAAGAGGAGGCGAAGATCATCCTGTGATCTTGGTCCAGCGCGCAGATTCGATCTCCCAAGCTCGCTTGGAGAGTCGATCCTGCCCGCTAGACCGCCGAACCGGCCCAGCCGGTTCCCGCCTCCTCTCCCCCACCGCCATTGCGGTGGGAACATTTCTTTCATTAGTGGTTCAATCAATCGAGCTACTACCCGCCGCAGGCGGCATGACCGTATCAGTTGACGCCCGCCTTTCCCCAGGCGTGACGCCCTCCGGGTCAGCCTTTGGCTGCTCCACCGAGCGGCAGCCCCGCCGCCTGGTTGCCCTTCTTCAGTAAACACACTTTTTGCGGATGAACCGTAAAACAGGTCGCGCATCTGTCTGGGTGATCTTCCTCCAGCTCTCTGCGACTCAGCGACTCCGCGGGAGCCCCTGCATTTTCCTTTTTGGGATGAATCTTTGGAAGCTCCTCTCTTCGTGGACTTCGTGCACTTCGTGGTGAATTCCTCATGTCTGAGGGTTCGAAAAAAAGCCGCATTTTTCTGTGGACATTTGCGTTTTATATTTGTATTTGCGTTTTATCAGTCAATTCACCAGCAACCATCCACGTTAGTTTTTCCTTCTGATTTGAAGTCCAATATGAACACCAAAAGCACTCCAAACTTCGTCTTCTCACTTCCCAACCAACTTCTTTTCGGCGTCGGCAAGCTGCTCGAGACCGGGCCCGCTGTCGCGGTTCTCGGAAAGAAAGCGCTCTTGGTCTGCGGTCCGAACTCGATCAAAAACGGAGTGGCCGAGCGGCTTGAGGGATCGTTGAAAGCGGCAGGCGTCGCGGTTCATCGCTATGTCGGAGTGATCCCGAATCCGACCGTCGCCAGCGTGGACGAAGGAGCGCGGATCGCCCGCGAAAAAGGGTGTGACGTCATGATCGGTCTGGGCGGGGGATCGGCGATGGACACCGCGAAGGCGATTGCGGTCGCGGCAACGCAGGATGGCTCGATCTGGCCGTATGCCATCGGCGAAAAGCCGATCCCGGCCGCCACGCTGCCGATCGTCGCCATCACGACAACCTCCGGGAGCGGCAGCCATTGCACCTGTTTTTCGGTCGTCACCAATCCGGAAACCCACCAGAAGCCGGGGATGGGCTCGCCCTACATCCTGCCCCGGGTGGCGGTGGTCGATCCCGAGCTGATGGTGTCGGCACCTCCGGGATTGACCTTCGCGACCGGCTTCGATGCATTTTGTCAAGGCGTGGAAGCTTACACCTCAAAGCTTGCGAACCCGATGAGCGACCTCTTCGCAGAGAAAGCGATTGCGCTCGCCGTCCAGTTCCTGCATCGCGCCTACACAAACGGCCAGGATCTTGAGGCGCGTGCCGGGATGGCCCTGGCCGATACCTATGCAGGCATCGCGATCAGCCATGCCGCCGTGAGCCTTGGCCATGTGATCGCGCATGTCCTTGGCGGGCACTACGAGGCGATGCCGCACGGCGATGCCTTGCGCGCGATTTACCGGGAAGTCTTGCGCCTGAACTCCGCTGGACTCCCAGAAAAACACGCTTATATTGCCAACCAGCTCGACACCGGATCAACTGATCTGGTCGCCGCCTTCGATAAATATTTTGCCCAGTTCCCGTTTGAAAACCAATTGAAAGCGATGTCGCCAAGCCCGGAAGCATTGCGAGCCATGGCGAACGAAACATTCACCTACCTGAAACACATCGTCGATCTGAACCCGGTGCCGGCAAATGTTGAGGATGCCTATCGGATTCTCTCGGCGTCGGCTCGTTAGAGATTGTAAGCCTTCACGGAATCAGAGAGGATTGCAAATGAAGAAAGCATTAATGACTGGCGGATGCGGGCTTGTCGGCCGCACGCTCGTGCCGATGATCCGGGAGGAGTTTCAGGTCACTCATTTCGAGATGTGCGACCCTGGTGACGGGCTGCCGTTGACATCATGAGACTCGCAGGAAAGAAAGCTCTCGTCACCGGCGCGGCCAGGGGCATCGGCCGCGCCATTGCCTTGGCCTTTGCGAAAGAGGGCGCCGACGTGGCCATTACCGCCAGGGACATGGAACTGCTCCGCCCGCTTGCGGTCGAGATCGAAGTCTTGGGCCGCAAAGCCTATTGCATGGTCTGGGACGTCACCGACACCCCCGGCATCCCGGCCCGTCTGGCCGAGGCCCGCGACGCGCTCGGCGGCCTCGACATCCTCGTCAACAACGCCGGTGTAGTCGGCCTCCCCGAAAACCATCCCGACCAAACACCCGAGGCCGCCTACGATTACGTCATGGACATCAACCTCAAGGCGCTCTACCTGGTCAGCCAGGCCGTCCTGCCGCTGCTGAAGGCACAAAAGAGCGGCGTCATCATCAACCTCGGCTCCGACGCCGGGCATCGTGGTGCCACCAACCCCTACTGCATCTCCAAATGGGGGGTGGCCGGCTTCACCAAGGGCCTCTCGCAAAGTGTCGCCAAGGATGGCATACGGGTCAACGCCGTCTCCCCCGGCCCGGTCGCCACCCGCATGATGGGCTGCCCGGAGGGCAAACCCGTGGAGTGTGACTCGCTCCCCCTGGGCCGCTACGCCTACCCCGAGGAGGTGGCCACCGTCGCCGTCTTCTTCCTCGCCTCCGACGATGCCAAGGCCGTCCATGGACAGTCCATCGTCCTAAATACGGCCACCCCCTGAACGGGATGCCACTAATTATGAAGACTCTAACCCCGATCACCTATGCCGACAACTGGACGCTGTTCGCCCCTTTCGTAAAGGAGGACGGCACGCCGACCGCGGAAGACCTCGCGCGCATCCCGCAGGAGCTGGCATTGAACGGCAAGACCGCACGGTCCCAGACACTTCCCGGAAGCGATCGGTTGGACCTCGCTCCCTTTCTCGACGGGTGGGCATTGAAGGAAGGGCGGATGGCATTCGTGTATATCGAGCTAAGTGCTGACCAGGACGGCGTGGCGGCCATTGGCATTGGCGCGGATTACTGGTTCGAGG
Source organism: Verrucomicrobiia bacterium (assembly GCA_037128135.1). Classification (GTDB taxonomy): domain Bacteria; phylum Verrucomicrobiota; class Verrucomicrobiia; order Chthoniobacterales; family Terrimicrobiaceae; genus QYQL01. Next base: position 12,392 of record JBAXXD010000022.1, read on the forward strand.
CGTGGGTTGACGGCAAGCCGCTGGGCAACACACTGCAGACGGGGAACGGGCATACTCCGGTGAGCACAGCCGACCACGTGTGCCACATCGAGCTCCGCAAAGGACGCCACCTGCTGGTGGTCCGCTTCATCAGCGGCAGCGGGGGCAGCGTCCTGTCGGTCGGCGACCCTGGCGAGGGTCTGCAGCAGCGCGCGGAGGAGCAGAAACGGATCGAACGCGAGGCCGCGAGGCGGCTCGCATGTCTTCCGGACAACTTGCCGACATCCCGTTCCCTCTCCATCCCCGGCCTGCCCGAGCCCCTCTCGCTGGGGTTGACGCCCGCGCAACAACATCTGCGACGCGAGTGCCTCGTTTACCCTCTGCGTGAGCCTTTTCGCAAAGGGTTGGGCATGTCCCCCGAGCTGACGCTGATTGACGCCGATGCCTGGGCGGCGCACACCGAGCAGGAGACATGGATCGCCTGGAAGGCCAGAAAATTTTCCGCCCGGATGCGCGGCGTCCTCCCATCGATTGACCCCGGCGAGCATGTCCTGGGCAAGCCGTCCTGCCTCGAATACGGAGACGAGGAAGCCGAGCGCGTCATGCAGGTGCGGTTGGAACTCGCGAAGACCATGCCGCCCCATCCTGGCGGCGACAACGGCCATTTTCACCCGGACTACGAGACCATCCTCGCCGTGGGGGTCGGCGGTTTGCTGGAGCGGATCCGCGGCTACTTGGCAGCCCTGAGCCCCGGCGACTCCCGCCGCGATTTCTATCTGGCCTGCGAGACGGCCATGCTGGGTTTCGGGGATTACATCCGCAGGATGGCTGCCGCCTGCGAGGCGAACGCCGCGGCCATGCCCGGAGAAAGCGCCCATTGGACGAAGATGGCGGGCGTCTGCGCGCATCTCGCTTCGGAGCCGCCGCGCACGTTTCACGAGGCGCTGCAACTCATGCAGTTCGTGCTCTTCGGCGTCTGGGTGGGCGAGGAGCATTCGCAGACCAGTTTCGGGCGCATGGACCAGACGCTGTATCCGTTCTACCGCCGCGACGTGGAGGCCGGCACCATCACGCCGCAGAAGGCCTTCGAGCTGATCTGCGACGCCTATATCCAGAACAACCGCATGCAGCCGGCCGGCGGGGCGATCGCCGTGATCGTCAGCGGCAGCGATGCGGAGGGGAACGACCTGACCAACTCCCTGACTTACCTTTGCCTTGCTGCCCGCGAGGCGACACGGCTGGTCTATCCGACGGTGGCGGTCGCCTGGCACCCGGGCACCCCGCGCGAGCTCATGGATTTCGCCGTGCAGATGTTGGCAGCGGGCGTCGGCGATCCGGCGTTCTTCAACGATGAACTCATCTCGGCTGGCCTGCAGGCACACGGTGCGAGCCGCGCCGACTCCCACGACTTCATGAATTCCACCTGCGTCGAAATCAAGGTCGTCGGCGCATCGAACGTCTGGGTCACCGCCCCCTATTTTAACTGTCCGCTCCACTTGTTGGAGGTCATGCGCCAGGCCGTGAAAGGCGATGCGCCAGCCGATTTCCCGGCGTTTTGCGACCGGCTGCGCGACCGGTTTGCCGACGTGGTGGCCGACGCCGCGCGCGGCATGGACGAGACGTGGAAACGCCGCGCCAAGACCGGGCTTCAGCCGTTCGCCAGTTGTGTGATCCGCGACTGCCTCGAGCGCGGGCTCGACTATGACCAGGGCGGCGCCCGCTACAACTGGGTCGAGAACTCATTCGTCGGTCTGGCCAACCTCGTGGACGGACTCCTGGCCATCAAGGAACTGGTTTACGAACGAAAGGAGCTGACCCTGTCCGAGTTCTACCGCATTCTTCGCGACGACTATCGCGGGCATGAGGCCTTCCTCGGGAAAGTGCGCAACCGCGTCGTCAAATACGGCAACAATCTTGAGGCCGCCGACTGTCTGGCCGGGGAATGGACGCAATTCCTCATGGACACGACAGAAAGCAACACCGTGGGCGGTCACCGTTATGTCCCCGGTTTCTTCTGCTGGGTGATGCACGAGGTATTAGGCGCCGGGACCGGAGCCACGCCCGACGGGAGGAGGGCTGGCAAGCCGTTCGCTGACGGCGCCGGCCCCGCCCAAGGCCGCGAACAATCCGGACCGACCGCCGCGGTGCTGTCCACCACCAGTTGGCCGCATCTGCGCGCCCTGGGCGGGCTGGTGCATAACCTTAAGTTTTCGCCGCAAGTTTTTGCCAGCCACAAGGGCCGTGACGGCGCCAAGGCCGTCATCGAGACCTACCTGAAACGCGGCGGCCTCGAGATCCAGGTCAACGTCGTCGGCCTGGACGCGCTCAAGGAGGCGCAACAGCATCCGGAACTCTACCCCGACCTCATCGTCCGGGTGGCCGGCTACTCCGACTATTTCGTCCATCTGTCCCCGAACATGCAGGAAGAGGTCATGGCCCGGACAGAGTTTGACTGCTAACCTGCTTTTTTATGGAACAAGCAACCTTGACGCAATCGCCCCGCATTCGGGTGCTGGCGCAACGGAACCGCGAACTGGCTGTCAGCGGCAAACGGCGCCTGGGTTCGGGAGCCATGTCGCCGGGCGGAGAAGACATGTCGTTCGGCGATCATGCCTGCTGGATTGACATCGGGCCCTTCCCGGAGCTGGAGGAAATGCCGTCCCGAAAGAACGGGTACGAGGCGACCGGCGAAAGCTGGGGGCGCGACTATGCGTTTCTCGTGGATCATTTTCCGGCGGCGATCCATGAGCACGAACGCATCGTGGGGGAAATCCACTGGGAAATGCACATGGTCCGGCAGTATGTCTGGCCGGAAAGCGTGCTGGAAGCAGCCCAAGCGGCCGAGGAACTGGGCGCGAGCGGGATGAGCAATCTGCATACCTGTCCCGACCTGGCCATCGGGTTGTCCCAGGGGTGGGGCGGGATTCTGGAGCGCATCAAACGGAGCCGGGCCAAATACACCTCGCTGGCGAACCCCTCCAAGGCGTCCTATCTCCATGGGTTGGAGATGATCTGCGAGTCCGTCATCCGCTTCATCGAGCGCCATGCCGAACAGGCGCTGGCGGCGTCGAAGCGGGAAACCGATGCCGGCCGCGCCGCCGAATTGCGGCGCATCGCCGAGTGTTGCGCGCACATCGCCCGGCAGCCGCCGCGCACCTACTACGAGGGCGTGCAGTGGATTCACTTTGCCGTCTTGCTCGACCGCGTGGTCGGCCACGGCAATGGCTATGGCCGACTCGACCTTTATCTGATCGACCTATACCGCCAGAGCAAAGCCGCGGGCGAACTCTCCGACGACGAGGCCCGCGAATACCTGGCCGAGATGTTCCTCAAGCTGCGCGGGCATTTCTTTAGCATGGGCGGCCGGGATGCGCAGCTTCAGGACGCCACTAATGAAATGAGTTTTGTCGTGCTCGAGGCCTATGACCTGATTGGCGACTACAACAACCTGGGCGTGATGTGGCATCCGGACATCGATCCGGCCTTCTACGATTACGCCTGTGACGTTCTCGCCCGCCACGGCGAAAGCGTCCCCGTGCTCGTGAACTACGATCTGATGCGGGCGGCCGAGTTGCGCTCGGGCATTCCGGAAGACGACGCCTGGAAGGTCGCCTACAGCGGCTGCCAGTGGTTCTGCATCCCCGGCAAGGAATCCTGCGATCAGGACAGCAACCTGATCAACCTGATCAAGCCGATGAAGCGCGCCATCGCCGCGGGTGTCGAGCGCGGCCTCGATGACTTCGATTCCCTCTATGCCCTTTTCGAGGAAGAACTGCGCCGGACGGCAGGCGCCCTGCGCGACGTGAAGAACCGCCAATACGAACTGCTGGGCAACCTGTGGCCCGAGATGTTCACCTCGATGAACAGCCATGGGCCGATCGAACGCGGCCTGGACATGGTGGCGCCGCGCGGGGTCGATTACCAGTTCACCTCGGTGAACGTGCTCGGCATTCCCAATGTGGCCGACTCGCTGCACGCGATCCTCAAGCTGGTCTTCGAGCGGCATCAATACTCGCTCGGGGAGGTTCAGGTGGCGACGGAAAGCAATTGGTCGGGCCGCGAACCGATGCGGCAGCGTTTTCTCCATGAGGACAAGTTCGGCAACGACCTGGATGAAGTGGATGCGCTGTTTGTGCGGATCACGGAATCGCTGGACAGCATCGTCGGCAGCATGGTGAACCTGCGCGGCCAGGAATTCCGTCCGTCGCTCTACAGTTTCAATTTCCACGTCACACCGACCGATCCGGCGTCCTTACAAACGTTCCGGGCCGACATCGGGGCAACGCCCGACGGCCGGCTGGCGGAGGAACACCTGGCGCACGGCATCAACCCCCAGCTCGGCCGCAATACGCGAGGGCTGCTGCCAACCGCCAACTCGATGGCCAAGGCCGATCAGCGCAAGTTCCAGGGAGGCACCCTGCAACTGGATCTGCCTCCGTCCTTCTTTGCCGGCTCGGAACAGGTCGGGCCGCATATTAGGGATTTCTCCACGGCCTTTTTCCGGCAGGGCGGCATCCAGGTCAACCTAAACATTATGGATCCGGATACTCTGCGGGATGCCATGGTTCATCCCGAGAATCCCGCCTACCACAACATCGTCATTCGGGTCACGGGCTATGCCAGTCGCTTCATCTGCCTCAACCGGAGCTACCAAATCGAATTCATCGAACGCCTGACCGAGGCGAAATCCGCTGGATGACGACCGCAACCTGTCAGGTGTTCGACATCGTGCGCGGGAGCCTGCACGACGGGCCCGGCCTGCGGACCACGGTGTTCCTCAAAGGTTGCCCGCTGCGCTGTTCCTGGTGCCAGAACCCGGAGGGGCTTCGCCGCGAGCGCGAGATCGGCTGGGATCCTTTCCCCTGCATCCGCTGCCTCGAGTGCGCGAAGGTCTGTCCCGCAGGCGCTCTCGTCGCGAGCGAGCAGGAGATGACCCGCGATCGGTCCGTGTGCGCGCTTTGCGGAGCCTGTGTGGCCGCCTGCCCCACGCGAGCCATGGAGTATACCGACCGGGAATGGACGCTGGACGCCCTGCTCGCCGAGGCGCTCAAGGACCGGGAGTATTATCGCACCTCTGGCGGAGGCGTGACGGTTTCGGGCGGAGAACCCTTGTGCCAAGCCGAATTCGTCCGTGTTCTCTTTCATCATTTGCAGGCGCAAAATGTGTCTACCGCGCTCGATACCTGCGGCCTGGCGCCGCAAGCGGCATTAGCCGCCGTGCTGGCGCACACCGATCATGTCCTCTTCGATCTCAAACTGCGGGATCCCGGGTTGCACGAACAGCACACCGGGCAATCCAATCGCCTCATTCTGGAAAACCTCATCGCCGTTGCGGAAACGATCCGCACAACGCGGGCCGGGAAAAATGGGTCGCCCGGGCGGCTGATGAAACTCTGGATTCGAACCCCGTTGGTTCCCGGCGTCACGGCGACGGAGGAAAATCTGGCCGGCCTCGGCGCGTTCATCCGCGAACACCTTGCCGATGTCATCGAACGCTGGGAACTCTGCGCTTTCAATAATGCCTGTCTCGCCAAATATCGTAAACTCGGGTTGGACTGGACGTTTGACGCTATGCCGCTCATGGGACACGCCACCGTCGAGGATATGAAAAAAGCAGCATTAGCAACCGGGTTCGCCCGGGAAAAACTGGTCGTGTCTGGGCTGATTGCCAAGTAAAAGGAAATTTCCTAAATGAAAAACAACATGTCTGAACCACTTGCAACCGGAGACGGAAGTATCCGTCCGTTGAAAATCACGAGCCAGCAACCGGCCGCCTCCTTCACTGAGGGCATTCCGATCGGCAACGGCCAGTTGGGCGCGACGATCTTCGGCGATGTCGGACGCGAACGCCTCGGGCTGAACGAAGTGTCGCTCTGGTCGGGCGAGCCGTCGGACTGGAACAACCCCGATGCCAAAGCGGCGCTGCCTGAGATTCGCCGTCTGCTTTTCGAGGGCAGCATCAAGGAGGCGGAGTGTCTCTGCCGCCGCCTGCAAGGGCCATACGCACAGGCCTACATGCCTATGGGCGATCTGCATATCCGGTTTGAGCACGGATCGGTCATGGGATGGGGGCCAAGCGGTCCCATCTTGCGCGGCGGAGCCGGAGCTAATGATTACACCCGTGAGCTGGACCTGCGCACGGCCTTGGCGACGGTCGAATACGGGTTCGGATCGGTGCGCTATCGCCGCGAATATTTCGCCTCTTATCCGGACAAGCTCATCGCCATGAGGTTCACGGCCAGCGCCGCCGGGCGCATGAGTTTTTTGGCCAGAATGGACAGCCCGCTGCGTTACCGGACCCTGGTGGAGGGAAGTTCCTACATCCTGCGCGGCAAGGCGCCGCGGCATGCCGAGCCGAACTACGAGGATGTTGACCCCGCGATATTCTATGCCGATGACGAGGCGGGGCCGGGAATGAATTTCGAATGCCATCTCCGTGCGATCGTCCGGGGTGGCAGGACCTGGACCGATCACGATGGCGTGCATGTGCAAGGAGCCGATGAAGTCGTGCTCCTGCTGAGCGCGGCAACCAGCTTTGCCGGCTACGACAAGTCCCCGAGCCGTGAAGGCATCGACCCCCGCCCGCTGGTGCGCGCCCGGCTCGATGCCGCCGCGAAGCAAACCTTCGAGCAGTTGCGCGACACGCATGTCAAAGATTACCAGGCCCTGTTCGACCGGGTGGACATCCACCTCGCTGGCGCAGGCCCGGACACGACGGCCGCGGGCTTCGGTGCGCTCCCATTCGTCTCTCCGGCCTCCAAGCGCACGCCGACGCCGGCCGAGGTCGCGTTCGGTTATCAATACGCCCGCTACAGAATGATCGCCGCATCGAGGCCGGGCGGCCAGCCGTTGACGCTTCTCGGCGGCATGTGGAACGAGTCGGTGCGCCCGCCGTGGAGCTTCAACTACACCATCAATGAGAACCTGCAGCGAAACTACTCGGGCGTCGAGCTCGCCAACCTGAGCGAATGCGCGGAGCCGTTTATCGACCTCATGCGAGGCCTTGCCGTCAACGGCCGGAAGACGGCGGAAATCAATTATGGGATGCCCGGCTGGCTGGCGCACCACAACACGGACCTTTGGCGGCATACCGGGGCGGTCGGCCGCTACGGCGAAGGCAATCCGACCTGGGCCTGCTTTCAGTTGGGCGGCGCCTGGCTCTGCGAGAACCTGTTTAACCACTATACGTTCAACGGCGACACGGCCTTCCTGCGCGACACCGCCTACCCGATCCTCAAGGGCGCCGCCGAGTTTGCCCTGGCCTGGCTGGTCGAGGATCCCAAGACCGGCCACCTGGTCACGGCCCCGTCCACCTCGCCGGAAAATGAATACTTTCTGCCGGATGGGCAGCGCGTCGGGGTCAGCATCGGCAGCGCGATCGATATGTCGCTCATCTGGGAACTCTTCAAGAACACGATCGCCGCCTCGCGCACGCTTGGCGTTGACGAAGGGTTCCGCCGGCAACTGGAGCAGGCTCAGGCGCGCTTGCTGCCCCTGAGGATCGGCAGTCAGGGGCAGATCCTGGAATGGTATGACGAATATCCCGAGGCCATGCCCGACCACCATCACGCTTCCCTGCTGGTGGGGCTGGCGTGGGGCACGCGGATCACGCGGCGTGGCACTCCGGAGTTGTTTGCGGCTGCCTGCAAAACATTTGAGCGGCGCGGCCCCACCGGCGGCCTCCTGCCGGCCAGGTTGTGCATGTGTGCACGCATGGAAGATGGTGAGCTGTGTTCCCGCTACCTCGACAACATCATCCTCGATACGGCCGAGCTCTTCGTCCAAAGCCACGCGGACGAGATCCATCTTCTGCCCGCGCTGCCGACAGCCTGGCCCGAAGGCCATGTGAAGGGCTTGAAGGCCCGCGGCGGATACACAGTCGATGTGGAGTGGCGGGAAGGTCGTGTCACCAAAGGCATTGTCCGCGCGCATTTCGACGCCCGGTGCCGCGTGCGCACTGGCGTCCCCGTGGCCGCAATCACCGTTGACGGCACGTGTGTGCCCCATGTGACCCCGGAGGAACACGTCGTCGAATTCGAGGCTCAAGCGGGACGAAGCTATGAGTTGTCTTTCCCGCGTGGGTGATCGAAAATACGTTGTGTTAATTCAGTGAGTGAGAACGTCGGAATTTAGTAAACAAAACAAAGGAAAATAACAATGTCTAATAACAATCAAAAACTGGCGCTGCCGTCGCCGTCACAGGCGGCGTGGGCGGATGCGGAAATCGGGGTCATCATCCATTTTGACATGCAGGTGTTCGAGCCGGATTACTCGTTCCGTAAACGATGGGGCTATACTCCTGATCCAAGTGTTTTCAATCCTCAAGAGCTGGATACCGACCAGTGGATTGCGGCTGCGAAATCCGCAGGGGCGAAATATGCGGTACTGGTGGCCAAGCATTGCAGCGGATTCTCGCTGTGGCCGACGAAGGCCCATTCCTATTCGGTGGCATCCACCCCGTGGCGCGGTGGCAAAGGCGACATCGTGGCCGATTTTATCAAGTCGTGCGCGAAGTTTGGACTCAAACCCGGCCTCTACGCCAGCGCCTCCTGCAACGCCTATATGCGGGCCAACAATCCGGGAAAAGTGGTTTCTGGAGATCCGGAGTTCCTGGAAAAATTCAATGCCTCGCTGGAAATGCAAACTGGCGGTAAAGGCGGCGTCATATGGGGCACGCCTGACGAGCAGGAGGGATACATTCGTGCTGTCGAGACCCAGATGACCGAACTGTGGGGCAACTACGGCAAGCTGGTCGAGGTATGGTTCGATGGCGGGGTGCTTCCGCCGGAACAGGGAGGGCCGGATCTCGTGCCAATCATGAAAAGACTCCAGCCTGATACCGTGGCGTTATGCGGCCCGCACGACTGGCCCAACCTTCTGCGCACCGTTGGAAACGAGCGCGGGGACACGCCCGATCCATTCTGGAGCACAACGGATGATCTGGTCGATACGGATGGCACGGAGGAGATCGCCGGTTTGGGCGGAACTCCCGACGGCAGACTCTGGGTGCCCGGCGAGGCGGACATGCCCAACCGCGACCAAATCAAGGCGTTCCAGGGAGGCTGGTTCTGGCGCAAGGGCGACGACCAGTTCCTCTATTCCGTGGACCATTTGACGGAATGCTATTTTTCCAGCGTGGCCCGCAATGCCAATCTTCTGCTCGGCATGGTGATCGATCCGCGCGGCCTCGTGCCGGAGGCTGACTGCAAACGCTTCGCCGAGTTCGGCGAACAGATCGAAAAGATCTTCTCAAGCCGCGTCGCCTCGGCCCATGGCGACGGCAAAACGTTCACAGCCAAAATCCCGCATGGCAAAGCCGTCAACATGGTTTCCATCATGGAGGACATCACGTTCGGCGAGAGGGTCAGGAAATACAAAGTCGAGGCCCTGTGCGATGGTCAATGGATCAAAATTGCGGGCGGAACCTGCATCGGCCACAAGCGCATTGAGCGCATCGGAGCTGTCAATGCTACCGAGCTGCGGCTGACCGTCGAGGCCTGCGCGGACACGCCGAAAATCCGGGACTTCAGCGCCTGGTTCGCCGACGAGAAGCTCTTCAACGTTCCCATGGACCTGGCGCAGCGAAGCCATCTGAACATCTTCAGGGACAAAGCCGGTATGGTCCATATCGAATGCTCCAATCCCGAGCTGTCCATGAGATACACCGCAAATGGCGCGGATCTCGATAGCTCCGCACCGATATACGAAAAGCCTTTCCCGCTTAAGGACGGCGGAACGGTGAAGGCCCGCGCCTTTATCAATGAGCAGAACTGCGGAGAAATCAGGAGCCTCGGAGTTTCCGAGGCGACTTTCGGATGCGACAGAAGCGATTGGAAAGTCGTCAGCGTGAGCATGGAGAGCCCGTTCACAAACCTCGGGTGCGCAGGCTCGGAACACTTGCTCAACGACGATCCGTCAACGTACTGGCACACCTATCACACCGACACAAGCAAGAGTGCCGCGCCGCATGAAGTCGTGCTGGACATGGGGCGCGTGCGGGAAATCGCAGCGTTCACCTTCATGCCGAGAGGCACTGAAGCCACCCCCGACCAATATGAGTTCCACCTGAGCCAGGACGGCAAGAGCTGGAAACCCGTCGCCGCCGGTCGTTTTGAGGGCCTCAAGGCGAATCCCGGGATGCGCCTCATCAAGCTGGACGCCCCGATGTCTGCCCGCTACCTGCGCTTCGTCGCCAAGCATGTCCTCGACGATGTGTGCTACCTGGTCGTCGCCGGGATCGGTGCCGTCGAGTCGAAAAGATCGTGATGTTAATATAATGAAAAAAATATGTCATCGAAAGCCACCGCCGGGGGGGCGCTGAACATCTGGAGTTCCAGCACCCTCACGAACCTCAAACTGGGAATTCGCAAAGGCAGCAAGGCCTCGCTGCGTCCCAGCCCGGATGTCACGACGCCCGAGGGGCAGCCCTGCCTGGAAGTGGAGATCAAGAGACTTCAGCCGGACGCCGCGCCGGAGAGACGATAATTCTTTGTCACACTTAAACTTCAACTCATCAATAGGAGGTTCCAATATGAAAACATCAGCACCGAGAAATGAGGCCGTAAACAGTACCCAATGCGATTGTGTGAGTGGCTCCGCTCCACTCAAGCTTTCCTGGCGGATTGGATTGCCGCAATATGAGAAAGATGCCGAATTCAAGAAACTGGTAAACTTTCTTTCCAAAGAAAAGAAAATCGTGGATGAGGTGGCGTTCTTTGAAACCATTACGCACCACCTATACCTCCCCCTTGGCCAGATAAGGGAACGCTCGGAATTGCTCAGAAGGCGGATCGTTGCCATAAAATCCGCCGGAATTCCGAGCGTGGGCATCAATGTCTTAACGACGCTGGGGCATATTGATGAGGCTTGGGATTTTGTCCAGCCGCTTCCCTTCCAGCCCTTTGTTGGTCGCACTGGCTTTGTATCGAAGGCCTGTGCCTGCCCCAATACCCGGGGACTGCGCGACTATGTGCGGCAAAAGTATACGATGATTGCCAAGGCGTCTCCTGATTTTATCTGGATTGATGACGACTTTCGCTCTCATCATGGCCCCGGCGATGTCCGTGGCTGCTTTTGTCCGACCTGTCTCAAGTTGTTCTCGGCGTTTTCGGGCAGAGCATTTTCAGCCCGTGAGAAATTGATTGCTGCCTTGGACTCTCCAAAGAACAAGAAGTTGCGCCAGGACTGGATCGAAAACAATGTCAGGATCCTGGAATCTCTCGGCAGGGAAATCGTCGCAACGATTCATTCGGTCAATCCGGAAATCAAGACCGGCATGATGTCAACCGAATGCATTTATGCCCACAGCGGCGCCGAAGCCGTTCGTCTCTGTTCGGCGCTGAAGGCGGAGAAATACAGGCCTGGCGGCGGGTTTTACGGGGATAGTAACCCCTCCGGAATGATCGTTAAACCGCTGGATACAGCTAGGCAATGCGACGGATTCCCACCGGCAGTCAAGGAACGCCAGTACGAATTGGAGTGTTTCCCGTATCAGACGCTGAACAAATCCATCTCATCGCTCCTCAATGAATGCACGTTGGCGTTATCCTACGGCCTCAACGGTATCGCCTTCAATTCGCTCAATCCCATGGGGGATAGCAATCTTGAAGCTCGAAAACCTATGATGCGGGAAATTCAAAACACCCGCCCGTTATGGGAAGCGATTGCCGCCCAGTCTGCCGGCCTACCCGGTCATGGGCTGTGGCTGGCCTGGTCTCGCAGCATGCTCGGCAAGGTGGATTTGCATAAAGGAGAATCCTGGCTCGGCACCAACTGGGCGGGCGATCTCTACAAGGCAGCCGATGCCCTTGGGCGCATTGGATTGCCGCTCAGCGCCCATCGGCCCGGAGTTGTCACCATTTTGGCCGGACGCGTTGCCGAGACGTTTTCGGATGAGGAGCTCCGAGACATCCTTGCCGGCGCCGTTCTGATGGATGGTTCAACCCTGCAAATATTGGAGCAACGTGGAATGGGCGAACTCACAGGGGTTCGTATCAGCAAGCGTTGGAACAACGGTGTCCTGGAACGTCTGAGTAGTGAGGCTCTCAATAGGCCCTGGAACGATTCGATCCGCGATGCCAGGATCGAATTCTGGGGGGATGCCGCTGGACTTGGCGATATGCTGGAACCACGGTCGAGACGAGTAAAGATCCTTTCAAGGCTGGAATCGTATTTCGGTAAGAAGCTTGGCCCCAGCATGACTGCTTTTGAAAACAGCCTCGGCGGGCGGGTCATTGTCTCAGGTTACGCGCCCTGGATGTTCCTGGGCTCGGAAGCCAAACGAACCCAGCTCCAGAATGTCTTGGACTGGGCGTCACGTGGGCAGTTGGCAGTACGCATTGATGAGACCGTGCCGCTTGTCCCTGTCGTGCGGTTGTCTCCCGAGAAAGATCGCGGCACCATTGTATTGTTGAATGCAGGATTCGATGTCATCAAACAGGCGACCATCCACTTCAGGGGTCCGATGGTTCCGGTACATGTGATGTCACCAGGTTCCAGGCAACTACGGGTCAAGCCTGTCCGGGAGAAAAACGGCTGGAGTCTTCAACTCAGGGATTTTGCCCCATGGCGAGTGCGGGCATTGCTTCTGGGGTAGGCAATGGCGTATGCGATATGAAAAAACGCCACCTAAAGTTTGCACCGGGTGATGAATCAATGGAGACGCGACGTGAATGATCATCTTGTAAACCTGTTCCTGACGATGCCCCTACCGGAGACGGGGGTGAGTTTCACATCGTCAGACTTGGTCCTGAACAACTTGGTAGCCAAGGCGGAGAAACTGGCGGCCGCGAACATCGTCCAATTTTCGCCGGACATGCAGGCATTGATCGAGGGCGGCGGGTATTCAAGCGTCTATACCGAGACCCAGCCGATGGGGGGCGAGATGTATGCGAAGCGCAATCCGCGTGTGGCATTGAACAACCAGCTCTTCTTCATGCTCTGCCAGCGCGCCGATGGCCGCTTGCCGGGTGTGGTATTATCGCTCTTGCAGAGGGATCTTTCCGATTGGAAAAATGATCCCACATACATGTATTGCTCAGACGAATGGATATCGCTGGGGCTGCTGGCCGACTTCGGGCAGTTGTCGGGCAATGCCTTGCCTTATCCCGCGTTTAAGATGTATTTCTTGGCGGGCAAGCCCGAGGGCTACCTGCAAATGCTCGCCGAAACCCTCGAAGCCTTCGACGCCTATCTCTGGCGGACCCGCGATCCGAACGGCGAGGGCGTCCTCCAAACCTGGTGCGTTACTGACACCGGCGAAGACGGGTGCCGACGTTTCGGCGGCTCGCCCAACCGCTGGCCCCACGACTACCCGCCTGTGGGCGAGCATGCTCCGAGTCAGTCCATACCGGGCGACAACGAACGCTACTGGGGTTCCGAGCACGAGGAGACCGATCCCATCCATGTCCCGATGCGCTCCATGGACATGATGGCCTACTCCCATGCAAACCGGGCGACTCTTGCGCTCATCTCCGAAGAACTGGGCGACGGAAAAGCCGGATACTGGCACGAGCAGGCGCAAGCGGTCCGGCAGGCATTGAAAGCGAACCTCTGGCGTCCGGAGAAAGGCGCGGCCTACGACAAAGACCGCAATAACCAGTGGATGGAAACCCTCACCCACAACAACCTTCGCTGCATGCATTACGGCGTGTTCGACCAGGAGATGGCCGACGAATTCATCCGCCGCCACCTGCTGAACCCGGAGGAGTTTCTTACTCCTGTGCCGCTTCCTTCCATCGCCGCAAACGATCCCTTATTTTGGAATGCACCCGACAACAACTGGAGCGGGGCGCCGCAGGGATTGACCTGGCAGAGGACGATTGCTGCCTTGGAGAACTATGGCCATTTCGCGGAGCTCACGATTCTCGGGCGGATCTATTTGAAGGTGCTCAAGGCGGCGGGCGCGATGGCCCAGCAGTTCGATCCGTTCGATCCCGAAAATGCCGCGAAGGAAAATAAAGGCCGCGATGGCTACGGACCCACCGTCCTCGGGCTCATGGAATATGTCTCAAGGTTCTTCGGGCTACACCTGGAGCGCGATCACGTCTATTGGTCGGGCCTCGCCGACAGCGGGCCGGTGGATTATCGGCAGCAATTCGGCGATAGGAATTTTGAGCTGCGCAATGACGGGCACGCCATCACCGCGAGCATCAACGGGGAAGTGAAATTCACCTGCACGGCGGGAGCCCGGGTTCACACCGACCTGGATGGCCGCGTGCTGGAGGTCATCGGGATCGATACCGAAACGAGGCCGGTTTCGATCGGGGCCGCCGGGGTTGTCCGTCAGCTCACGGTCGCACCCAACGAAGTCCATGACCTCTCCGGTGCGGAGCCGAAACTCTTGCGCGCCGTGCCGTATTACACGCCGCTTCCCTTCACTGGAAAATACCCGCTTCCCGATGTGACCACCGAGTATTTCATGCGCTGGAAAATCTCGCCCGTGCTGCCCGGCGAAGGGATTGCCGAATTGCCCCGCCCGATTGAGAGCGAATTCGCGACCAGCGAACGATCGTTTCCCTCGGAATTTATTAATCTGTATTCGGAGTGGAAGGGGAAAACCGGGCACGCCGCATTCTTCGGGCATGTTGATGCCGAAGCGGCGATGGATGTCGAACTGAGATTCGGCGAAGACGGGCCGGTTCGCGTGTGGATCGGGGAGCAGGAGGTGCACACGAACCTGAAGGGCACCAATCCGGCATACCGTGATGTCCACCGCATACCGGTGCGACTGCCAGCAGGACGCACACCGGTCACGATCCTGATGGCATTGAACGGCGGGAAAGCCTGCGGATTCTTTCTGCGCATGGCGCGCCCGTATGCCGAACGAGTGCCGATCATGCCGCAACCCTGGAGATGATGGTGTTTATTAACAGGCACTGACATGGTTGAAAACCTTCAGACATCGAGATGCCTGAAATAACGCTTCACGGCGTTAAGGACACATGAGCGACAAAGGAACGAGCGGCCCGCTCCATCTTGACGGGACCCCGATGACGGACAGGGAGGTTGCGCGGGGGCTGCGGGTCAACATCGTCGCCTGCTGCCTTGGCATGATGTGGTTCGGAGCCATCAGCGGTCCGCCGACCACGATGTTGATCGAGTGCATGACGGGCAGCGGCATCCTGATCGGCCTCCTCGCCACCGTGGGACAACTCGCGCTGCTCGCGCAATTTCCCGGTGCCGTGCTGCTGGAGCGACTCCATGAGCGGAAGAAGGTCTGGGCGACACTTATCATCATCCACCGGCTCATGTGGTTCATCCCGGCGTTGGTCCCGCTCCTTGTCTCACCCACTCCCGGACGTGCCCATGCCGCCGCCATTATGGTCGTCGCTGCCATCGCACTCAGTGCCATTCTTGGGCAGACGGGCTTTCCGTCATGGCTGAGCTGGGTCACCGACCTTGTCCCCAAGTCTGCCAGCGGGCGTTTTTGGGGGCTCAGGCAGAGCATCTCGACGATTCCGTTTCTCGCCGCCACGATTGGGGCGGGGCTGGTGCTCGACGCCTTTGTTGATCCCCGCCAACCCGGCGGCACCTACCTCGGCTTTACGATCGTCTTCGCTGCCGCCGCAGTTTTTGGCATAGCCGACATTATCGTGCATCTGTGGGTTCCCGAACCGCAACGGCATATCCCTGAGGTCCCGCCCAAGCTGCTGCCGCTGATCCTCTCGCCCTTGAGGAGTGCGGATTTCCGCTGGATGACCTTCGCGATCGGCGCATGGTTTTTCGGGATCGCGCTCATCGGGTCCTTCTCCATCGTCTATCTCAAGCGCTGCTTTCACGTCTCCTACACGGAGCTGTCGCTGCTTACCTTCACCGGGACGCTCGGCCCGATCCTCGCCGGCTATTTCCTCGGGAGGCTCATCGACCGCATCGGGGCCCGCAGCTTTGGAGCGATCATTCTCTTCTCTGTGCCGCTGCTCTCGCTCGTTTGGTTCTTCGTCTCAAGCGAGGTTTTCACCATCACCCTTCCGCTGCTCGGGGTGCGGCAGATCTCGCAGCCGGTGGTGATTATGCTGGTCGCCAATCTGGTGGGCGGTGCCATGGCGGCTGGAATCGGGCTCTGCCAGATCCAGCTCCTCAGCTCCCTGTGTGAGGGCAGAGACAAGGCGATGTGCATCGCCGTCCACTATTCGATCCTGGGGCTGCTCGCCGCTCTCGGCCCGTTGCTCGGCGGCTACCTGATGGACATGCTATCTGCGCATCCCTTGGCGTGGCGGCTCCCCACCGGAGAACCCGTCTCGTTCTTCCATATCCTTGTTGTCATCTACATCCTCGTCGTTTGCGGGATCGGCGCACCCTGTCTGCTTAAGGTCCGTTTGCGCACCGGAGAAATGCCGTTCCTCATGGCCGTGGGGAAGCTCAGCGTCGATCCGCTGAAGAGTGGCCTATCGATGGTCTATGGACTTCTCCTCGATTACGCCGCGAGCCCCGTTACGAACTTGTTGACCGGAAAGGGTGAAGAAAAGAAATGAGGGGAAGAATAGAATAAGCCATTGGGGCAAGCGCGGGTCATGCTCGTGCTGTTGACTTCTCCCGCAAGAGAATCTGTTGACATTTAACAGTTTTAAAATGAAGAACTGAAAAGCCTTCACGGAATATGGAAAGGTTAAGAAATTATGCTTAAACACGAAATCACTCAGGCTCTTGGAGCCATGGAGAAACGTCTCGATCAGCAAAACGAAAAGCTCGAATACGCTCCGGTCACCAACTACGCGTCCAAGGTCGTCCGGCGCAAGCAAGGAGGCCGGAACATCGCAGTCTGGTCGGACGCCATCGACGACGCCTTGGCCGAGACCGGCGGCGTCTATTTCCCGGCTTCCGACGAGGCCTATTATATCGACCGCCCGATCATCCTGGACAGCGGCACGCACATCAAGGCCGACACCGGCGCCACGATCCGGTTGGTTGACGGCGCCAGGGTTTGCATGGTGCGCAACCGGAACTTGACGGTCGTCCGCGGAGCCGCCCCGGGAGCCGTGCTGACATCCGGCAACCGCGACCATGACATCTCCGTCACCGGCGGGACATGGGACCACGCCAGCTCGACCCGCAACCACTGGGACGTGCGCGAGGATGCGGCCAACCCGACCCTCCACCAGGCCTGGGGAATGTTCCTGTTCCTGAACGTCAGCAGCGTCTCGGTTACCAGTCTGCGGATCATGCGTTGTCCCGCCTATGCCTTCCTGGCGGCCAACGGCGTGGACTTGCTGTTCCGCGATATCTACTACGAGGAATGCTTCAGCGACGGCGTGCATGTCCAAGGACCGATCAAGAACGTCGTGATCAAGGACATGACTGGCTGCACGGGCGACGATTTCTTCGCCCTGGACAGTTGGCGCGACGAGGTGAGCGAGGGCCCCGTCGACCACGTCTGGATCAAAGGCTTGCGCATGGAAGGCGGCCACCGCGGCATGCGCCTGCTCGCCAGTAACGGCTTTCTGGCCGACTACCCGGTCACCAACGTCGTGGTCGAGGAGGTCACCGGCACCCGCGACTGCAAAATGTCTCCATTCCTGTCCGCCGACGCCAAAGGAGCCTGTGACGTCGGCTTCATGGACTGGATCTATTTCGAGAACATCGACTTTCTGGACAGCTACGCCCTGTATGGCTACCGGTGGAACGGTTGCATCCAAGTATACACGAATGCCAGCCACCTCTTCTTCAAGAATATCCGCGGCGGCAGACCGAGTATCACGGTGGGCCCGGTCGCCGTACCCGTTCGTGCCGACGCTCCGCTCGGGTACACCCTGAAATACCCCACCACCGACCTCGATTGTCAGGTCGAGGAGATGGTCCTGGAAGGTTTCCCCGAGGCGGACCGGGACAAGATCGTCGAGTGTGTCCGCGGCGAGCGCGGCGCGGGCAAGGTGAAGAATTTGATCTTCAAATGACATCACCCGCCGATTACAATCATCGCCCCGCGCTGTAAGCCAACATCGAGTCCGATATGCCATCCCGTCCATCAGTTCCTAAAAAATCCCCGAAGAAAGCTCCGAAATACGCTGTCCCGGCAGTGGATAACATGCTGGACATCGTCGAGTTTCTGGCTGGGCAAACGCGGTCGTTCGGCGTGACCGAGCTTTCGCGCACGCTGCATATCACAACGAACTCCGCCTTTCGGATCCTCCGCCGCCTGGTCGAGCGGGGATACGCCGAGATTGAACCGCAATCGGGAACCTACCGGCTGGGGCCTCGTTTTTTCTCGCTTGGGATGAGCCTGGCCTCGCGATTCGACCTGCGCACTCGCGCCCGGCGGCATCTGGAGTGGCTGGCAGCGCAGTCCGGACAGACCGCTCAGCTGCAGATTCCCGATGGCGACCGGTTGCTCATCCTGGACGTTGCAAACGCCTCCTCGCCCTTCTACATCCAAACCCAGCCGGGCAGCCGGGTGTTCTACCACGCCAACGCATTCGGAAAATGTCTTCTGGCCTTTCAGGATGAAGCCCGGCGGCGGAACAACCTGCCCCGGCGATGGCCCCGCCTGACGGAAAACACGCTCATGGAGTGGCCGCAGCTTGAAGCCGAATTGGAGACCGTGCGACAAACCGGCTTGGGCTATGACCGCGAAGAATACCTGCGCGGAGTGAGCTGCATCGGCGCGCCCGTCTTCGACGTTTCCAGCCAGGCTGTCGCGGGGGTCGGCATCACTTTTCTTATTGGCGAGGGAGCCAAGCAACAGCCTCCATCTTGGCAGCGGACGGTCCT
Source organism: Verrucomicrobiia bacterium (assembly GCA_037128135.1). Lineage (GTDB taxonomy): Bacteria > Verrucomicrobiota > Verrucomicrobiia > Chthoniobacterales > Terrimicrobiaceae > QYQL01. The sequence goes on from JBAXXD010000022.1 coordinate 31,076, forward strand.
TGAAACCGCCGAACGAATCGCTCAAGACATCGGCTATTGCGGTGATTTCTATACGCTCAAATTAGCGGCTCTTTCTTAAAGAGCAGCGACTAAATCCAGCTCATTTAGCTATCCCAAAAAGAACAAGCCATTTTTTTACAGAATAATTCAAAACATGAAAACCATCGAAGCCACGCTCATGTCAGAGCCTGCCGAACTTGATGCCTGCGGCCTATCCGGGCGCCTCGCGACGCTCATCCAGCGATACCACGCCCAGCATGCCGAGGCCCGCGCACGCCATGGGAACAGCAGCCTGTTTTACGACGATGACGAGCGCCAGGCGCACGCGCAGGCGATCATCCAGGCTTACGAGGAAACCATCGGGCAGCCGGCCATCGTCCGGCGCGCGAGGGCATTGGGACGTTTTGCGGATGCGGCGCTTGTGCACCTTAACCCGGAAGATATTTTCGCCGGTTCGCAGCGTTTCTGCGGGCTGGGGTTTCCCAAAGAAATCAACGAAACATTCCAGAAGCTCGGCTATGCGCACAACGTCGGACATATCATCCATGACTACGCCGGCTTGGTCCAGGTCGGGATCGATGGCTTGGCCGCGCGGATTTCCGCCCGTCAATCGCTCCCGCTCACAGCGGACGAAGCGGTCATGCTGGAGGCTTGCGGAGGTGCGCTCACGGCATTTTCCCAGTTCATCACACGCCATAGCGAAGAGGCGGCAGAAGTTGCCGTCCTGCTAACAGGCGCACAGGCGATCGAGTGGCGGGCCTGGGCAGACGAGCTCGGGTCGCTCGCTCACCAGCAGCCGACGTCGTTTCGAGGCGCGCTGCAGCTTGTCTGGTTTGCACAGATCTTTCTGCATGCGGAAACCCCGACCGCCGCGATCTCGTTCGGACGTCTCGACCAATACCTCTGGCCGCATCTTCGCGACGACATGGAAGCCGGAATTCTTGATCGATCCGATGCCGGCCATTTGGTGGGTGCCTTTTTCCTGCGGTGTTGCGAGGGGGAAGAAAGCCAGAATCTGACCATCGGAGGAGTGGACGAAAATGGCGCGGATGCGACGAATCCCCTCTCACTCCTGCTCCTGGAGGTGATGGCCGAACTTCGGGTTTGCCAGCCGTCGTTGAGCGTGCGTTTGCATCCCGGGTCGCCGGATGAGCTGGTGCAGGCAGCGTGCACGCTGGCGACAACCGGAACCGGGCAGCCCGGCTTTATCAACGACGACGCCGTCATTCCCGGCTTGCAGCGCTTGGACATCCCGCTGGAACGCGCCCGCGACTTTGGCATTGTCGGCTGCTACGAGCCGGCCACCTGCGGGGATTGCTACCCGAACACCGTCTGTGGCAGTCCGCCCTGCCTCGCGGAATCCCTTGTTAGCTATCTCCAGACGCCGGAGGCACTGGCAGCCCCGGACTTTTCCGTTTTCCTGGAGGGTTGGTTTACGCGCTTCTTCGACGCCTACCAATTGGCGCTGACCACGCACTTTCAGACCAGTTGGGACAACTGGCGTGAAAAGGTGCCGTCGCCATTCGGCAGCGTGCTGATGAGTGGGTGCGTGGAACGCGCTCGGCCCGTTGAATCCGGCGGGACTCGGTTCAATTTGTTCGGGGTTAACATCCTGGGGCTGGGGACGACGGTTGATAGCCTGCATGTCATTAACACGCTCGTCTTCCAGCGCCGGGAACTGACGCTCGCAGAGCTTTCGGCCGCGATGGCTGCGGATTTTCCAGATGAAACATTGCGCCGCCGGCTCCTGACGATTCCTGGGCGCTACGGCACTGACGCCGAACCGACCAACAAGCTGGCGGCACAAGTTTCCGAACGCATTGCCACGATGGTCTTGGAAAGCCGCATGGATCATGGCGTGCGTCCTTATCCCGCATTTTTCAAGTTCACCGCCGACATCTGGTCGCATCCTTACGCCACGCCAGACGGCCGCCACATCGCAGATCCGCTTTCCTACGGCTGCGGTCCAGCGAGCACGTGTGGGGGAACCCCGACATCGATCCTCGCATCTGCCAGTTCCGTGGCGCATCACCTCTGCCCGTGTGGAAATCCCCTGGCTCTCTCCCTTCTTGCGCAGGATTTCACCGGCCCGGAGGGCACTGGCCGTCTGGCCGCGCTGGTGCTCGGATACTTTGCTTGCGGCGGATTTCATCTCCACGTCAACCTCCTTCATGCGGACGAACTGCGCGCCGCACAGGAAGATCCCTCGAACCATGGCGAGCTCATGATTCGCATCAGCGGGCTAAGCACCAAATTTGTCACCCTCCGCCCAACGCTCCAAGACGCTCTCATCGAGCGTGCCGAGCATGGCGTCTGATTTTCAAACCTCGAAACCAGTGAGATTCCAAGACCAGCTCTACACCGATTACGCCCCTCGCCTCGCCCCATGGCGGCAGGGATGTGTGGCCCGAAAGCGCGAAAACCAATTTGGTCAGAACTCCAGCGGTTCTACCGACCTGTGCTATAAAGCCCGCTTACGGAGGTTTCGTCGAAGTCGTATCCTGAGGCTATGACAACTTCGATTATCCTAAATAACGAAATGGAATCTCGCGCAGGCGCAGGGACGCAGAGGAGAGGAAGTTACGAAAAAGAGGTTGTGCATCTTCCGGGTGATGGGTGATCTTCCTCCAACTCTCTGCGCGAGCGAGCCCCTGCCCCTGCATTTTCCTTTTTGGGATTATTGACAAAGCCGCTTCCAAAGTAGAGGAGAAGGTGCCGTGCGATCACAAATGCAGATCATCCGCAGTGCAACATCGACCTTTTAATGAAACCAAACATCCTGAAATTCCCCAAGCGATGCGCCGTCCACTCGCCGACCTATTCGGGAGTTCGCGTCACGGCCGAGATGGAATCCTATGTGAAAACCCTCTGGGATATGCCCGGTCCTCTGGTGGTGGTTGAGGATCAAGGCGACTTTCAGGGGATCACGTGGGAACCATGGACGCCCCGCATCGGCGAAACCAAAGCCGATATCCAGCTTCATGCCGACGGCTGGGAAATCGGGGTTCCGCCGGGTGCGACGGCTCGCTTTTACCCGAAAGCCTCCACGCTCGAGACGGCCGTAGCGTTTTACCGCAGCGATCATCCGGCGCAACCCGTGCCGGGACAGGCGACATTGGATCGCATCAAGCGCTGTGTCTTCCTCGATCTTTGGCTGATCGATGGCCGCATCGCGCATGATTACGCGGATGTGTGCCGGTTGCTGTTCGAGCTGGATGCGCTGGGCATCGCGGAAGGGACTCTCCTCTATCTTCCCGGCTGGCACGCGCCTTACGACACGCGGATGCCGGCATGGGAGCCCGCCGATGCGCTCGGAGGCCGCGAGGGATTCGGCCGCATGGTCGCGCTCTCGAAATCTCTCGGAGCAGTCGTGATGCCCCACTTCAACTTCCAGGGCTACGACGCCGCCTCGGGCTTGCTGGAAAATTGGGAGGAGGACTGGACCGGCGCGGGCTGGGGGGCCAGGGGCGGGATTTGCCCGATGTATCCGATCGAGTATATGCAAATCGACCGGCCCCGGTGGATTCAGCTTTTTGACAGCTACTTCGACCGCACCGTCGGCGAATTCGAGCTCGAGGCCGCCTTTCTCGACCAATGCGGAAACCCCGCTGGCGAAAGCCCCTGGGGCAGGGCCGTCGGCAAGGCGAAATTTGAAAACGGCGATCTTGTTGCGGCAACCGCCGGGCTCTTGAACCGGATTCACGGAAAATTCCCCGATTTGCTTCTCGGCGCGGAGACGCTTGGCGAACAGATCGTCGCCCATATGCCGCTGGTTCAATCCTCCTGGCTTACTGAGCAGAACCTGGGCAAGTTTTCTCCCATCGCCAGGTTGATGTTCGAGGGCCGGGTCCGGTTCTTCCCGCATCTCTTTCTGGCGGCAGCCACGCCGTGCCTTTATGTCTATACCAACATGCCCTTGATTGTGGAACACGGCCCCGAACAGGTCTTTCAGTGGTATCAGGAAAACAACCGCCAACTCGGGGCGATCCCCTCGGTCCGCCTCGACTTCAAGCGCCGCGGCATCGACCCGCTGAGCCTCGCGGTCTTGACCGCCCCTTAACCACCCGAGAATATCCCGCTTCCGCCCACCAGCAAAAAAAACCAACCATGATTCCATTTTTCAAAACCGAAGTGCCGCTGCGGATTTGCATGTGGGATTTTTCCTGGCTGACGTGCGGGCATCTTGGCGGCGCTTTTTCCGACTTGGCCCGGCGCGTTGCCGAGGCAGCCGAGCGCGGATACAACGCACTGCGCGTCGATGTCTTTCCACACTTCTACGTGGAGAAAGAACACGCCTTCGGGCCATACGGCCTGAATCGCCGCATCCGCACTTGGGGCGATGTCCTGCTGCCGCAAGGCTACACGGTGGATGTGCGCGCCAAGGTCATCGAGCTGGCCGATCTTTGCCGCCGTCACAACATCTGGCTCGGGCTCGATACCTGGCAATCCTTTACCGTGCTCAACGCCACACGCGAAAAAGGCCGCCTGATTTCCGCTTCGGAAGAGGAGGCGGTCTGCCGCAGTTGGGCGGAGGCGTGGGTTGAGGCGTTGAGGATGATGCGCGGCGACGGGGTGCTCGAACGCGCTGTGTGGGTCGCGCCGCTCAACGAAGTCCCGCTCTTCCTGGGAGCCATGCTGGCCAGCGTCAAAGTCTCCGATCCCAAGACGCGCCACGAGGGGCAGACGGATTTCCACGAGGATCTGCCGGAGCTCGACAGCGTCTTTCGCCGCATCAACCAATGGCTGGGGGAAGCGGTGAAGGAGGAGATTTGCCGCGACGGCATTCCTCTTTCCTATTCCGCCCTGGGCGCGGAAAACTACGCCGCCCGCCTCACGGACCTCTACGATATGGTGGACGTCCATTTCATGCCCGATCTGGTGCTCGATGAGGATGACAGGACCGCGCTCGAAAAAGCCGCTCCTGGGGCATCTGGGTTTTCCATGCACGACGCGCTCGCCCATTACGATCTCGCGATTTATTCCGCCGCCTGGGCCCGTGCGTGCCGCCGCCAATACAGCCAGATGCTCTCGCTTGCCCATTCCTATGCGCGCGGGGCGCTCGCCCGCACCACGCTCCCCTCGGGCAGGAAGCTCCCGGCGGTGCTCACGGAAGCCTACGGCCCGTGCAACTTCCCCGACCATCCCGAGGTCAACTGGGAATGGTATAAGCAATGGAACGGAGACGCCGCCCGCATCTTCGCCTCATACGATTTCGCCGGCCTGACACTCTCCAACCACGCCGAACCGATCTTCTCGCTCTGGGACGACATCCCGTGGCAGCGCACGGCCAACCTGTTCATCGAAAACAGCATTTCCCATCACTAACCATTCCAAAAAATGAAAACCAAGAATAGCCGCCGCCGCGCGTCCCGCCGCGTCCTGCATCTCATCAGCCAGGCCCACCTCGACCCGGTCTGGCTCTGGCCTGTCCGGGATGGGATGGCCGAGGCATTGACCACGATGCAAAGCGCCGTGGACCGCGCGGCGGAGGTGGCGCAATTCAAGTTCACCCGCGCCTCCACCGAGACCTATCGCTGGGTCAAGGAAATCGACCCCGTCCTCTATCGCCAGATTCAAAAGCTTGTCAAACAGGGCCGCTGGGAGCTGATCGGCGGCTGGATCGAGCAGGCGGACTGCAATATTCCCTCGACCGAAAGCCTCATCCGGCAAGGGCTCTACGGGCACGCTTTTTTCAACAAGGAGTTCGGAAAAACCACGCGCATCGGCTACAACGTCGATTCGTTCGGGCACGCGGGCGGGCTGCCGCAGATATTAAGGGTTACCGGCATGGACCGCTATGTTTACATGCGCGACCACGACAACGACCTGCCCGCATTGCCGCTCCTGTTCTGGTGGAAAGCGCCGGATGGCTCCCGGGTGCTCACGCAACGCATCCTGGGGAACTATTCCCAGTCCTACGCCATTCGGCCCGGCGAAATGGAGGCGCGCATCCGGGAAGCCGCCACAACCCATTTTGCGCCCGGCTTCGACCACGGCGTTTTTTGGTTCGGCGTCGGCAACCACGGCGGCGGCCCAACCCGTGATCAAATCGCCAAAATCCTGGAGTTGCAGAACGATCCGTCGTTGCCCGAATTGCGCTTCAGCACGGTCGACGGCTATTTCGACGCGGTCGAGCAAGAAGCGGCGTTTGCGAAATTGCCCGTCGTGGAAGACGAGCTGAATTTCAATTTCCGCGGGTGCTACTCCGCGACCGGAGCCGTCAAAGCCCTGCACCGCGCCTCGGAGAAAGCGCTTCAAACCGCCGAGGCGATCCATTCCCTCGCCGGAAGCGCCCGGCCCGGGGAACTCCACGCCGCCTGGCGCAAGCTCCTCTTCAACGAATTCCACGACATCATGGCGGGAACGTGCATCGAATCCACGTTTGCGGAGACGCGGGACCGGTTCGGGAGCACGCTCGATAGCGCACGGGAAGTCGCGACGCGGGAAACCTACCGCATCGCGCGTCAGGTCGATACGCGGCAGGAAAAAGGGAGCGTCCTCTTCGCTCTCAACCCGCTGCCGTGGAAACGCACCGGAATGGTCGCCTTCGACACCTTTATTTCCCCGCACAATGTCGAGGAAATCTCGCACCTCGAAACACAGTCGGGCCGGAAGATCCCGATTCAATGGCTCGGCGCGGAGGCGAATTTCGGCCCCTACGGGATGCCTTGGGGCAAGCTCACGGCGCTCTTGGAGCTGCCTCCCGGCGGCTATCGCGCGTTCCGCGTGGCGATGCGCCCGGTCAGGAAAAACGCCGCCGCGAACCCCGCGCCCAAGACCAAGAACCCCGCGCTCGCCTCGCTCCCGATCCCTCAGCGCGGCGAGGCGTTGGCCGCTCCCGTCGGCGTGGTCGTCATCGAGGATTTGAGCGGCACCTGGGGCCACGGCCGCACGGAATTCCGGAAGGAACTGGGCAGGCCGACGATCGTTTCCACACAGGAACTGGAACGCGGGCCGCTGGTGAAAATCACGCGCCAAATCTCCCGATGGAAATCGTCCGAAATCTGGATGGACGTGGTCCGCTACAGACACACGCCCCATATCGAGCTGCGCTTTCGCATCAACTGGCAGGAGAAACGCCAAATCGCCAAACTGGAAATCCCGACCCGCTTGGAAAATAGCCGCTTGGTTTGCAAAACCGCAGGCGGGGTCACCGTCCGCCCCGCGAACGGCGAGGAATTCCCATGCCAGGATTGGATCGCACTGGAGGGAACGCTGGGAAAGAAGCCGACGACCGTGGCGCTCATCAACGACTCCAGCTACAGTTGCGACACTAAGAATGGATCCCTCCGCATGGTGCTGGCCCGGTGCGTTCCCTTCGCTGAACACCCGCCGTTTGAATACAAGGACGACACGAACGTCAAATTCACCGACCAAGGCTGGCAGGACCGCCGCTTCTGGCTGACGGGCGGCCCGGATGCCTGGACCGGCCTCAACCTCGAGCGCGCCGCGCAAGAATGGCAGATCCCCGCCCAGCACATGATGGACTCGGGACATCCCGGCACCAAGCCATGGGAAGAAACGTCTCTCTCGGTCGAACCCGCCACCGTTTCCCTGCTGGCGCTCAAGCCCGACGAAAACGGCAAGGGAATGATTCTCCGCCTCCAGGAAATGTCGGGCCGCCTCACCCAAAGCACTTTGATCTGGAAGCGGACGGCTTTCAAGATCGCGCTGGAGCCATGGGAAATCAAAACCCTGCGCCTCACCCAACGCAATGGCCGCTGGGTGGCCGAGGAAACGGATGCCCTCGAGCGCTTCCGCAGCCGCGCGCCAGGATTGGCCCGTTTCAAATCAAAACCTCAGACATCCTGACCTGCGGGGAAAGCTTTTGAGACCATCTCTCATAAAAAATTCCACGGTTCTCTTCTCTTTTTCTCCTTTGCGGCTTCGCGTCTTCGCGGGAAATCGCCGGATCCGGATTAATGCGCGCTTTCCCGGGGGGACACTCTTACGATGCCATAGGCTTTTGTGCTGGCTGCATTGTTTTTATCTCCCACCCAGACCATCATCGTCTGAGGGGGAAGCGAGTCATCGGAGTCATTCAGAGAAATGTTAAATCCAAACAGGTCACCGCAATCCGGGGGCAGGTCGAACCGCCCTTCAAGGAGATATCCATGATCCGACGTCGATCCGGTGATGACGAGGTTGGGAAGCGTTTCCCCATAGGCCGTAAACTGCCCATCCGGTGAAACCGCGAGCTGGATCGGCCTATGGTCGCCGGGCTGAGAAGGATGGAAGTCAAAGAAGACCTCCACGCAATCAGAGAGATACCGTTGGTTTTCCTTCCCTTGCGGGCAGGAAGCCACTTTGTCATCTGTGACATCAATCTGGAAAGCGATGGAATTTCCCTCCTGCTTCAAGGTAGCCATGGCGCTCAAATCCGACGGGCCGTTCCAGGAACTTTCTTTCACCAACCGGCTCTGGGGATCATACTCGGCTTTTCCGATAACGACCTGGCTGTCCTTGGCGATGGACAGCGAGGCTGGGCCGGAGGAGATGTCCAGGCATTCCCGCATCCGGCAAGGAAGCGATCCTGAGAATTCTTTGTCCAGCCCACCGGAGAACTTGACGGAATACTCGATTGCACCGCTCACGGGAGAGTCAATTGTAAACGAGCTTTTTTCCATGGCATCCGGGGCAATGGTCAAAGCCATCTCCTTTGGTGTCCCCCCACCGGAGGCCACCCTCACAAGCACCTGGCTCGGCTTGGAAGCTGGGTTGCACAAAGTGACCTTCACATCAACTGTCTGCCCTGCAATGCAAAATTCTGGACAGGACGCTTCGATTAAGGGGCGGACCTCCAGCTTTCCCTTCGGATTTTCGAGATACATGGGAGATTCGCCCAATGTGAAGGGAAGAGGCACGCCGTCGGGGCGGCCGTCGGTCTTATTGCCCCAAAGGTCCGAGACCTCAAGGGAGCCGCCAAGCGCGCGGGCCGACAGAAGCTCGGTGCCACCGACCGTCCAGGCGATAATATTTTCTCCGGCCGTCGCTGAGCGGAACAGGTAGGCGCGGATATTTTCGCCGAGCTGAAGATCCTCGGCGAACGTCATCCCTTTCAGCTTGTTGGCAAGGTTGACATGGGCGACATAGATCGGCTTCGGACTGAAGTCGGCATTGACGAGCCCGCTACAGTCATCGGCAAACAGGTAGTGGGTATTGAGTTTGATGCCGACCGCCAGGCTCTGGACATACCATTGAGCCAGCCATTCCGCCTGTTTTTTTTCTGTGATCAAGACCGAATTGCCAAAGCCGCCGATTCCACCGGGGTTGAGTTTGGAGGCGCAAACAGATGTCTCGGTATTCCACAGCGGCTTGCCGCCCTCGCCGATGGCATTCAGATATTGCACCACTTTTTTCACAGGTTGAACAAGCGGATCCCATGATTGTCCGGTGTTAGATGTGCAGTAAAAATGGGCGCACGTGATGTCGAAGAACTTTCCGGGTTTGAGCTGGTAAAACTCAGGGGCCGGCCAGAAGGCGTCGGTCGGCTTGTGGGTCGTTCTTTCCAGCTCCCCGAAGGCGGCGCAGAATCCCCCGAGCATGACCATTATGGTCGGGTCAACCGCCTTGAGCACCTCATGGGAGGCTTTGAGCACTTCCAGATAAGCCTCGGGCGTGTAGGGATAAAACACGCAGCGGGTGTCCTCCTCTCCCCAAATCTGGTAGTAATGCACCCGCCCTTTGTAGCGTTCCGCCACGGCCCTGACGTATTCCCTCCATTTGTCGATTGGAGGGAAGTTTCCATTGTTGACCCGGTAGGAGGGCGGTTTGACAGCAGTCTGCCACGGCTCATTCCCGCCCGTGAAAAGGATGTAGATTTCGAGGCCGTTCCTGGTCGCGCTCTCGACCATGTGGTCTAATCCCGCCCAATTGTATTGCCCCTCGACTTTGCACAGATCATTCCAAGCCGGCCAGATACGCGTCCAACGGATTCCCGCCTTCGCGGATAGCTCCATCGTTCTTTCGACGCCAGCGCGGTCGCCTGCAGAACCAGCAAACGGCAGGTTGGGTGCGATGGCGAAGGGCGATTCCGCAGCCGGCGGACGCTCGCTTGGCTTGGGGTGGACGGCGAGCGGGAAGTCGAAGCCCAGAGCAGTCCCGGATTTCCTCCGCGCGGAAAACGTGTAAGTCCCGTAGGGCAGCGCGGGGAGCTGCACGGTCACCACGCCAGAGCGTACTTTGAAAGGAAGCGTTGTCTCCTTGCCATCGGCATCGGCAAGCTGAAATCCCAAGCCGGTCGTCTTCGGGATCTCGCCGTCGAGCTTCAGCTTGATCGCATGCGGCCGGTCGCCCGTCAGATAGGCCGAGGAGTAGCCATCGGCCAGCTCAAGGGTGAAAACTGGCCGCATGACCGTGATGTTAAACTCCTTGATCTCCCCCTGGAACACCGATGCGCCGGCAGCTTCTGCACCAATGAAGAACGGCCGGCCTTTCGGCCACAAAAACTGGTCGGAGGGAGTCGATTCTTTGCCGATGCGCTTGCCGTCAAAGGAGGAGTCCACGCTCGATGTGGCGACGATGGATCGCGCTTGGCGTAGCTCGGACTTCTTGATGTTTCCGGCGGCCATCGCCTGGATTCTTGCGTTCGGGTTGGCTGTGGTGATTCTGGAAAAATAGGTTTGTCCGCCCCAAAGGATCATGGAGATCGAGTTAGCGATATTGCCGCCGCTCATGTTCCGACCCAACGTGAAGAGCCCGTGGCTTGCTGTTGCGGCACGGCCGTCGAAGCCAGCAGCAAACTTAACATCGATGACATAGACGAGCTTCGGATCCTCGCAATACGCGTCGGGCAGAACGAAAGAAAGCGGGAGTTTTCCGTCCGCGCTGACCGGCTCCAGTGCAGTCCCCTTGCTGGACATCAGAACCCGTTTCCCCGAGGCGTCCGGCTTCAAGTCAAAACGCTCAGTCTGCACCAAATTCGCGAAAGGATCCGGCTCGTCCGGCTTCTTCGCGATGGCGGCGGCCGGGGATATCTCGACCTTCCGGATGTCGAAGGTCCCCGCCAGCTGCTGCTGGCGGAAAGTCAGGCTCATTTGTGCCGCCCCGGCTGGAGGCACGATCCGCTGCGTCTTGGTTTTCCAGGCCGGAGCTTGCTCGAAGATCACATGCTGCGATTCAAGCGGCTTGCCGCCCGCGTCGGCAAAGCCGATCAGCAGCCAGGATCCATGGTGCATGCCCGAAGACTGGTTGCTGGATTTAAAGTCAACCTTCAGCTCGTAGTCACGCCCTGGCTCCAGCGGAAACTGCCTGCTGAGGCTGGCGCCCCCCTGATCCGCAGGCAGGCTCAGCCTCGCAAAGCTGCTTTCTAACTGGGGCTTAACTCCTTCCGCTTGTGAGGCTTCCCAGGCTCCCTCTCCCCCACCGGGCCACGATACCCCCGCAGCTCGAATTTCCTGCTCCGCAATCAGAGCCATGACCAGCATTAAAATGCGAACATTCCTCATGAAAGCCAGCCTAAAGGGAACAGAAAAGCGGACGAGGCCACTGCGTAAATGTCCGAGGACGGTAGCTAAGGAAGCGGGTGTAGTCATGGTTGATGAGATGATTTAATCCAGCGAGCAAGAACGTATTAAATCTAACAGATATGTTTCCATGCTTGAAAGCAAAAAGTAATCGCCTGCGGCCACGGGGCTTAAAAAATATTTTACTTTGTTCAGACAACTGAATGAGCTCCTTTTTGCGAAACGAAGAGTCGATATTCGAGTTCCGCAACTGCGCCAGCATGACCGCTATGCAATATGTGCCGGATATCGACCGGTTGCTCTTGACAGCATGCCGGTTCCAGTGATAGAAATATTTTTAAGTAAAACAATAAAAGCAGAAGGTTTATGATGGAAATAAAATGTGCGGTTAACAGGGGCTTGGGTATTGCCATGCTGTTGCTCGTGTCGGCATCCGCCGCTCAAGCCCAGACGCAGGCAGGGCATCGGGCGGTGATTGATCTGGACGGCACTTGGGAGACCCGCCCCAACCAGGGGCTGATCTTCAACTTCCCTCCGGCCCAGGACGCCTGGAAGCCCGAGACCGTCCCGCAGCCGCAGTCATCGCTGATCAAGCCCACCGAAATATCTTGGAGCTACGGAAAGTCCGTGGCGGAACTGAAAAAGGCTGGACTCGCGGATTTTGCTTCCAAGACTAATCTTTCGGCCTGGTACCGACGGAAGTTTTCCATGCCCGCCAAGGCCGAGGGGAAGACCGCGTCCTTGATCTTCGACTGCATGCAGACCAAGAGCGTCGTCTGGCTCAACGGCGTGAAGCTCGGCGAGTGCATCTTCGGCATGGCTCCGACCAGCTACGATATCGGCGCCCAGGTCCGATGGGGTGGGGAGAACGAGCTGGTGGTCGGTCTGGCAGGTCCTGAGGCTTTGATTGACTTGACGAACGAGTTGTTTGTCGGGCAATTCCTCCACTACCTTGCCGGAATCCAGGGCGACGTACGCGTGGAGATCAAGTCCTGCGTCCATGTTGACGACGTTTACGTCAAGACCAGCGTGGCGAAGAAACAGATTGAGGCGGAGATGACTCTTGTCAACAGTGGTAAGGCGGCGGCGACGGTGGTCCCCACCTGCGTCATCGAACGCTACAGCGACCGCCTGCCCTGTCTGACCGCCACGGGGGAACCGGTGACCCTGGCCGCCGGCGAGACGAAGACCGTGAGCGTCTCAAGTGCCTGGCCCAATCCCGTCTTGTGGTCGCCCGAAACGCCGTTTCTCTATGTCGCATCCTGCCGCCTGGCCTCGCCGAAAGGCGTTGCGCTGGACGAACTCGACCAGCGGTTTGGCTTTCGCGAGTTCACGGTCAAAGGCCGGCAATTCCTGCTCAACGGGAAGCCGATGACGCTCTTTCGCGGAGAAACCGGGTCTTACGCCAATGAAACCTACCAGCAGGTCTATGGTTCGGAAGATCCGGCGCGTGGCGGGAGTTTGAAGCAACTTGCCGGGAATACTTTTAACAACTTGCGGATCTGGGGGAATAGCCCGCTGGTGCCGCAGATGGCCGACGAGATCGGCGTAACCGTGGCCCCGACGCTGGCGCACTTCTGGCCGCCCTGCTTTCCTTTGGATCCAGCCAAGCGACCGCTCTGGCTGCCCAACCTGAAGGAGCACCTGCGGAAGGTGGTCAGGAACTTGAGGAACCATCCTTCCATCGTCATCTGGAATATGGCCAACGAGACCTATTGGGGTAAGGTGCCGACGAACCCCGACATGAAGGAGGTCTGCAAGGAACTGGTCGAGACCGTCCGCGCCGTCGATCCGCTGCGCCTGCTCGATGGTGATGCCGAAGTGGGTTGGGATGGGCTGCTGGACATTATCAGCATCCATTACCCCGGGGCGCCGGGTGATCTCTCGAAGCAATACCCGAACTCCGGCGTCGTCGTCCCCAACGATCTTTATTGGCTTAAGGACAAGGGCAATGGCGGCTGGCGGTCCGAGTTCGACTGGGACAAGCCGCTGTCCGTCGGCGAGTATTCGATGAGCCCCTCCACACCGGACGGCTATTCCGGATACGGGGGCGAGGAATCGTATAACTGGGTCAAGGAATCCATGCATTGTAGAGGCTCTGAAACCGCAGTGGCCCTCAGCCTGATGAGCAAGGTGTCCGACGTTTACCGCGTTCAGGGCGTGGCCTGCCTGGGACCCTGGATCTTTGACGGGAATAACGTCATTCCTCGCTTTGCGATCCATCCTTTGGACTTTCATCCGAACTTCCAAGGCGGCAAGACGGTGATTCGCAAAGTGGTCGTGTTTTATGAGTCGGACACGGGGTTGGGCAACCCCCGGCTGCAATGCTTTCTAACCGTCGCCGGGCGCAACGTGTGGGAGACGAACATTCCTCTGGTGCTCAAGCGAGGCGCCAACGTTGTGGATGTTCCCATTACTCCTCCGATGGTGGACAGGACGACGAAAGCGGAGCTGACGCTGCGGCTTCGCTATGACCGCAGTGGTTCCATCCCCGAGAAGACCCGCCACTCGGAGACCGTCTTCATCATGCCTGAGACCTCTCTGGGTGATGTCGATGCGACGAAGATCGCCCTGCTCGACCCTGTCGGAAAGACGGCCGCTGCCCTCGCCAAAATCCCATTGACCTTGAGTCCGCTCGCGTCGTTGGACGCCGCCGCCCTGGCTGGCAAGAAATTGCTGTTGGTGGCAGGGGATGCGCCACTCGCTCCGGTCAAGGCCGCGATCCTCGACTTCGCCGCCAAGGGCGGAAGCGTGATCCTGCTGCAAAGGGACGACGCTGAGAACCTGGGGGCGGGCTTCCCGGAGCTGGACCGGCGTCATGTCGCCAGCCGCGTCTGGAAGCGCTCGCACAGCCATCCGGCCCTTGAGGGGCTTGACGACGGCCAACTCTCCTACTGGCGCCCTGACAATCTGGTCGGCAAGCTGAATTACTCCAAACCCACTGATGGCGACTGCAAGATCCTGCTGGATGCAGGTGGCACGCGGGGCATGGAATGGACGCCGCTCTGCGAGACCGCCTATGGCGATGGCCATCTGATCTTCTCGCAGTTGAGCCTCGTGGACCGGCTCGGAGTCGAGCCTGTCGCCGGTGATATCCTGTCCAAGCTGGTTCGTTATGGCCTCGCCGCCACGCCTGACCGGCCCCGGCAGATGAGGTTGCTCGCTCAGGACAATGCTAAACTCGAGGAAACATTGGGGCTCTGCCGGATCGTCTGCTCCAAAGGACTGGCGGGCGACGGACCGGTCTTGTGGGATGCGTCTTACAAGGCGTCGGCTGACGAACTAGCCACCCTCAAAACTTATCTGGCTGCTGGCGGCAAAGTCTGGCTGCACGGGTTCACGCCGGAGACTGTCGGTGCGGTGGCTCCGCTGCTTCCTTTCAAGCCGGAACTGGCGGCCATCGATCCGAAGTTGACCACGGCGGTTCGGGTGTCCGACTCCTCCCTGATGGACAACCTTTCCAGCGCGGACTTCATGTGGGCCAA
>JBAXXD010000023.1:0-44905 GCA_037128135.1 Verrucomicrobiia bacterium
CTGGCTGACTGGCTGACTGGCTGACTGGCTGACTGGCTGACTGGCTGACTGGCTGTTTCTTCTTCGTAAACTTCCGGTGGTTGCCCGCTGGCGGGTGGCTTTTCAACGACCGCTCGAATCTTTTTTATCATCGGCTGTGTGCGACTTCCCGCACGTGGATGAGAACAGATTTTTATTCTGCTCCCTTCGGGGCCATTTTGACAAGGGCTGATTTGTTTCAGCTGATTTTGTTCAGAAAATTTTCTCCTTCACGCGCACCACGCCCTCGATGCGGAGGTCGCCGCCGGTGATGCGGGAGGAAACGTCGTCCAGCCGCCAGCCGGCCTCGTTCGAGCCCGCGCCGCGTCCTCCGACCGCTGGCACTCCGCCGCCGGTCAGCACGGGCGCGATGTAAAAAACCGCGCGGTCCACCAGCCCGCGGTCGAACGCTTCGCCGAGCGTGCGTCCGCCGCCTTCGATCAGCACCTGTTGGACGCCCCGTTTTCCCAGATCTTTCAAAACCCTCCGGAGCGACATCCCTTGGAAGACGAGCGTCCGCGCCCGGAAGCAGTCGGTGAAAATCCTGCTGTCGGGCGGCAGGTTGCCGGAGCGCGTCCAGACGACGCGGAGCGGCTGTTCGGCGCCGGGCGATCCGCGCAGGGTCAGGCGCGGGTTGTCGGTGCGGACGGTTTCTCCGCCGACGAGGATCGCCCCGCAATCCGCCCGCAGGCTCATCGCATCGCGGCGCGATTCCTCCGACGTGATCCACCGCCGTCCGGGTGGCGAGGCGATCCGCCCGTCGAGGCTCATGCCCGCTTTCGCGATCACGAACGGGAGGCCGGTCGCGATCCATTTGTTCCAGGCCTCGTTGGCTGCGGTGCATTCGGCGGCCAGGATGCCGGAGGTCACGCGGATCCCCGCCTCCTCGAGAATCCGGTCCGCGCGCCCCGCGTGGAGGGGGTTGGGATCGCGCGCGCCATAGACCACCCGGGCGATTCCCGCGCGGAGGATTGCCCCGGTGCAGGGCGGCGTGCGGCCCTGTGTGGAACAGGGTTCGAGGGTCACGTAAAGCGTCGCTCCGCGTGCCGCCGCGGAATTTTTCAGGCCCGCCAGCGCTTCGATTTCCGCGTGCGGACGGCCTGCCGCGCGGTGCCATCCGCGCGATAAAATCTTCCCGCCTTTCACCAGCGCCGCTCCCACGGCCGGGTTCGGGTGCGTGCGGCCGAGCCCCTTGCGGGCCTCGGCCAGAGCGGCCACCATGAATTTTATGTCCTCGCGCGCGGCGTGCTTCACAGGGCAAGATCATCCACAACCGCCCGCATCGTGCAACTTCGCTTCCAAGATAAAGAACATTTCTTCCACGACATCGCGCAGATGCTGCGCAGCGGGATCCCTGTCCAGCGCGCGCTCGAGCTCCTCGGCGGCGGACGGGGACGCGCGGCGTCCGCTGCCCGCGCGGCTGCGGCCCGGATGGATGACGGCCTCGCGGCGGCGGCGCGTGGGATTGGGTTTTCGGAGCTGGACATCGGGATCCTCGCCGCCGGCGAGCAGAGCGGACGGCTTGAAGAATCCTGCCGCGAGCTGGCGGATTACTACGAGCACCTCGCCAAGGCCCGCCGCGCGGCGCTGGCGGCTTCCGCCTATCCCGTCTTCGTCCTCCACCTCGGAGCCGTCCTCCTCTCGATCCCGGCTGCGATCCAGTCTGGCGGGGTTTTTACATTTCTGTGGCAGGCGGGAACATTTCTCGGCGCGGCCTACTTCGCGGCGGCGCTTGCCGGGGCGCTTCTCTGGTTCATGGGAAAATCGTTCGCGTCAAACGCCGCGGCCGACCGGCTCATTTCGACGATTCCGGTGGCTGGCGGCTTTTTCCGGTGCGCGGCGCTGGCGCGGTTCTGCATGGTTCTCTCGCTCGGAATCCGCTCGGCCGACGGCGTGCTTGCGAGCATCGCCCGGGCGGGACGGGCTTCCGGAAGCGCGCGCCTGGACGCCGGCTCCGGGCGGGCCGTGGCGGCCATCCGCGCGGGAGAAAACCTTTCCGAGGCGCTCCGCGAGACCCGCGTGTTTCCCGCCGACCTCGAGCGCGCGCTGGAAGTCGCCGAGGCCTCCGGGCGGCTCGACGAGGAAATCGCGCGGTGGTCGGGGATCTACCGCGAGCGGCTTTTCCAGCGGATCGAAGCCCTCGCCGAATGGCTCCCGCGCGCCCTCTATCTTCTCGTCGTCCTGCTCGTCGTCTTCCGGATGTTCACGTTGATCTCGCAGGTCACCAAAGTGTATTCCGAGGCGCTGGAAATCTGAGCCGCCCCCGAATCATTACGATCAGACGGAGGACCGGCAAAGAAGGTGTCGTTGTAGAAGCGGCGTCCCGCCGCTTGGAGAAAGCATCCAAGCGGCAAGATGCCGCTTCTACGGTTTTTCATCGTAAGGATTGGGGAGCGGCCTATTCCGGGGATTCGTGCCAGAATTTGTCGAAGGCTTCCGTCCAGTCGCGGGACTCGACGCGGCCGCGGCCGGCCGCACCCATGGCGGTTCGCAGCGAGGGATCTTCGACGAGGCGGCGGATCGCACCGGCGAGTTCGGACGGGTCGAGCGCCTTGGTGATGAACCCCTCCCTGCCTTGGTGGACAAGGTCGCGCGGGCCGCCCGCGTCGGAGACGATCACCGGAAGCCCGCAGGCCTGGGCCTCCAGGATGACGTTGCCAAACGTGTCGGTCGTGCTGGGAAAAACAAACAGGTCGGCGGAGGCGTAGGCGGCCGCGAGATCCTCCCCGATGAGGTAGCCGGTGAAAATCGCATCGGGCAGGAGGCGCTTCATTTCCGCCATATACGGGCCGTCGCCGACGATGATCGGGCGGACGGGAGTTCCCGTCTCCGCCAGCTTCCGGGTCGCCGAGACAAGGATGTCCAAGTTTTTTTCCTTCGAGACGCGGCCGACAAAAAGCATGGCTGTCTCGCCCGCGCGAAGCCCGCGGGATCTCCAGAAATCGGGATCCCGGCGCGAGGGGTGGAAGAGCCGGGGGTCGAGCCCGCGCGGGAGGATGCGCAGTTTTTCGCGGGCGATGCCCCGATCCGTCCAGCACGTCCGGTAGTCCTCGGAGTTCACGTAGATCACGTCGAGCTGGCTGTAAAACCAGTGCATGAAATTCCATGTGAGCGTCTCCATGAACGAGTCGTCGGTGAGGATGCGGACGTATTGCGGGAAGTCGGTGTGGTAGATCCCGATCGCGGGGAGACCAAGCACCTTGGCGGCCGCGAGCGCGCTCAGCCCGGTCGGACCCGGCGTGCTGATGATGATTTCGGAAAACCGCTCGCGCTCGAGGTAATCGAGGATTTGAAGCGCCGGCGGAAAGCTCAGCCGCTGGAGCTCGTATTCCGGAAGCGCGAACTCCCCGATCGGCTGGAAATTTTTGAGCGGGATCCCGTGGTCGGCGACCTCCGACCGGCAGGTGACGACCGTGATGTCGTGCCCGGCGGCCACGCCGGCGGCGGTCATCTTGCGGATCGTGGTGGCCACGCCGTTGACATCCTCGAGCGTGTCCGTGAACCACGCGCGCTTCCGGTTTTTCAGGACGTCCGGCACCCCGCCCGTGAGCGTGCGGGCGGTCTCGCGGAGCCACTCGCGGCGCGGGAGCCGGTAGGCGTGGAGATACGGGCTCAGCAGGCCGATGACCGGTGCCAGCGGGATGATCGTCTGGATGCCCTCAAGAAATTTTCCGGTCGAGAGCTGCTGGATGAACTGCGTGATGAGCCGGTAGCCGAGCTGGCTGGCGATGAGGTTCGCCATGAGGAACGCGCGGCGCTCCGGCTCGGCCACGCCGGCCGTCTCGCGGGCGAGCGCCGCCTTCATCTCGGGCTTGCTGAAGCACGCCGCAAGATCTTTCCACGCCGGACTCGTGCCGGCCTTCGCCATCTCAAAGATTTTTCCGGTCGCGATCCCCTGGGCGAGAAACCCGAGCTTGTCGCCGAGCGAGAACTCGGTCGGATCCTGACCCTCCATGAAACGGGAGAAAATCTTTTCCAGGAGCCCGGTGGTCGGGTTGCCGGGTTTGAGGGCGAGCCGGGCCTTGGCGTATTGGAACGCCGTGCTGTAGGTTCCGTGGGCGAGCGCGAGGGGAGTGCCCGGCTCGCCGCCGGGAGAACACTCGCCGGCGCGCAGATGATCGAGAAACCCGGACGCCGACCCGCACCGCGGAACCTCGGTGAACGCACGCGCCGGACACGTCCCGCCGTGATCATCCGAACCGCCAACAAAAACTTTTTTCCAGGGTTCCGGGTGGGTCGGTTCGATTCCGGTGCGGGAATGGAACATTTCGATTTCGCGCGCGGTCAGCGACCCGAGGATCGTCGTGGCCAGCTCGCTGACGATCCCGCTGTAGCGCCCGTTGATCCCCTCGAAGTGGCGGAAGAGGAGCGCGAGTTTCTGCAGGTGAAGCGGCGTGAGCTTTTCGTTGACGCTCTGAAACGGATGGGCGACCGCGTGCGCGATGTTCTGCTCGAAAAGCAGCGCCTGCATGTCATAGATGCTCTCCCGCGCCCCCTGGATCAGCCGGTGCTGGGCCTCGGTGATCCCCCAGACGAGAAGGTGGATCTTGCACTCGTCCTCCGGAAAATAAACCGTGACCTCCTCGCCGATGATCACCCCCGGCAGGTGCGCGATTTCGAGGCACCCGCCGATCGTGTCGTGGTCGGTGAGCGTGACAAAATCCATCCCCGCCCCGCGGAGGGCATTGTAGGTCGCGAGCGGATCCGAATAGCTCGCGGGAAAATCGAGCCGCCGCAGCACCCAGTCGGCCGCGAGCGCGCTGTGGCTCGAGTGGATGTGCAGGTCGGTGCGCGAGGTCGCTGGCTTCATGGTCGGGTCCGTGTCACCCACCCTTCATAGGTCATCGCTCCTCGCCCCGCAAGCGCCTTGAAAAAATCCGGATCCGCGCGAAGCGCAATGGAGAGATGTCGCCCCCGGCATCCGCCTTTCGAACCTTTTTTCAGGCTCGTGTCCCGACCTTGACACGCCCCAAGCCGGGCATATCGTTCACCTATGGTTACGACCCTTGATCAAGTTGAGCGGGTTGCCTTGGAACTCCCGTGCAGCGACCGTGCGAAGCTGGCGGAGCGGCTCTGGGAAAGTGTTCCTGCATCTCCCGGATCTGCTGTGGTGATGACTCGCGAACTGGAATCCTTGCTGGACGAGGGGCTGGAGCACTTGGACAGATCGCAGACCACCGACAGCCTCCGCAAAACTCCATGACGCTGGCGCGGATCAGTCCGCGAGCCATGCGCGACATTGGCGAGGTATTTGACCACATTGCCGCGAATGATCCCATGGCCGCCAGGCGGGTGTCCGATCTGACATGTTCCGCTCATTGTTTTCGTTGGGTGTCTCAAGAAAAGATCTGCTGACAGCGATTCAATAACTCCAGGGCTTGCCGCGGACGCGGGACAACCAGGCCGCATAGGTCATCGCCTCGCGCCCGGCAAGCGCCTTGCCAGCAAATCGCAGGGTCTGGCGGCGGATCGCCGGATGATCCCAGTCGGGCGGGTGGATCCCGATCCGCGCGAGCGGCGCGTTGGCTGTGGCGCGGAAGAGCAGTGCGTTCCAAGCGAGGCTGCACGCCCGCCGCCAGGCGGCCCGGACGCTCCACACCTGGCTCCGCGAGCGGTGGATGCGGCCGGTGCGGAAATCGCTCACCGTCGCGATGCGCGTCGTGTATTCGAACCCCGCCTCGCGCACCGCCTCCTCGGCGGCCGCGCCCATTAGCCAGGCTGGCGCGATGAATCCGGTGCAGGCGACCCCGCAGGCATCCAATGCCGCCTGCCCGCGCCGCAGCAGGTCGAGCGCGGCGGGTTTTTCCAAATCAAAAAACTCCCCCTCTCCGGCGGTGTAGGAGCGGGTGACGAGGCGCTTCCACGGGCCGTCGTCGCCGCGATTTTCGCGCAGGTGGCAATACCCGTGCAGCACGGCCTCGCGGCCTCTGGCGCACTCGCTCCGCAGCCATCCGGCAAACTCCGGATCCCCGGAGACGAGCCCGCGCCGGTGGTGGTCGGGGATCACCAGCAGGGAAACCTTTGTGATGCCGGCCGACTCCAGATCGGCGAGAATCCCGCGCGCCCGCCGCCACGTCAGCGGGCTCACATCGTGGATCGAAACCACCAGCGCTCGGCCGACTTCTTTGTTCTCTTCCGCTTTTTCCATTTGCCAAGACGCTGTGATAGGGGAAACTGATACGAATGTCAGAAGAAAATCCGAAGCCGCCGCAAGACAACCTTCCCCGCCCGGGCGGGGGGAATGATCCGCAGATGAACTGGCGCGGGCTCGTCCTCTTCGCCGTCGCGCTTTCGCTGATCGGTGGCGCTTTCCTTTTCCGCGGAAACAATCTCGCCCAGCCGGAGGCGATCCCGTATCCGAAATTCCTCGAGCTCGTCAAGGAGGGGAAGATCATCAACTCGTCGGAAGCCCCGCTCGAGCTCGTCGTCGAGGAGGGCCGGAACACCCAGTATTTCGAGGGCAAGGTCAAGCAGAAGTCGAAGACGACCGGCGAGGAGACAGCCGCCCCGTTCCGCACGCCGATCTTCACGTCGTTCAACGGATCCGACATCCAGAAGTCTCTCTCCGAGGCCGGCATCACCCCCTCGATCGTCCCGAAATCCGACTACCTCGCCTCCGCGATCGTCAGCTTCCTGCCGATCCTCCTCTTCCTCGTCATCCTGTATTTTTTCTTCCGCTCGCAGATCCGCATGGCCGGAAAGGGCGCGCTGAATTTCGGGAAGTCGAAGGCGCGGATGATGTCGAAGGAAAAAAACCGCATCACGTTCAAGGACGTCGCGGGAGTCGAGGAGGCGAAGGACGAGGTGCAGGAGCTCGTCGAGTTCCTCAAGGATCCGAAGCGGTTTCAAAAGCTCGGCGGCCGCATCCCGAAGGGGATCCTCATGGTCGGCGCGCCGGGAACCGGCAAGACGCTTCTCGCCCGGGCAATCGCGGGCGAGGCGGACGTCCCGTTCTTCTCGATCAGCGGA
The DNA here is from genome assembly GCA_037128135.1 of Verrucomicrobiia bacterium. Lineage (GTDB taxonomy): Bacteria > Verrucomicrobiota > Verrucomicrobiia > Chthoniobacterales > Terrimicrobiaceae > QYQL01. The sequence continues at coordinate 6,988 of JBAXXD010000023.1, forward strand.
TCGGACTTCGTGGAAATGTTCGTCGGCGTCGGCGCGTCGCGGGTTCGCGATATGTTCGAGCAGGGGAAAAAGAACGCGCCCTGTCTCGTGTTCATTGACGAGATTGATGCGGTCGGCCGGCACCGCGGGCACGGGCTCGGCGGCGGGCACGACGAGCGCGAGCAGACGCTCAACCAGCTCCTGGTCGAGATGGACGGATTCGACACCCAGGAGGGCGTGATCATCATCGCCGCCACGAACCGCCCGGATGTCCTCGACCCCGCGCTGCTCCGGCCCGGCCGCTTTGACCGGCAGGTGACGGTCAGCCTGCCGGATGTCAAGGGACGCGAGGAGATCCTCAAGGTCCATGCCAAAAAAGTGAAGATCGCCGAGGCGGTGAACCTCGCCGTGATCGCGCGCGGAACCCCCGGATACTCGGGCGCGGAACTCGCCAACGTCCTCAACGAGGCAGCCCTCCTCGCTGCCCGCAAGGGGCTCAAGGCGATCGGCCAGCGCGAACTCGAAGAGGCGCGCGACAAGGTCCGCTGGGGGAAGGAACGCCGCAGCATGGCGATGAGCGAACGCGAAAAAATCTCGACGGCCTGGCACGAGGCCGGGCATGCGCTCATCAACGTCCTTCTCGAGCACACCCACCCCCTTCACAAGGTGACGATCATCCCCCGCGGCCCCTACCTCGGCGCCACGATGTATCTCCCGGAGGGCGACAAATACTCGACCCAGCAAAAGGAGGCGCTCGACCTGCTCGCCGTCACGATGGGCGGCCGGATCGCCGAGGAGATGTTCACGAACGACGTCTCGAACGGCGCCTCGGGCGATATCAAACAGGCCACCCAGCTCACCCGCCGCATGGTCTGCGAATGGGGGATGAGCTCGCTCGGAATGATCAGCTTCAGCGAGGCCAACGACTACGTTTTTCTCGCCCGCGAAATGGGCCGCCCGCGCGAATACAGCGAGGCGACCGCCCAACTGATCGATGCCGAGGTCAAGCGCATCATCGACGAGGCCTACCATCGCGCGAAAGTCCTCCTCGAAGCCAACCGCGCCAAAGTCGAAATCATTGCCAAGGCACTCCTCGAGTTCGAAACCCTCGACGCCTCGCATATCAAGGAGATCATCGAGTTCGGCGAAATCAGGAACCCTCCGATCCTGGAAGCTCTGCCCCCGCCGCTTCCTCCTCCTCCCGCCGCCACGGCTTCCGAACCGCCGGAAACCATCAAGCCAGACTTCCCGTCCGGCGGGTTGGCCGCTCCCGCACCGGCTTAGCCTCAGGAATCCTGATCCCCCGCCGGTCTGAAAGGATTGATTTTGTGCGGCGGCGGGTGTTCACTTGCCGGTTCTATGGAAAACGTGATCATTGTCGGCACCGGCTGCGCCGGGCTGACGGCCGCCATCTACACCGCCCGTGCCAGTTTGTCCCCGCTCGTGCTCGAGGGCCGGATGCCCGGCGGACAGCTCACCACCACGACCGCCGTGGAAAATTTTCCCGGTTTTCCGGATGGGGTGGACGGCCCGGAGCTGATCGAGCGGATGCACCGGCAGGCGGAGAAATTCGGAGCGAGGTTTCGCTACGGGGTGGTCGAGGAGTTCCAGCCGGGCACCCCGCACCGGCTGAAGGTGGATGGAGAGTGGGTGGAAACGAAAGCGCTGATCATCGCGAGCGGAGCCTCCCCGCGCTACATCGGGATCGAGGGCGAGTCGGCGCTCATCGGCCACGGGCTGACATCCTGCGCGACCTGCGACGGCGCGTTTTATCGGAACGTCCCGGTGTGCGTTGTCGGGGGAGGGGACTCGGCGTGCGAGGAGGCGGGGTTCCTGACGCGATTCGCCTCGAAGGTTTACCTGATCCACCGCCGCGACACGTTGCGCGCCTCGAAGATCATGGCCGCCCGCGCGCTCGCAAACCCGAAGATCCAGCCGGTGTGGAATGCGCTCGTCACCGCTTACCTCACCGACGGCGCGGGCGAGGTCCGCGGCGTGCGCCTCCGCGACACGAAGACCGGCGCCGAGAGCGAAATCGAGGTCCAATGCGTGTTTTGCGCGATCGGGCACGAGCCGAACACCGCGTCGTTCCGAGGGATTTTGGACACGAACGAGGCCGGGTATCTCCTGCAGAAATCCGGTACGGCGACGAATATTCCGGGCGTCTTTGCGGCGGGCGATGTGGCCGACCATGTTTACCGGCAGGCCATCACGGCATCCGGCCAGGGGTGCGCGGCCGCGATCGATGCCGAGCGCTGGCTCGCCTCGATGGAATAGAAAAAACGCCCGTTGAAAATCTGCGACCTGACCCAGTTTTACTCTCCCGTGAGCGGGGGCGTGAGGCGGTATATCGAGCAGAAGTCGGCCTACCTGCGGGCCTCCCGTCCGGATTGTGAGCATGTGATCATCGTGCCGGGCGCCACCACCGGGCACTCCGGCGACTCGTGGGTGCGCACCTACACGATCGCCTCGCCGCTGGTTTCCCGCACCTCCCGCTACCGGGCGCTCACGAGGCTGCACCTCATCGAGGAGGTTCTGGAAAAGGAAAGGCCCGACATCATCGAGTCCGGCGACCCCTACCAGGTCGCGTGGAAGGCTGTCGCCTCCGGGCGCGGGCTCGAAATCCCGGTCGTCGGATTCTACCACTCGCACTTTCCGGAATCCTACATGCGGACGATCGCGAAGTATTTCGGTCGCGTGGCCGTCTCGATCACCGACGACATTTGCAGGCGATACGTCCGCGCGCTCTACAACGCGTTCCAGTGTACGTTCGTGCCGAGCCCCGCGCTGGGCCGCCTGCTTGCCACATGGGGGGTCGAACGGCTTCACACGGTGGACCTCGGGGTCGATGCCGCGGTGTTCGTGCCCGGCATCCCGGATCGCGAGCAAACCCGCTTACGGCTCGGGATTCCCCCGGACGCACGGCTTCTCCTCTACGTCGGACGCATGGCGCCGGAAAAAAATGTGAGGACCCTTTTTGCTGCGTTTGCGATCCTGCACGCGCGTTCGTCCGGGCGGTTCCACCTGCTCTGCGCCGGCGACGGCACCCAGAGGCAGTCGCTTGTCCGCCTGCAGGAGGCGACCGGCGCGGTCCACTGGATGCCGTATTGCGCCGACCCGATGGAGCTCGCCGCGATCTACCGCGCGGCCGACCTCTTCGTGCATCCCGGCGTCCAGGAAACGTTCGGGCTCGTCGCGCTCGAGAGCCAGGCCAGCGGGACCTGCGTTGTCGGCATCCGGGGGAGCTACATGGACCGGATCATCTTCAGCGACCAGGAATTCTGGGCCGCGGAAAATTCTCCGGAGGCGCTCGCGGACGCGATCGAATCGAAGTTCACGCTCGACCTCCGCGCCGCCGGGCTCAAGGCCAGCGCCGAGGCCCGCGGGAAATACTCCTGGTCCACCGTCTTCTCCCGGATCTTTGAAATCTATTCCGGCGTCGTCGCGAATTTCAGCCGGTGATCACCGCCCGGCGCGCGACAGGGTGTCGTTGTAGAAGCCGCGTCCCGCCGCTTGGAGAAAGCATCCAAGCGGCAAGATGCCGCTTCTACGGATTTTCATCGTAATGATTGGGGCAGGGAGAGACTCCAAAAACAAAAGTTTCTTTTGCGCCGGGATCCAATCTGCGCGAGATTGAACTCATTCGGAAAAAACCTTCCGCGGGGGCATCCCTCTTTATGAAAAGCATCTTTGTTGTTCTCCTGTTTTTTGCGTTCCCCGTTTTTGCCGACATGGTCAAGGAGGTTCCGAAGTCGCAGCGCGACGAGTTGGCCGGGGGCCAGACCGTCGTGAAAAGCACCGACATCGAGGGTGCGCCGTGGCCGCAGCTCAGCCTCTACCGCGTGGTCAACGCCCGTCCCTCGGTCGTGTCCGACCTTTTTACGGATTACAATTCCGCCCCCTCCTATACCCCTGGGATTATTTCCGCCCAGTTGATCGCGAACAATCCCGACGGTACCAAGGACGTGCGCTACACGGTCAAGGTTCCGATTTTGCAAAAGATCAACTACACCGTCCGCAACACCTACGCGAGCTCCGGCGAGACCTACACCGTCTCCTGGAAGCTCCTCCAGTCGCCGCTCGCGAAGCAGAGCGACGGCTCGCTGCGGATCGAACCCTACACCGGCGGCCGCACGCTCCTCTGCTACACGAACCTCTGCGTCCCGATCACCAACCTCGTCGCCGGCCTCAAAAACCAGGCGCTCGCCGAGGCAAAGAATACCGTCCTCGCCCTCGCCGCCGAGGCGGAACGCCGCGCGAACCGGGCGAATTAAATTTCTGCGCTCGCCTTGCGGGCGGGCGCGGTGGTAAGGATCCCGGGTGAGCGAATTGTTGCCGGTGCGCGTGCGCGCCAAGTTTTTCTTCGAGGGAGATAAAAAGTTTTTTATCAAGGGCGTGACGTATGGTCCGTTTGCGCCGGATGCGGACGGCGAGTATTTCGGTGTGCCGGCAGGCGTGTCTGCGGATCTGGATCTGATGGCCGAGGCGGGGATCAACCTTGTGCGGATCTACTATGTGCCGCCGTGCTGGTTCCTCGATCTCTGTGCGGCGCGGGGGATCCGCGCGCTGATTTCGATCCCGTGGGCGGAGCATCTCGAGTTTCTGCGCGACCGGAAGCTCCGCGTCGCGGCCGAGCGCGCGGTCCGCGAGGGGGTTTCAATAAATGCCGGCCACCCGGCGGTTTTCGGCTACCTTGTCGGCAACGAGATCCCGACGACGATGGTCCGCTGGCTGGGCGCGCGGCAGGTCACCGAGTTTGTCGAGCGCCTGATCAACATCGGGCGCGAGGCCGACCCGCGCGCGCTCTTCTCGTATGCGAGCTACCCGCCGACCGAATACCTGCTCCCGCAGAATAGCGACTTCGTGACGTTCAACGTCTATCTCCACCGGCAGGAGGATTTCGAGCGCTACCTCGCCCGTCTGCAAAATCTCGCGGACGACAAGCCGCTCATCCTCGGCGAGTTCGGGATGGATACGATCCGGCATCCGGAGTCCGATCAGGCGGAGATGATCCGCTGGCACATCGAGAGCGTCGTGCGCGGCGGGCTGGCGGGGACGATCATCTACGCGTGGACCGACGAGTGGTTCCGGGGTGGCCAGGAGATCCTCGACTGGGCGTTCGGACTCGTCCGGAGGGACCGCTCGAAAAAAGTCGCTTTCGAGACAGTCAAAAAACTTTTTTCCGGCGGCGGCTCGATGACCTCGCGCGTCGACCTGCCCTCGTATCCGAAGGTTTCCGTGATTGTCTGTTCCTATAACGGGGGGAAGACGCTCGGGCGGTGCATCGAATCGCTCAAGCAGGTGGATTACCCGGATTACGAGGTGATCCTTGTGGACGACGGGTCGAACGACAACACGCCGGAAATCGCCGCCGCGCATCCGTGGATCGTGAGCATCCGGCAGGACAACAAGGGGCTTAGCTTCGCGAGAAACGTGGGCGCGCACGCGGCGAAGGGCGAGGTCATCGTCTATACCGACAGCGACTGCATGGCGGATCCCGACTGGCTTTATTACCTCGTCGGCACGCTCCTCAGCGGCGACTACGCCGGAGTCGGCGGCCCGAATATTTCTCCGCCTGCCGAGAACTGGGTGCAGGCCTGCGTGGCGTCCGCGCCGGGCGGCCCGAGCCATGTCCTGCTCACCGACGTCGTGGCCGAGCACATCCCCGGCTGCAACATGGCGTTCCACCGGTGGGCGTTCAACCAGGTCGGCGGGTTCGATCCGGAATACCGGAAGGCCGGCGACGACGTGGATTTCTGCTGGCGCCTCCAACAGTCGGGCGGGGTGATCGCGTTCAGCCCGGCGGCGATCGTCTGGCACTACCGCAGGTTTTCTCTCCAGGCCTTCAAAAAGCAGCAGGAGGGCTACGGCGAGGCCGAGTCCATGCTGCGGTTCCAGCACCTCGTTTTCTTCGGGCCGACCGGTACCGCGAAATGGAAGGGCCAGATCTATGGCGCGCCGCGGTTCACCTGGCTCGTCAACAAGCCGATCATCTACCACGGAGTCTTCGGCGAGGGGCTCTTCCAATCGATCTACCCGACCCCGCAGTCCGACCTCGCGGCGTATCTGAGCAGCATCGAGTGGGTGACCCTCACGCTCTTCGTTTTCGCGGTGTCCATCCCGCTGCCGTTCCTCCGGATCGTTCCGTATCTGATGTTCGGCGGGACGCTCCTCGTCGCGCTGTCGTACATGATCCACGCGCGGCTCGAGCCGAAGCACGACACCGTGCCCGCGCGGTTGCTGGTCGCGTTCCTGGCGCTTGCGCAGCCGCTCGTCCGCGGGTGGGCGCGCTATTTCACCTGGCTCAAATTCAAGCGCACCCCGCCGGCCGTCATCGCGCGCGCAGAAAAAAATTTCAAGCCGTCGGGCGGCAGTATCTCGCATCTGAAATTCTGGAGCGAGGAAGGCCACGGCCGCGAACGCCTGCTCCAGGAGGTTGTGAAGACGCTCGAAAACGAGGGCTGGAATTACTCGATGGATACCGGATGGAAGGACTGGGATCTCCAGATCTACGGGAGCTTCTGGTGGGGGATCCAGTTGCGGACGGTGACCGAATACCACGGCGGGCCGAAATCCCTGACCCGCGTGCACCTCGGCACCCGCATGGTCGCCACCACGCTCCTCATCAACCTCGTCCTGCTCGGGATCCTCCTCTACAGGCACTTCGTTGTCCCCGGCATAGAATATTGGCTCTGGATCCCGTATGTCCTTTTCGTCGTCTTCCTCTTCCGCCGGGTCTGGAGGCTCAAGCGCCGGATCGCCGATCTCGTCGGCGCCGCCGCCACCCGCTGCGGGCTCACGAGAATCAAGAAGTGAGCGGGCATTTTAAGTTCGCGGGCTTTGCTCTGACCGCGTAGATGAAATTCCCCTGCCCGACCATGACAAAGAACGAAGCTGATACCCGCTACCATCTGATTGATCCCGTCCTGAGGGCCAAAGGATACATTGATCCTTACATCACCTTGGAGACCCCGGCACCGGTGGAGCCCACTGGACCAAAAGGCCGTCGCCGCAAAGGTCCCGGAAAAACGGACTATCTCATTGGCGTTCGCATGCCGGGTGGTCCGAAGCCGCTCCCGGTGGCGATCTTGGAAGCGAAGAGTGAGGATGAAGACCCGCTCAAAGGAATGCAGCAGGCCAAGGGATATTCCGAGTGCGAGCGCTTCGAGGCCAAATACATTTTCTCCACGAATGGCCACCTCTACGGAAAATACAACAAGTTCACCGGCGAGCAGACCGGCCCGTTTCCGCTCGCGAATTTTCCAGATCACAAAACGCTGACCGACTGCTACCACCGCCACACCGGCATCAATCTGGACGATCCCTCGGCCTCGATGCTGTTCCAGCCGGACAGCCCGGCGTTTCCCGAATTCCGCTACTACCAGGATGCCGCGATCCGTTCCTCGTTTGAGAAGATCCTCAAGTGCGAAGCCGACGACGTTCTCTCGCGGGTTCTGCTCTCCCTCGCCACCGGTTCCGGCAAGACGATCATCGCCGCGAACCTGCTCTGGCGGCTTCACGAGGCCGGACGCCTGCCGAAGCCCGTGCTTTTCCTCTGCGACCGCGACGAGCTTCGCGAGCAGGCCTACGGCAAACTCAAGGCGGTCTTCGGCGACAACGCCCGCATCGTCGAGACGAAGAACGGCGGGAACGCCGCCAAGAACGCCCGCATCCACATCGCCACCTACCAGACGCTCGGGCTCGACGATGACGAGGGGTTCGCCAGCTTCCTCACCGAGCATTACCCGGACGATTATTTCAGCGTCATCATCATTGACGAGTGCCATCGCTCGGCGTGGGGCAGGTGGTCGGAGGTGCTCAGGCGGAACCCGAACGCCATCCACATCGGCCTGACCGCGACGCCCCGCCAGCTTCGCGAGGCGAAGGACAAACCGACGGAGGACGAGGAAATCACCGCGAACAACCACAAGTATTTCGGCGAACCTGTCTATGAATACACGCTGATCGAGGCGCAGGAGGACGGCTACCTCGCCGCCTGCGAGGTCATCAAGCGCAAGGCGTCGATCGATGCCCGCATCTTCACCAAGGCCGAGGTGCTCGCCGCAGGGCCGACCAACATCAAAACCGGCAAGCCGGTCACCGAAGAAGACCTGAACAAGAGCGAATACACGGGCAAGGACTTCGACGACGAACTGTTCATCGACATGCGCACCCCCGCGATGTGCGAAGACCTGTTCAAGCTGCTCTGCGAAAATGGCGGACCCGAGCAAAAGGTCATCATCTTTTGCACGCGCGAAATCCATGCCGACCGCGTGGCCATGCAGATGAACAACCTCTACGTCCGCTGGTGCAAAGAGAAAAATCAGGAACCCAAGGATCTCTATGCCTTCAAGTGCATGGGCGGGGCCAACAACGGATCGGAATATATCAAGACCATGCGCGGATCCGGCGAACGCGCGTTCGTCGCCTGCACGGTCGATCTCCTCGAAGCCGGGGTCGATATCGAGCGCCTGAACGCGGTCGTCTTCTTCCGCTACCTCAAATCCGCCATCAAATTTTACCAGATGGTCGGGCGCGGGACCCGCATCCACGAGGAGACCGGCAAATACAAGTTCTGGCTCTACGACTACACCGGCGTCACCGACCTCTTCGGCACCGACTTCATCACGCGCCCACCGCGCCCCGGTGGTGGCGGGGGCGGAGGAGGCGAGGGGCCGGAGCCGGAACCACCGGAGAAACCCACCGTCGCGGAGATGCAGGGCGCGACCGTCATCAACGCCGAAGGCCGGTTCGTCATGGGAATTCGCGACGGTCGACAATCGCTCATTCCCTTCGACGAATACCGCCGCGAAATGATCAAGCGCGTGCTCGCCGAGGCCCACACTCTCCGCCAGTTCCGCGGCCTCTGGATCGAATCCCAAAAACGCCGGAAGCTCATCGGCCACCTCATCGGCGACAACTACAACCCGGAAATCGTCCGCGACCTCGACGGCATGACGGAATACGATTTCTACGACCTCTTCGCCCACCTCGGCTACAAGGCCCTCGCTCTCAAACGGCCGGATCGCAAAATCATTTACCTCGACAAAAACCAGGCGTGGTTCGACTCGCTCGATCCGAACGCCGCCACCGTCCTCCGCAGGCTCGGCAACCAGTTCGAACTCGGCGGCACCGACGCGCTCGAAACCGCCGCGCTATGGGACGTGCCGGAAATCAGGGACGCCGGTGGATTCGACTCGCTCAGGAAAATCGGCTCGCCTGTCGAGGTGATGAAGGATGCCAAGATGAGGTTGTTTGCGGCATGAACACACATTTGCGTTATCTCTCAGAATTATGTGATCGCCAGATTGCATTTCGCGATCCCCGAATAAAACCAGACGCAGTGTTCCGCTACGTTGATATTTCGTCAGTGGACTACAAGTTAAAAGAAATTGTTAGTGCGCAAGTTGTTCGTGGAAGCGATGCCTCTGTTCGCGCTCGTCAAGTCATCAAAACGAATGATGTGCTGGTTTCTACAGTTCGACCAAATCTGAATGCAGTTGCGTTAGTTCCTCCCGAGTTTGACGGCCAGATTTGCAGCACTGGATTTTGTGTGTTGCGGTGCGGTCCAGAACTCAAACCGAGCTATCTTTTCGCGTTTGTTACATCTCTTCGCTTTGTCAATGGCTTGGTTGAATTGGTTCAAGGAGCACTTTACCCTGCTGTGACTAGCCGTCAGGTTTTCGCTCAGCAGGTGCCATGGGTTGAGCCAAAGAGACAGGAAATAATTGGCGAACACTTCCTCCGGGTGAAGCAACTGACTTTGGAAGCGAAAATAGCCGCTCAGAAACAACTTCAAGAGCTGGAATTGCTCCCCCAGAAGCTCCTCGCCCAAGTCTTTGAATCCTAGCCCATGAGCGACCAGTCCTCCAATTCCCAACTCCTCATTTACCAAACCGAAGACGGTCGGATCAAACTGGACGTGCGGTTTGAAGGCGAGACGGTGTGGCTGACGCAGCCCATGATCGCCGACCTTTTTGAGACCACGATCCCCAACGTGAGCATGCACTTGCGCAATATTTTTTCCGAGGGCGAACTGACGCCGGAGGCAACTGTTAAGAATTTCTTAACGGTTCGAAGGGAGGGGTCCCGACAGGTCAGCCGGAGCCTCGAATACTACAACCTGGATGCCATCATCTCCGTCGGCTATCGCGTGAAAAGTGGGACGGCCACCCAATTCCGCATCTGGGCGACGCAGCGGCTGCGGGAATTTATCGTGAAGGGATTCGTGCTGGATGACGAGCGGCTGAAAAATCCCGATTTGCCCTTCGACTACTTCGAGGAGCTGCTGCGGCGGATTCAGGATATCCGCACTTCGGAGCGGCGGTTTTACCAGAAGATCACTGACATTTACGCCACGAGCATCGACTACGATCCCACGGACGACGCGAGCATCACGTTCTTCAAGACGGTGCAGAATAAGCTGCACTGGGCGATCACCGGGCAGACGGCGGCGGAAATCATCGTCAGTCGCGCGGACAGCACCCGTCCTCACATGGGGCTGACGACATGGCGCGGGGCGAAGGTGAGGAAGGAAGACACGGTCATCGCCAAGAACTACCTTGCGGAAGACGAGCTGGCCGCCCTGAACAACCTAGTCGAGCAATACCTCGTTTTCGCAACCGGCCAGGCCATGCGCCGCATCCCGATGAAGATGGCCGACTGGATCAGCAAGCTGGACAGCTTCCTCACCATCAACGACCGCGACATCCTCACCCATGCCGGCCGGATTTCCCATGAACTGGCGCTGGCCCATGCGGAGCGGCAATACGATACCTTCAGCCGCCAGCGCCTCGCCGACGCGGCCGCCAAGCCGGATGACTTCGAGCGCGCCGTGAAGCAACTGCCGCCACCGAAGACCAAAAAGAAGAAACCCTGACCCATGCCCAAAGCAAAAAAGCAACCGAAGACCATCGCCGGAACGCGTTCGCTGTCGTCCTTCGTCAAGTCGATCTGCGACATCATGCGGCGGTCGAATTGCGCGAGCGCCCTGCAATACGTGCCCGAGCTGACGTGGATTCTCTTCCTGCGCATCCTCGACGCGCAGGAGAAGCGCGACCGCGAGGCCGCCGAGGCGGTGGGCAAAAGTTTCGCGCCCGCGCTCTCCAGTCCGTTCCGCTGGCAGGATTGGGCCGCGCCGTTTCCCAAAGACGAGACCGCCAAGGCCGGCCATCCGCAAACCGACGAGGGCAAGCCCTACGGCTGGAAGCGGCAGGAACTCTTTTCCAAAGGCGACGGGAAGCTCTTCGAGTTCATCAACACCGAGCTTCTTCCCCACCTGCACGCGCTGGACATTGATCCCGCGACCAAGTTGCCGAACCCCACGGCCACGCGGAAGCAGCGGGTGATCGGCCGGATCATGACCGCCGTCGAGCGGGTGCGCGTGGACAGCGAGACGAACCTCCGCGATATTTTGGACAAAGTGGATGAGATCAGCATCGACCACGTGGACGACACGCATTTCTTCACGCTCTCGCAGGTGTATGAGGACCTCCTTCTCAAGATGGGTGAGAAAAACTCCGACGGCGGACAGTTTTTCACCCCGCGTGAGGTCATCCGTGCGATGGTCCACACGATCCAGCCGGAGCTTGGCCACACGATCTACGACCCCTGCTGCGGCACCGGCGGATTTCTCGCCGTCGCCTACGAGCACATCGCCCGCAATCTCGGCCAATCTCCCGCAAGCACGGACATCGACACGCTCAAGCACGAGACATTCTTCGGGCGTGAGAAAGAAAATCTCGTCTTCCCCATCGCGCTCGCCAATCTCGTGCTCCACGGGATTGATCAGCCAAACCTCTGGCACGGCAACACGCTGACCAAACGCGCGACCTACGGCGCACTCTTTGACAAAGCTCCGAAGTTTTTCGACGTGATCCTCACGAACCCGCCGTTCGGCGGCAAGGAGGGCAAGGACGCGCAGAAAAACTACGCCTACGCCACCGGCAGCACGCAGGTTCTCTTTGCCCAGGACATCCTCGGCGAACTCGCCTCCGACGGCCGTTGCGCGATCGTCCTCGACGACGGATTCCTCTTCCGCAAAGACGAAGACGCCTTTGTCGAGACAAAACGAAAACTGGTGGACGAGTGCGACCTGTGGGCGATCGTGAGCCTGCCGGGCGGTTGCTTCTCCGGTGCGGGTGCCGCAGTGAAGACGAACCTTCTCTTCTTCACCAAGGGAAAAAAGACCACGAAGATTTGGTATTACGACCTCACGCATGTGAAGGTCGGCAAGAAATCGCCGATGACGCTCGCGCATTTCGGCTTCGGCAAAAACGGCGAAGTCCTCGACGACGCCGACCTCCCAGGGGCACTCATCGAGGCATGGACGGAAGACGAGAACAGCAAAGGCGAATTCCCCAGCTACGCCCGTCTGCTCCCCGCGCGCGGCACCCCCGCCGCCGAAAGCCGTTACTCGTGGACCGTGGACTTCGCAGACCGCCGCAAGATGGCCCGCGAGGACAGGAAACCGCACATCGCCGAGGCGGAAGCCGCCAAGGCCGAAGTCGTCTCGCTCAAGGAAAAGCTCAAAGCCCTCAAGGCGATAAATCCGAAGGACAAGAAAATTGAATCGCTCGAATCGAAGATCGCCGAACGCGAGAAAGCCGCCCGCGACGCCCAGTCCAAGGCCAATGCGATCGATTCCGCCGTCTTCGACCTCAAAGCCGTGAACCCGAATGCGATCATAAAAATCGACTCGCGCACGCCGGCTGAAGTCATCCAGAGCATCGAGCAGCAGGGCAGGATCGTCTCGGAATCGCTGGAGACTCTGAAGGATTTGCTGAAACCGGAGGAGGGAGTCGCCAAGAAAATTGACGATGACCGGAGCGGACGATGAAGGGTTTCCTTGGCGCGGCCATTCTTGTTTCGGGCGTCATCCGTTTCCCATGAGCGGTCTGGTCGCCGACTATTCTTACGAGCTCCCGCCGGGGCTGATCGCCTCGCGTCCGCTCGCGTGCCGGGACGGATCGCGCATGCTCGTCGTGGACCGGGCGACCGGGGAGATCTCCCACCGGATGTTCCGCGATTTTCCCTCTTATCTCCGGCCGGGCGACCGGGTCGCGCTCAACGATTCCCGGGTCATCAAAGCCAGGCTGCTCGCGCCCGAAACGAACATCGAAATTTTTCTTCTTGAGCCGTGCGGCGAGCGCCGCTGGAAGTGCCTGGTCCGGCCGGGAAAAAAAATGCGTGCGGGCGCGGTGGTTGCCATCGCGGGCACCGGGGCGCGCGTGGCCGAAGTTCTGCCCGGGGGCGGGCGGATCGTCGAGTTTTCTGCCGAACCGGATCTCGAAAAATTCGGGCGGATGCCGGTGCCGCCGTATTTCAAGCGGGACTCCGACGGGGCCGATGACGAGCGCTACCAGACCGTCTATGCCGCCGCCCCGGGGTCCGTGGCCGCGCCGACCGCCGGCCTCCATTTCACGGAGGAAGTGCTCGCCCGCATCCCGCATTCCTTCCTCACCCTGCATGTCGGAGCGGGAACTTTTCTGCCGGTGAAAACCGCGCGGATCGCAGACCATGTGATGCACGAGGAACGCTACGAAATCTCCGGGGAGTCCGCCCGCGCGCTGAACGCGGCCGCGCGGATTATCGCGGTCGGCACCACCGCCGCGCGCGTGCTCGAATCCCGCTCCGAGCCAGCACTGGCGGCCTGCTCCGGCCGGACGGATATTTTTATTCACCCTCCGTATTCGTTCCGGCGCACCGGCGCCCTGCTCACCAATTTCCACCTCCCGCGCTCGACCCTCCTTGTGCTCGTCTGCGCGTTTGCCGGACGCGATCTCGTGATGCGCGCCTACCGCGAGGCGGTCGCGGAAGGCTACCGGTTTTACAGCTACGGCGACTGCATGCTCGCCGTCTGAAATGCATCGCAAAAACTTTTTTTGAAAATCTGTCTTTTTGTTCTTGCCTTGCGGAAAGCGATTCGTAAACTCCTCCCTCCCGCGAGCTGTCGGGTGGATGAGGTGACCACGTAAGCGTGGTTTTTTTGTCCCCTGGGAAAAAATACTGTTGGCTCGACGGGATACTTGAAATGAACACGCACAATGACAAACGCGCTTTGGCCGTCTCCAAACGGGACGCAGAGGTTGCCTGTCCGCATACAATTTGACCATGAGCGCGAACGTCCTGACAGCCGCCGATGCCGAGAAGGCAAAGATCCAACTGATTACCGATGAAGCCAAGGGCATGCAGGCCGTGCACGACGTTGTCGTCGCGATCCAGGCCGCGCGCCGCAGCGGCACCGCCTGCGCGAAGACCAAGGGCGACGTCAACCTCTCCGGCCGCAAGCCGTGGCGCCAGAAGGGCACCGGCCGCGCCCGCGCGGGTTCGTTCGCCAGCCCGGTCTGGGTCGGCGGCGGCGCCGCCCACGGTCCGAAGCCCCGCGATTATACCAAGAACACCCCGAAGGCGGTCAAAAAACTCGCCTTCCGCAAAGCGCTCAGCGCCCGCATCCTCGAAGGAGATGTCCTCCTCGTCGAAAAATTTTCCGTTGCCGAGCCGAAGACGAAGCTCTTCGTCGCTCTCCTCGCCAAAACCTCCGCGCAGGCCCGCAAGACGCTTGTCCTCTCGGCGGTGTTCGACGAGACCACGCTTAAGGCCGCCCGCAACGTCGCCAAGGTTCAGCTCACCCGCGCCGAGGATGTCAATACCGAGCAGCTCCTCGCGTTCGACAAAATCGTCCTCACTCAGGACGCGCTCGAAAAACTTTCCGAAAGGCTCGCGTCATGAACGAAGTCCACGACCACATCCAATCCGTCATCCTCACCGAAAAGGCCACCCTCCTCTCGGAAAAATTCAACAAATACGTCTTCCGCGTCAGCCCGGCCGCCAACAAAATCCAGATCAAGCGCGCGATCGAAGTCATCTTCAAAAAAAAGGTCGTTGATGTGAACACCGCCAATTTCGCCGGGAAGAAAAAACGCGAGCGCAAGGCCGACTTCGGCCGCCGCCCGCACTGGAAGAAGGCGATCGTCACCCTCAAAGCGGGCGAAAAGCTCGACCTCGTCTAAGGAATTCACACATGGCACTCAAGACTTTCAGACCTCTCACCCCCGCCAGCCGCTTCAAGGCGCTCCCGGATTTTGCCGAGGTCACCAAGGACAAGCCGGAGAAGGCGCTCACCGAGGCGATCAAAAGGACCGGCGGACGCAACAACCAGGGGCGGATCACCATGCGCCATCGCGGCGGCGGCCACAAGCGGCGCTACCGGATCATCGACTTTAAGCGCTCGAAACGCGACGCGGTCGCCGAGGTTCTCGCCATCGAATACGACCCGAACCGCTCCGCCCGCATCGCCCTCCTCCAATACGCGGACGGCGAGAAGGCCTACATCCTCGCGCCTGCCGGACTCGCCGTCGGAAACAAGGTCACCGCCGGCGAAAAAGCGGACCCCTCGGTCGGCAACGCCCTCCCGCTCAAAGCCATCCCGCTCGGCTCCGCGATCCACAATGTCGAGCTCACGCCCGGCCGCGGCGGACAGATCGTCCGCAGCGCCGGATCGGTCGCCGTCCTCGCCAACCGCGAGGCAGGATATGCGCTCGTCAAACTCGCCTCCGGAGAAATCCGCAAAATCAACGAAAACTGTTTTGCGACGCTCGGGCAGGTCGGCAACACCGACCACATGAACGTCTCGTCAGGAAAAGCCGGGCGCACCCGCTGGCTCGGACGACGCCCGCACGTCCGCGGCATGGTCATGAACCCCGTGGATCACCCGATGGGCGGAGGCCAGGGCAAGAGCAAGGGCGGCGGCGGACGCCACCACCCGATGTCCCCGTGGGGGCAGCTCGCCAAAGGCTTCAAAACCCGCCGCAAACACAAGCCGAGCGATAAATTTATCGTCCAGCGCTGCAAGGCAAAAGCCAAGAATTAACCATGTCACGTTCCCTGAAAAAAGGCCCGTTCGTCGAGTGGAAGCTCCTCGACAAAATTGACCGGATGACCGAGTCCGGCGTCAAGAAACCGATCAAGACCTGGTCCCGTCGCAGCACGGTCACACCGGACTTTGTCGGGCACACGTTCAACGTCCACAACGGAAAAACTTTTATCCCGGTCTTCGTGACCGAGAACATGGTCGGCCACAAGCTCGGAGAGTTCTCGCCGACCCGCATCTTTAAGAAACACGGTTCTCACACCGCAAAAGTGACCAAGTAACCCGATGAGAGTTGTCGCCACGGCGGCAGCGCTCATGGTCCTGCCACTGATCCCCGGATCGCTGGCAAAGGACAAACGATCTTTGACAGATTTTGAATATGTCCAGCTGGGACGGGAAATTTCCGTTCCGGCTCCGGATGACGCCGCCCCGGGAAGTCTCGGGGAACGGCTCGTGCTCGCGCGGGCGTCGATCAAGGCTCTCACGGAGGCCCTTGGCATCGCCAACAGCGAGGCCGAGGTCTTCAAGCGCCAGGTCACGGATCTCCAGCTCAAGCTCGACGCCTACGGGCTCGCCGGACTCGAAAAGGAACCGGAAAAAATCGAGCAGCGCCTGCTCTCCGCCGTCCGCGACCTCCGCATTTTAAAGAAACAAAACGAGGACGCGGTCAACGGTCTCGTGCGGCTCTCGGAGAGCATCCAGCTTCTCATCAAAACGAGCGAGGGAGTCAATCCCGAGGCGCGCATGGCCGTCGAGGCCGAGCTGAGAAAAACCAGCGAAATCCTCGGATCCCCGCAAGCCGCGAAGGCCGGAAGCCTCGAAGCCACGCTGTCGGACGGCATGGTCGTGGATCTGAAAGAAGACCTCTCGCTTGTCGTCGCCAACATCGGTGCCAAACACGGCGTGAAAATCGGAATGCCCTTCCAGGTCTGGCGCGAAAACCGCCGGATCGGCGCGGTCCGGGTCGTCGACGTCAGGGACAGGATCTGCGGAGCCATTATTCAAAATCTCGAATCGGAAAAAGAGCCGGTGAAAACCGGCGACCGCCTTCGGGTGGATGCCAGAAAATAACATTTTAACAACAACGACATGCAGGTAAAATCCATTTACAGATTCGCGCGGATCTCGGCCTTCAAGGCACGGGAGGTGACCCGTGAGATCCAGGGACTTCCGGCGACGGACGCCCTGGAGCTCCTTCGGTTCGTCCCGAAGAAGGCCGCTCTGCTCGTGATCAAAACGCTCAAGAGCGCGATCGCCAACGCAGAGAACAACAACAACCTCAACGCCGCCAGCCTCGTCGTGAAGGAGGCCGTCGTCGGCGAGGGCGCAACGTTCAAACGCTCCCAGCCGAAAGCCCGCGGAAGCGCCGGCCCGATCCGCAAGCGCACCAGCCATATCCGCATCATCCTCACCGACGAGGTGGAAATCAAACGCCGCGAACCCGCGGCAAAAACCAAAAAGCCGCGCGCAAAAAAGCCGGCTGCCAATCCGGCCCCTGCCGGCCCAGTCACCGAAACCTCCGCCCCTGCCGCGGACTCCAAAAATTAAACCATGGGACAAAAAGTCAACCCGATCGGATTTCGCCTCCCCATCAACCGGGACTGGGGATCGCGCTGGTATGCCTCGCGAAAAGATTTCGCCGATTTCCTCCTCGCCGACGCCAAAATCCGCGGAGCTCTGAAGAAGAAGCTGAAGCAGGCCGCCGTCGCACGCATCGTCATCGAGCGCGCATGGAACAGCCTGCGCGTCACGATCCACACCGCCCGCCCGGGTGTTGTCATCGGCCGCCGCGGGTCGGAAATCGAGACCCTCACGAAGGAGATCAGCGACCTGGCCTCCGGCAAACAGGTCAAAATTGACATCGTCGAAATCAAAAGCCCGGATCTCGACGCCCAGCTTGTCGCGGAGAACGTGGCCTCCCAGCTCGAACGCCGGATCTCGTTTCGCCGCGCCATGAAGCGCGCCGTCCAGATCTCGATGGAGCAGGGCGCCCTCGGAATCAAAATCCGCGCCTCCGGCCGCCTCGGCGGAGCGGAGATCGCACGCACCGAATGGCAGCGCGCCGGGAAAGTCTCTCTCCACACCCTCCGCACGCCGATCGATTACGGGTTCACCGAGGCCGTGACCGTCGCCGGCAGGATCGGCATCAAGTGCTGGATTTGCAAAAAACAGGAGGTCGCCGAACCCGCCAAGGTCGATCCCCCGCGCAGAACCGAACCCAAAGAACCCGCCGAGGCCGGCGCCTGATCGCAACCAACCAATTTTTAGAAGGGAACTGACATGCCATTGATGCCCAAACGCGTGAAGTATCGCAAGACCCAGCGGGGAAGCCGCAAGGGGACTGCCTCGCGCAATATCCGAATTGACTTCGGCGAGTTCGGACTCCAGACGCTCGAGCGCGGCTGGATCACGAACACGCAGATCGAAGCCGCCCGTGTCGCGCTCACCCGCAACATGAAACGCAAGGGAAAACTCTGGATCCGGATCTTCCCGGACAAATCCGTCACCGCCCGCCCGCCGGAAACCCGAATGGGCAAAGGCAAGGGCCAGCCGGAGTATTGGGTCGCCGTCATCCGCCCGGGCAACATCCTCTTCGAACTCGACGGTGTTTCCGAAACCGTCGCCCGCGAGTCCTTGCGCCTCGCGGCCAACAAACTGCCGGTCCGCACCCGGTTCATCGCGCGCCACCACGCCGGTTGATTCCCAGCCATGAAGATCGCCGACATCAAAGAACTCACCGCAAAAGAACTCCTCTCCCGCAAGCGCGAACTGCGCGAGGAGATTTTCAACCTGCGCGTCCAGCAACAAAGCGGTCAGCTTGAAAAACCGCACATGCTCCACACGCTCCGCCGCAACATCGCAAGAATCGAAACCGTGCTCAGCCAGAAAACACGGACAACCTCCGCAAAGTAAATGAGCGAAACCATCACCACTCCTGAACCGGCGGCCCAACGCGGCCGCGGACTCCGCAAGACACGCGTCGGCGAGGTCGTCTCGGACAAAATGGACAAGACGATCGTCGTCCGCACCGTCACCCGCGTGCCCCATCCGAAGTTCGGCAAAATCACCAAGCACATCGCCAAATTTCATGCCCACGACGAAAAGAACGAAGCCAAAATCGGCGACCGCGTGAGCATCAAGGAAACCCGCCCGCTCAGCCGGCTGAAACGCTGGCGGCTGGTCGAAATTCTCAAGCACTGACATGATCCAACTCCGCTCCCGAATCGATGTGGCCGACAACACCGGCGCACGCATGGCCACGATGATCGGCGTCATCGGCAAAGCCTCGGCGACCGCCCGCATCGGCGATATCATCACCGCCAACGTCAAGGAGGCTTCCTCCGGCGGCACCGTCAAAAAAGGCGATGTCGTCCGCGCGGTCGTCGTCCGCACCCGCCAGCCGGTCCGCCGCGAGGACGGATCCGTCCTGCGGTTCGACAACAACGCGATCGTCATCATTGACAAGGATATGAACCCGCGCGGCACCCGCATCTTCGGGCCGGTCGCCCGCGAACTCCGCGAAAAGAATTTCATGAAAATCATCTCGCTCGCCCCGGAGGTCCTATGAGCCGACCCGCTTTCCACGTCCGCAAGGGGGACTCCGTCCAGGTGATCTCCGGAAACCACAAGGGCGCCACCGGCAAGATCCTCCAGATCATCGCGGCAAAAAGCCAGGTGATCATCGAGGGCGTGCGCATGATCAAAAAACACCAGAAGAAATCCCAGGACCAGCCGAACGGCGCGATCATCGAGCGCGAGGGGCCGATCCATATTTCCAACGTCAAGCTGGTCGAGAAAGCCGTCTCGGATAAACCGGCCAAAAAGAAATCTGCCACCGACAAACCGGCGAAAAAGAAATCTGCCTAAGCCATGACCCAGGAACCCGAACTCCTCATCGAATACAAGACCCGCGTTCTTCCGGCCCTCCGCGAGAAGCACGGCTACACGAACGTGAACCAGGTGCCGAAGGTCGTGAAAGTGGTCATCAACACGTGCGTCGGATCCTCTCCGGATGTCAAGGAAGCCCTCGAGATCGCGAAAGCCGACCTCACGACGATCACCGGCCAGAAGCCCGCAACCACGTCCTCGAAAAAGGCGATCTCCAACTTCAAGCTCCGGGAAAACCAGGCGATCGGCGCGAAGGTCACCCTCCGCGGACGCATGATGTATGAGTTTCTGGAGCGCCTGATCAAGACCGCGCTGCCGCGCATCCGCGACTTCCGGGGCGTCTCGACCCGCGCGTTCGACGGCAACGGCAACTACACGCTCGGAGTTTCCGACCAGTCCATTTTTCCTGAGATCGAGCTCGACCGCATCAAGCGGAACATCGGGTTCGACGTGACGATTGTCACCACAGCCAAAACCAACGAGGAGGCGAAGTCCCTCCTGAGCGAGCTCGGAATGCCGTTCGCCGACAAAGCCAAAAAGGCGCCGGCCAAGACCGCCGCCGCCTGAGGAGCCACACGCCATGAATGATCCCATCGCCGACATGCTGACCCGCCTGCGCAACGCCGCCGGGGCAGGAAAATCCGAACTCTCGATGCCGTATTCGAAGCTCAAAAGCGAGGTTGCCAAAATCCTGAAGAAGGAAGGCTACATCCGCGACTGCGAGCTCGACACCGCCGGGAAGCACCCGCAGCTCAAAATCCGCACGAAATTTCTCAACAAAACCAGCGCTATCACCGGGCTCAAACGCGTGAGCCGTCCCGGCCTGCGCCGCTATGTGGGAGCAGGGGAAATCCCCCGCGTCCTCGGCGGCATGGGCGTCGCCGTGCTCTCGACCCCGCGCGGGATCCTTTCCGGCCACGAGGCGCGCAAACAAAACGTCGGCGGCGAATTGCTCGCCTACATCTGGTAACCATGTCACGAATCGGCAACAAAAAAATCACCCTTCCCGCGAAGGTCAAGGTCACCGTCTCCGACTCGGGGAACGTCTCGGTGGAAGGCCCGAAAGGAAAGCTCGCATGGACGCTTCCCGCCCGGATCACGGCAGTGGTCGAGGGCACCGAAGTGGCGTTCAGCCGTGACGGCGAGTCCCGTCCGGTCAAGGCCCTCCACGGGCTCTCCCGCGCGCTGGTGGCCAATATGGTCACGGGCGTCAGCGAGGGATTCAAGCGCGAGCTGGAAATCCAGGGCGTCGGCTTCAAGGCGGCCGTCCAGGGGAAAACCCTGAACCTCAGCCTCGGCAAGTCGCACCCGATCCTCTTCGCGATCCCGCCGGAAATCAAAATCACCGTCGCCGACAACACGAAGATCACGATCGAGGGGATCGACAACCATCTCGTCGGCCAGGCCGCCGCCGACATCCGCGCCTTCTACCCGCCGGAACCCTACAAGGGCAAGGGCGTGCGTTTCGTCGGCGAACAAATCCGCCGCAAAGAAGGCAAAACCGTCCAATAAATCATGTCCGCAACAGACAAACGCAAACACCGCCATACCCGCCTGCGCAAAAAGCTGGCCGGCACCGCCGAGCGCCCGCGCCTCGCCATCCATTTTTCCGGACGGCACATCACCGCCCAGGTCATCAATGACGACACCGGCCGGACGCTCGTTTCGGTCAACACCACCGAGGCGGACCTCCGCTCGGCCGACAAGACCGGGGCGAATGTCGCCACCGCCCAAAAGGTCGGCAAGCTCGTTGCCGAGCGCGCCACATCCCAAAAGATCACCAAGGTCGTTTTCGACCGCGGCGGATTTCAATACCACGGCAAGGTCAAAGCCCTTGCCGATGCCGCCCGCGAAGGCGGATTCGAATTCTAAAAAAACACCATGCCTCCGAAACCCAGAGATAGAAGAAATTCACGCTCGGATACTCCCAGCGAACCCAAGGAGACGACGGAGAAAGTCGTGTTCATCAACCGATGCGCCAAAGTTGTCAAGGGCGGCCGCCGGTTCAGCTTCAGCGCCCTCATCGTTTCGGGCGACCACAAGGGCAAGGTCGGCGTCGGCTTCGGCAAGGCGAACGAGGTGAGCGAGGCGATCCGCAAGGCGACCGATGCCTCGAAGAAGCACATGGTCAAAATCGCGGTCCACGAGAACACGATCCCTCACATGGTCGTCGGCGAATTTGGCGGCGGTCGCGTCCTCCTGCGCCCGGCCTCGCCCGGAACCGGCGTCATCGCCGGCGGCGGAGTCCGCGCGGTCATCGAGGCGGTCGGCATCCGCGACGTCCTCGCGAAATCCCTCGGGTCCAGCAACCACGCGAATGTCGTCCACGCGACGATCGCCGCCCTGACCCAGCTCCGCAAAAAAGAAGACATTTTCCGCCTGCGCGGCAAGACGGTGAAGCCCGCTGTCGTTGCGGAGCCTGCAACAGCCTGATCCCATGAGACTCCACGATCTGAAACCCAACCCCGGTGCCAAGCACCGCCGCAAACGCCTCGGTATCGGCGAAAGCTCCGGCAAGGGCAAAACCTCCGGCAAGGGCCACAAAGGACAGAAGGCCCGCTCGGGCGGCTCCATCCGCCCCAGCTTCGAAGGCGGCCAGATGCCGCTCTTCCGACGCCTCCCGAAACGCGGGTTCAACAACGCCGCTTTCAAAACCGTCTACGGAGTCGTCAACCTCGACTCGCTGGAAAAAATCTTTTCCGCCGGGGATTCCGTCACCGAGGATTCCCTGCGCAAGGCCGGCCTCGTCAAGGGCCGCTTCGATGGCGTCAAGATCCTCGGGCGCGGTGAACTCACCAAGGCGCTCAACGTCCTCGTGGACGAGGTCAGCGCCACTGCGCGCGAGAAGATCGAAAAGGCCGGCGGAACGGTCGAGATCCCGAAAGCGGAAACGACAAAGTAAGGCCGCATGATCGCCGCCTTCGCCAACATCTTCAAGATTCCGGAACTGCGCGTCCGCGTGCTGTTCACTCTGGCGATGATCGTGGTGATCCGCGCGGGCTCGGCGATCACGACCCCCGGCGTCAACGCGGCGGTTCTGCGCCAGTGGTTTTTGGACCGGGCGGACGCGGCTTCCGCAGGCGGAGTGGCGGCGCTCTTCAACCTGTTCAGCGGCGGCGCCCTCTCGAACTGCGCGATTTTTTCTCTCGGCGTGATGCCGTTCATCAGCGCCTCGATCATGCTCCAGCTCCTCACCGCGGTGATCCCGCAGCTCGGGAAGCTCTCGCGCGAGGACGGCGGGCGCCAGAAAATCATGCAGTATACCCGTTATGCCACGATCGGGCTCTGCATCTTCCAGGCGTTCCTCCTGGCCCGCTCGTTCGAGAGCCCGCAGGCAAACCCGTTCCTGCCGGGGATCATGGATACGATCAACAAGCTCGGGATCAGCCTGGTGACGAATCCCGGCTTCGGCTTCCAGTTCACCACGATCCTCACGATGACCGCCGGCACGATGTTCCTGATGTGGATCGGCGACCAGATCACCGAGCGCGGGATCGGCAACGGCGTTTCCCTCATCATCACGATCGGCATTCTCGCCCAGCTCCCCGGCGGCCTCATCCAGGCATGGAGAACCTTTGTCCCGGCAGCGGCCGGCGCCCAGGCCACCGTCAGCCCGGTCGTCCTCGTCCTGATGGTCGCGTTCCTGGTCTTCGTCATCGCGGCCGTCATCGCCGTCACCCAGGCGCAGCGGAAGATCAGCATCCAATACGCGAAGCGCGTCGTCGGGCGGAAAGTCTATGGCGGGCAGACCCAATACATGCCGCTCAAGATCAATTACGCGGGCGTCATGCCGATCATCTTCGCCCAGGCGATCCTCCTCTTCCCGTCCACCATCTTCAACATGGCGTTCCCCGGTCAGCGCTGGGCGCAGGAGCTCTCGCGCATGCTCATGAGCGGCCCGCTCCATTACGCGTTCTACGCGGTCATGATTTTCTTTTTCAGCTACTTCTGGGTCGCCACCCAGTTCCAGCCGGTTCAGATCGCGGACGACCTGAAGAAATACGGCGGCTTCATCCCGGGGGTGCGCCCGGGCAAGCCGACGGCGGACTATCTGGATTACACGATGACGCGGCTGACCTTTGCGGGGGCCGCTTTCCTCACGATCATTGCGGTGCTCCCGCAGATGCTGACCCAATGGCTCAACGTCCCCTACATGACCGCGCAGTTCTTCGGCGGCACCGGCCTCCTGATCATCGTCGGCGTCGTGCTCGACACGATGCGGCAGGTGGAGACCCACCTCCTGCAGCGCCATTACGACGGATTCCTCCGCAAGGGCAGGATCCGCGGAGCACGCGACGTGCGGCCGCGCATGGGATCCGGCAATCTCCTCAACGACCAGACCCTCGTCCTGATGTATGCCGCGCTCGGCTTCCTCGTCATCGCCGGCGTGACGATCTATCTCGCGACGCACAATTTCGCGCCGCACAAATAGTGCGCGCATCCGAACATTGAAGAACCGCATCGTTCTGCTCGGTCCGCCCGCTTCGGGCAAAGGCACGCAAGCCGCCCTTCTCGGCACGGTCTTCGGCATCCCGCACGTCTCCACGGGGGAGATCGTGCGCCGGGAGCGCGCGAAGGGGACGGAGATCGGCATCGAGGCCGATTCCTATGCGAGCCGGGGCCTCCTTTTTCCCGACGAACTGGCGCTCCGGTTTGTCGGACAATGGCTCGGCGGCCACTCGCGGTTCATCTTCGACGGGTTCCCCCGCACGCTCGGGCAGGCGACCGCCCTGGATCAGCTTCTCGCATCAAAATCCCTCTCCCTTCAAACCGTCTACCTTCTCGAACTCTCCGACGACCAGATCCGCTCCCGCATGCTCGGACGCCTCACCTGCTCGGGCTGCGGGGCCGTGTTCAACGAGACGTTCCACAGGATTTCCGTGGATGTGCCGTGCCCGAAATGCGACGGCGTGCTTTCCCACAGGCAGGATGACACGCTCGAGGCCCTCGACCACCGGCTCGCCCAATACCACGAGTTCGTCCAGCCGATCTCCGAATATTACGAGGCGTCCGGGCTTTTGAAAAAAGTGGATGTCCGGTTCGGCCGTGATGCGGTTTTCCAGCTTCTCTACAACGACCTGAGGGCGGACGCATGATCACCATCAAGCGGCCTCACGAAATCGAAAAAATGCGACGCGCCGGCGAGGCGGCCGCCGGGATCCTCAACGAGCTGGCGTCGCTCGTCGCCCCAGGCGTCACGACCGGCGAGATCGACCACGCCGCCTCCCAGCTCATGTCCGGAGCCGGCGTCCGCAGCGCGTTCCTCGGCTACAAAAAATTTCCCGGACACATCTGCATCAGCATCAACGAGGAGGTCGTCCACGGCATCGGCGGCCCCCGCCGGATCGCCTACGGCGACATCGTCAAAATGGATGTCGGAATCCTCCGCGACGGGTGGATCGGCGACACGGCGACATCGGTTCCGGTCGGCATCGTGGATCCGGCGACCGAGCGGCTCCTCGCTGTCACCGAGGAAATCCTTCACGGCGCGCTCGAGCTCGCCCGCTCCGGAAACCGGGTCGGCGAGATCTCCCACTACATCGAGTCCCGCGCGGCCGTCCACGGCTACAGCGTCGTCCGCGAGTTTGTCGGCCACGGGGTCGGACGCCAACTCCACGAAGACCCCCAGGTTCCCAATTTCGGAAAGCGCAACTCCGGGCCGAAACTCAAACCCGGCATGACCCTCGCCATCGAACCCATGATCAACATGGGAAAATCGAAGGTGCGCGTCCTCGCGGACAAATGGACCGCCGTCACCGACGACGGTCTCCCCTCCGCCCATTTCGAGCACACGGTGCTGGTCACCGACAACCTGCCGGAAGTATTGACATGGCCAAGAAAGACGCTATTGAAGTAGAAGGTAAAGTTGTCGAGCTGCTCCCGAATACCATGTTCCGAATCGAACTGGAAAACGGGCACCGCATCCTCGCTCACATTTCCGGCAAGATGCGGCTGCACTTCATCCGCATCCTACCCGGAGACCGGGTCATGCTGGAGATGTCCCCGTATGACCTCACCAAGGGCCGGATCACCTACCGGCATAAAAACGAATCCTCGTCACCAAACAACTACAAAAGAAGATAAATGAAAGTCCGAGCCTCCGTCAAAAGAATGTGCGAAGCCTGCAAGGTCGTGCGCCGCAAAAATGTCGTCCGCGTCGTTTGCAAAAACCCGCGCCACAAACAAAAGCAGGGCTGACCGCCCGTCGATAAACCTCAATTTTTTTAAATTATGCCACGCTTACTTGGAGTTGACATCCCCGGAGACAAACGCATCGAGGCCTCGCTGCCGTATATTTACGGCATGGGCCCGAGCAACACGAAGAAGGTTCTCGAACAGGCGAACATTGACCCGAACGCCCGGGCGAAGGATCTTTCGCCGGAGCAGCTGAACGCGATCATCCACGCGATCAACGCGAACAAAATCCCGATCGAGGGCGACCTGCGCCGCGAAGTGCAGGGAAACCTCAAGCGCCTGCAGGCCATCAACTGCTACCGTGGCATCCGCCACCGCCGCAGCCTCCCGGTGCGCGGGCAGCGCACCTCCACCAATGCACGCACCCGCAAGGGGCCGCGCAAAACCGTCGGCGTCCAACGCAACAAGGATGCCAAAACCGGAAAAGTCTAATTAAAAACTGATCATGGCCGAAGAGAATCCATCCACCGAAACGCCCGCCTCCGAAGAAAAGAAACCCAAGGCGGCGCCCAAGAAAAAAGCGCCGAAGGCGGCTCCCGTAGCCGAGGCGGCTGCTCCTGCCGCAGAGGCCGCTCCCGCAACGGAGACCGTCCCCGCAACGGAGGCCGCTCCCGCCGCAGCCCCGGAAGCTGCTCCTGCAGCCGCCGCCGAAGCGAAGCCGAAGGCACCCAAAACCAAGGCGCCCAAGAAGTCGAAGGAGACCGCCGCCGCAGCCGCGCCGGCCCCGATCAGCATCTCGCTCGACGACGCGATCGAACCGGTCAAAATCGTCAAGGCCAAGGGCAGCAAAAACATCTTGCAGGGGATCGCCCATGTGCAAGCCAGCTTCAACAACACGATCGTCAGCATCACCGACCTCCGCGGGGGCGTGATCGGATGGTCGAGCGCCGGCAAGTGCGGGTTCAAAGGCTCCCGCAAGAGCACGGCCTACGCGGCACAGATGGTCGCGCAGGATGCCTGCCGCCAGGCGATGGGCCACGGGCTCAAGGAAGTCGAGGTTCGCGTCAAAGGCCCTGGTGCCGGACGCGAATCCGCCGTCCGCGCCATGCAGGCGGTCGGGCTCGACGTCACCGTCATTCGCGACGTCACCCCGGTGCCCCACAATGGCTGCCGCCCGCCGAAACCCCGCCGCGTCTGAGGAATTAGAAATTAGGAATTAGAAATTAGGAATTACTGAAATGGCTCGTTACACCGGTCCCAAAACAAAAATCAGCCGCCGCTACGGAGTTCTCATCAGCGGCTCCGCGAAAGCATTTGAGAACAAGAACTACCCTCCCGGCCAGCACGGCCCGAAGGGATCGCGGCGCAAGCAGAGCGACTACTCGATCGCGCTGGCCGAGAAGCAGAAGCTGCGCCACCAATACGGGGTTCTGGAAAAGCAGTTCCGCCGCTACTTCCAGATCGCGAGCACCCGCCGCGGCGTCACCGGCGAGATCCTGCTCCAGCTCCTCGAGACCCGCCTCGACAACATCGTCCAGAAGATGGGCTTTTCCAAAACCCTGCGCGGCGCCCGCCAGATGGTCGCCCACGGGCACATCACGGTCAACGGACGCAAGAGCGACGCCTCCTCGATGAATCTCAAGCCCGGCGATGTCGTCGCCGTCAAGCCCGCGGAAAAATCCAAGCGCCTCGGCACCCGCGGCGTCGAGCTCACCCAGATCGCCACGACTCCCGAGTGGCTCCTGGTGGACAAGGACAACCTCTCGGGCAGCGTCGTCCGCATCCCGAGCCGCGAAGAAATCAAGCCGATCGTCAACGAGCAGCTCGTCGTCGAACTCTACTCGCGCTAACCCGCGGGACAGAACCGGACATGAATGGCGCTGGTTAAGCCAGAGTAGAACAAGCGTCCCGCTTGTTTTCCCCGGCAGGACAGCAACCGGGACGGTCGCTCGACCATCCCAAACCCGCGCTTAACCCAAGTTTCAGAGCGGACTTCATAAGCCGCCCCGGCCGGAAACGGCCCGGGCGGCCTTTTTGAGATGTCGCATCGGAGAGCGTTTCTGGTAGGGTCGCCGCCGATGAAAACGTTCCTGACAGAAGACTTTCTCCTGCGCTCGGCGGCGGCCCGCGAGCTTTACCACGGGTTCGCTGCGCGCGAGCCGATCTTCGATTACCACTGCCACATTCCGCCGCAGCAGATCGCGGACAATTATCGCTTCAGGAACCTGCAGGATATCTGGCTGGCCGGAGACCATTACAAGTGGCGCGTGATGCGCTCGAACGGCATCGACGAGCACTTCATCACGGGCGGAGCTCCGGACTACGAGAAGTTCCTCGCCTTCGCGCGCACGGTGCCTTTCGCCATCCGGAACCCGCTTTACCATTGGACGCACCTCGAGCTGCTGCGCGGCTTTGGCATCGACGATCTCCTCGATGAATCCACGGCGCCCGCGATCTGGGAAAAGGCCAACGCGCTCCTCGGGCAGCCGGACTTCCGCGCGCAGAGGCTCATCGAGCGCAGCCGCGTCGCGGTCATCTGCACGACGGATGATCCGGCGGATGATCTGGACTCCCACCAGCGGATCCTCGACGAGGGAGTGTTGAAGACGCGGGTCTATCCGACCTTCCGTCCGGATCGGGCGCTCCAGGTCGACCAGCCGGAGGCGTTCCATGTTTGGGTGGAAAAGCTTTCGGCCTCGGCCGACACCGATTGCTCCTCGTTTGCGGGATTTCTCTCGGCGCTTGAGAAGCGCCACGCGCGCTTCCACGAGATGGGAGCGCGCCTCTCGGATCACGGGCTTCCGGCCTGCCCCGGGGAGTTTGCCTCCGAAAGCGAGGCCGCGCGGATTTACGACGCGGCGCGTTGCGGGCGGACTGCGGATGCCGGGGCCTCGGAACGCTTCGCCGGCTTCATGATGCTCTTCTTCGGCCGCATGGACGCCCGGCGCGGATGGATCAAGCAGCTTCATCTCGGCGCGCAGCGCGGGAACAACACCCGGCTCCTCCGCGCCCTCGGGCCGGACACCGGATTCGACTCGATCGGCGACCGTCCGCAGGCCGCAGGCCTCGCGCGCTACCTCGACGCCCTCGACGCGGAACAGGCGCTCCCTAAAACCATCATCTACAACCTCAACCCCGCGGACAACTACGTCATGGGAACGATGATCGGAAATTTCCAGGACGGCACGGTTCCCGGCAAGATCCAGTTCGGCAGCGGCTGGTGGTTTCTGGATCAAAAGGAGGGCATGGAATGGCAGATCAACGCGCTTTCCAACCTCGGCCTTCTCTCGCGGTTTGTCGGGATGCTCACCGACTCGCGCAGCTTCCTTTCCTATCCCCGCCACGAATATTTCCGCCGCGTCCTGTGCAACACGATCGGAACCGATGTTGAGAACAGGGAACTGCCCGGGGACATCGAATGGCTGGGCGGCATCGTCCGGCGCATCTGCTACGGCAACGCGGCGGAATATTTCGGGCTTGAACCGGGCCGGCTCGAGTGAGAACACTTCCCGACTATGAAAAAATCTTCTGAAAAATCCCTCTTCGATCTGACCGGAGAAACCGCCGTCATCATCGGCGGGGGCGGAGTGCTTGGCGGGGCGCTGGCCTCTGCGCTTGCGTCCGCCGGTGCAAAAACGGCCGTCGCCGACCGGTTTCTCGAACAGGCCGAGGCCTGCGTGAAGACGATCCGCGAAGCGGGCGGGACAGCGGAGGCTTTTGCGGCCGATGCGACCTCGCGTGAGAGTCTGGATGCGCTGAGGAAATCCGTCGAGGCCAGCCTCGGCCCGGTCAGCGTGCTCCTGAATGCGGCCGGTGGCAACGATCCGAAAGTGACCGTCACCGAGGATCATGCCTTCGAGCAGATCGAGACCAAGGCATGGCTCGCTAATTTTGATCTGAACCTTCTCGGCGGTGCGCTGCTTCCGTGCCAGGTCTTCGGCCCGGCGATGGTCGCCGCCGGAAAGGGCAGCATCATCAACATCGCCAGCGTTTCCGCCCACCTCCCGCTTTCGCGGGTCGTGGCGTATTCCGCAGCCAAGGCCGCCGTGCTGAACCTCACGAAGTTCCTCGCGCGGGAATGGGCGCCGCACGGGGTCCGCGTCAATTCCATCACTCCGGGATTCTTTCCCGCCGGGCAGAACCGCAAGCTTCTCTTCCATGAGGACGGGTCGCCGACCGAGCGCGCCGCATCGATCCTCGGCCATACGCCGATGGGCCGGTTCGGCACCGCGGAGGAACTCGCCGGCGCCGCCATTTTTCTCGCCAGCTCACGGGCCTCCTCATTTGTCACCGGCATGGATCTCTGCGTGGATGGCGGATTTCTTTGCCAGACGATCTGATCTCCATGGGAGCGATTTCCTGCCAGGCCCCGGGCGAAGAATCCCTGAGCTCCGCACAGGTCGAGTCCGTGCTCGACGCATTCGTAAAAAGCTACCCCTTTGACGGCAAGCGGGTGCTGCTGATCATCCCCGATGGAACGCGCACCGCGCCGATCGGTACGCTTTTCAAGGGGCTGCACGGGCGCCTCTCCGGAAGGGCCGCCAAGCTGGACATCATCGTCGCGCTCGGAACCCATCCGCCCATGAGCGAGGACGCGATCAACCGCAGGCTCGAAATCTCTCCGGAGGAACGGGCTGGGAAATTCGGCGGCGTCCGCGTCTTCAACCACACATGGGACGAACCGGAAACCCTCGAGGAAATTGGGCGGATCTCCGCCGCGGAAATTCATGAGCTTTCCGGCGGGCTGTTTGCCGTCGAGGTTCCGGTGCACATCAACCGGCTCGTCAACAGCTACGACACCCTCCTCGTCATCGGCCCGGTCTTCCCGCACGAGGTGGTCGGGTTCTCCGGAGGCAACAAATACTTTTTTCCGGGCATCGGAGGCGCGGAGATCCTCAACTTTTTCCACTGGCTCGGCGCCGTCGTCACGAACCCGCTGATCATCGGAAACAAATGGACGCCGGTGCGCAAGGTCGTGGATCGCGCGGCCTCATTGATCAAACAGGACCGGCTCTGCCTCGCGCCGGTGGTCGATGACAAGCGGTTCGCCGGGCTCTTCGCGGGAACGCCCGAATCCGCATGGGACGAGGCCAGCGACCTCTCGTCCGAAATTCATATCACCTGCAAGGATCGCCCGTTCCACACCGTCCTCTCCTGCGCCCCGCCGATGTATGACGAGCTCTGGGTCGCGGGAAAGTGCATGTATAAATTGGAGCCGGTCGTGGCGGACGGCGGCGAGCTCATCATCTTCGCGCCCCACCTTCACGAGATTTCCGAGGTGCATGGCAGGCTGATCCGCGAAATCGGCTACCACTGCCGCGACTACTTCCTGAAGCAATGGGATCGTTTCAAAGGCTACCCCACCGGCGTCCTCGCCCATTCGACGCACGTCCACGGGATCGGAACCTACGAGAACGGGGTGGAAACCCCGCGCGTTCGCGTGACGCTTGCCACGCAGATCCCCGAAGAGGAATGCCGTCGGATCAACCTCGGCTACCGCGACCCGGCGACGATCGATCCGAGCGACTTTGCGGACCGCGAGGCCGAGGGGATCCTTTGCGTGCCCAAGGCGGGCGAGCGCCTCTTCCATCTCACTCGCCGCCCGGCATGGGCGGGCGGCCATTGACCGCTTCCCGGCCTCGACCTGCCGGCGGGCACTCCACGGCATAAGGAGGATTCCCTGACCCGGGACACCACGGCCTGTCATTTCGTGAGGTTCGGTGGTAGAATAACCCAATCGATTTGAAACAGAAGATTCTCATCGTGGACGGACACAGCATGATCTTCCAGTGGCCGCAGTTCGCCGGAAAATATGCGGCGCACGGTGCCGCTGTCCGCGAATCCCTCGTCCGGATGCTGACCGTCCTGCAGGACGGCACCGACTGGATGGTCGCGGTCGTCTTCGACGGCACCGGGCCGAAGCCATCCGCCGGCGAAGAATCCACCGCGATCAAAGTCTTCTATTCCAAATCCGGCCAGACCGCCGACTCGATCATCGAGCGCCTCGCCGCAAAGTATGCTCCCGATTTCGATGTGACCGTCGCCACCGACGACCACCTCGAACGCCTGACCGTCGAGTCGTTCGGGGCGGTCTCGATCTCCTCGCGCCAACTCGAGTCGGAAATCGAGGCGGCCGGCCGTGCGATCCGGCAGTCGCTCGTCGAGATCAAAAAGCGGGCGCCGCATGGACGGTGATGGGTTCGCCTTTGCATCAGAATGTCTGAAGGTGGTTTGTCCGGGGCAGGCTCTGCGTTTCCCGGCGTCAATCTGCGCCTCTTCAGGGTTCGGTTTCATGACGCTGTGCTGGCGTAAAACGTCTTTCATTTGACTTCCGTCAAGAGCGCGAAGCGCCCCCCCCCATCGCTTTTCAATGTGGCACGCATTTTATGTGTGTTTTCGAGCCTGGCTGTCGTTAAGAGAGGTATATGCACGACTGCTCGGATGGGATTCTGCTTGCCGCGTATTTTGATCGCGGATGTGAGGAATCCTTCCGTTCGCTCGTATCGCGCTACCATCCGCTGGTTTACTCCACAGCCTCCCGCATTCTTGGCTTTGGCCCGGATGCGGAAGATTCGACCCAGGCGGTTTTCGTCGCTCTGGCCATGAAGGGCCGTAGACTCGATGTCTCCGATGGCTTGGGAAGATGGCTTCACCGGGTATCGGTGCGGGCGTCACTGGACATTCAAAAATCAGCAACTCGCAGGAAGCTGAGGGAAGAGGAATCTGCCCGTCAGGCACTCGATTCCAAAACGCAGAAACCGCTTCCACATCTGGACGAGATTGTGGAGAAGCTGCCCGGCAAGTTAAAGGAGGCGGTGATCCTGCACTACATGGAGGGGCGGAGCATCGAAGAGATTGCCATCCTGAAAAAATGCACAGCCAGCGCCATCTCCATGCGACTGACCCGCGCCCGCGATCTCTTAAAGAAGCGGTTGGGTGTGTCAGTCGGCCTGGCTTCTTTGGCGGCGGCTGGATCAGCCCAGGCTTCCGTGGAGGGAACGATGGCCGCAATCCGGATTGTCCAGTTGGCGCAGACGGCTTCGGGGCTGCGACTTTTGGAGATTGCCCGGAATGCCCTTCGACCGGCCTGGCACGAGATCTCGGGGCCGATCTTGGCAGGGGCTTCCGCCGCAGTGGTGCTCACGGTGGTCGCTTTCGGGATCCTGCCCTCCAAGGCATCCGAACAAAAGTCGGGGAGTTCCATCATCTCGGGAGAACCGTCCGATCATCGGGTGCCCCCTCGGCTTTGCTCCGCCACGCCATCCGACGCCGATCATCCTTTGATTCGCGTCATCAAACGCAACCCTTCCTGGACGGATAGCCGACAATTCACAGATGTGTTGAATGAATATGGGGCAGGCATCAACACGATCCGCGATTCGGCCGGACTCACTGCGCTCCATTGGGCATTGAAAAAGAACGCTGACGACTACGCGGCTCTGCTGCTCCAACGGGGTGCCGATCCGAATTTTCCGGATTCGTCCGGACGGACCCCTGTCTGGTATGCGGTGGAGGGCCGCTCCACATGGTCGCTTTTCCTCCTGATTTTGCGTGGTGCAGACATCAACAGGAAAGATGATTCGGGGGTATCGCCGCTGGCGAAGGCCGTATCGGAAAACGACCTGCACCATGCAGAAATCCTGCTGTGGGCCGGAGCGAATCCGGCCTCCGCCGGCACGGCCTCCGGGGAAATGGCGGCGATGCTGCATGACTATTCCAGCCCCGGAATGCCTCTGGCTTCGGAGGTTGCGTCTGGTCTTCCAGGGTTCGTGAAGAATCCCGTCCATGATGCTGCCCGGCGGGGAGATTTTCCCATGCTGGAAAAACTCCTGACGCAGGGTCCGGGAGCCAACGTCCGCGACGAAAAAGGCCGCACGCCACTTCATGAGGCCATTACAGCGGGGCAGGCCGAGGTGGTGTTCTATCTGCTGATGATGGGGGCCGACGCCAACGCTCTCGACAACGAAAGCCGCAGCCCGCTCAGCTACACGATGGGATGGCTTGGGGGAGGGTTGGACGGGATGCGGCGGTTCCTTCTCGCCAAGGGAGCGAACACAGCGGCCCTCCGTGGGGATGGACACACGGAAACCACTTGGAGCGTGGTGAGAGACAACGAGCACGGGCTGCAATGGCTGCTGTGGATGGGGGTGGACCCGCGCCAGCGAACCAAACACGGCACCCCCTTTGAAATTGCCGTCAACGAGGGAAACCAGCGGATCATCGATCTTCTTCGGCGAAACGGCGTCGATGGGCCAACCCGGCTCAGCGACGATCCGGTCTGGCTATTGCACAACGGTGCCAAGCGAGGTGACATCGCCATGCTCGACGAGGCTCTGGCAGCTGGTGCACCGGTGGACCAGCCAAACGAGAATGGCGATAGCGCCCTCATGCTCGCCATCTACAAGCGGAATGTCCCGACCGCCCGACATATTCTGGACTACGGTCCTGACATCAATTTCGCCAACAAAAAAAATGGCACGACCCCTCTCCTTGCCACGGTGATTTGGGATTATCAGGAGATGACCGAGTTTCGAGAGCATCTCCTTGAATCCGGGGCCGATCCCAATGTCTCCACGAAAAGTGGAATAACCCCTCTCATGCGCTCCCTCTGGCACAATCCCACAACACCACTCAAACAGCTCATCGAATACGGGGCGGATCTGAATGCCAGGGATACCCAAGGCCGGACGGTTCTCCGAAGGGCCATCGAGGAGGGAAAACTCGAAACCGCTGACTTCCTCAGACAACAGGGGGCCACGGAATGAATCCATGGGGAATACAACACCGGCAGCGGAAATCGCTTCGGAACCGTTCCCCGGGGAAGCTCACATTTTATGAAACCGACAACAACAGCCATAGTAGCCGCCTTGGGATTGTCCCTCGCCGGCTTGAACGCCCAGGAAATCAACAACGCGGACTTCTTGCGTGGCAAAGCCGGATGGCAGGGCGACGGGAAAGCGGTCTATTTCGATGCGGCCGGCCAGGTTTCCGAGACGGCAACGCCCGGGTCCGTGCCAGGACTCAAATTCGAACTGAGCAAAAACTCGTGGCGGGAAATCAAACAGTCCCTTCGCGCCAAACCGAAGGAAACAGATGTTTCCATCTCGGTGCAGGTGATGGCGGACCCCTCATTCAAACGCCTGGAAAAGTCGAGGGAGTTCTCGAAAGTGGATTTTGGCGAAGGCGGCGGATACGTCTGGTCGGCTCTCGTTTACCCGGAATGCGACTTTCTGATCCGCGTGAAAGACGGTTCGTGGTTCTACCGTCCACTCTCTTTGAAGCCAGTAGGCACCTGGAAAACCTTCACGGCAGATTTTCCAAAACTCGAAAAATCCACCCGCGAAATCGCTCTTCTCTTTCCGCCGGGAGAGGGATCCGTGTATATCAAGGGAAAGTGAAGGGTCGCCGATGAGAATATTCCACCAAGACAAGGATGAGACATTCAGTTGCTGTGTAGAAAACATCCCGTGGCATGGGCATCCTGCCCATGTCTTGATGGATTGCGACGCATGGGCAGGATGCCCATGCCACGGGAGCTACTCTAAACACCGCCTGGGGCCGATGGTTTCTACGGAGCAACATTCAATCTTTAACGCCCGGTGGATTTTCTACACTTGCTGTTCTACCTCTCTGGGTGGCGGCCGCTTTGATCACGAACAAATACCACAGGAATCTGAAATCGAAGTTTCTCTACACTGTGCCTTGGGCGCGCGACCCGCGACTCCCGGAAGCGGACACCGATTTTCGAAATGACAGACAGAATGACGAATAGAAAACGATCAAAATACCTAATATGAAAGCAACTATTAAATGTTCGAACTGTGGAGCCGAAATCACCAACTTGAATTTCTCATGGCCGAAAAAGCAATGGTTGTTCATCCTCCCCATCGTCCTGATTGGCTTTCTGCCAATGTGGCAGCTTTACAAGCCGAAAGGTGATTTCCGCAAGGATCTCCAGATTAAAATATTAGAAAAGAGACAGGTCGATAAAACCTATGAGATTCTTGGAACTGTCGAGAACAGAGGGAAAACGAACTGGAAAAGCACCAATATCGACTGCCTATTCTTTGATGGCAAAGGAACCTTTATTGACAAGACCTCCGGTCGTGTCGATGCGGTTGTCATGCCTGGCGGGAAAGAATACTTTAAGATTACAGTCAAGGACACGGATGGAAAGCTTAGTTCACCGGACATCAAGCTCGAAGCGAAGGTTGCAGATGCCTATTCAAATCCATTCTAAAATTGAATCAGGCGCTCAGCCACAGAGCCCGCAGCGGCTCGTTGCGTATCCTTCA
Organism: Verrucomicrobiia bacterium; assembly: GCA_037128135.1. GTDB lineage: Bacteria > Verrucomicrobiota > Verrucomicrobiia > Chthoniobacterales > Terrimicrobiaceae > QYQL01. Next base: position 43,156 of record JBAXXD010000023.1, read on the forward strand.
AAAATGTATGCACTCGGCATGTGTCTGTTTTCCAGTATTCTTGCGACCGGAATATATGTTATCACTGATAGCTCCCGCAGATTGCTGAGTCTGCCATTTATTTGCATAGCGGCTTTGATACTTGCTTTCTCATTGTGGGGGCTGATTAATCGCAAGCCAATATTGACCGCTGATGAAAACGGTCTTCTTGACACGCGACTCATGAAGACCCCCATTCTTTGGAGAGATATTATGGCGTTTCGCCATGTGCCCCGTGTTGTGAGGCAGGGCAAGGGGGAGATGACCTTTTCACCGTTTGATAGCTGGCGACCAATTCATTTATGGGTAGCTTCCCAGAAACCGACCATTCTGACCACACTACAGGCTATGATCCCGCATCCTATTCATACTGATTTTTCTCACGCACACTTCATGTCAATTGATTTTGCCGGGTTGGATATGCCATCTTCGCATTTGGCTGCAGTGATCCGAACCCATGCTCCAAATGCAAAAGAAGAATATTCCTAACGAGCTCGTCCATAGTCTCGCCATCAATCCACGATTAATATGAATACCACCCAACACTTTCTCATTTCTTTTTGGACGGCGATCATCATCGGCGTTGTGGCGCGAGCTTTGATTTGGAGAAAAAGCATTCGCTTACTCAACCGTTTTCGCGAAGTCGGAGCAAATAGCAAGGAGCATACTCTTGCTCTCAAAGATCTTGAGGAGCGTCATTCCTGGATTTGCAACCAGCTAATAACTGGCAAGATTTTAGTTCCCGTAGCGGATGGACACTACTATCTCGACGAGGAGAAATTAATACGCTACAGAAAAAGGCAAAGAATTATAAAAGCGATTGTAGTAGCCGGATTCCTTCTTTCACTCTTGCAGGGAATACGATTGCTGAAATAATGTATGCTGATACCAGGAAGATAATGAGTATTGACGTTAGGAAAATATATGAATTCCACTCGCAAAATCATTTTGAGCATCGCGCTGATATTCTTAGCCTTGATTTTCCTCTTTCCTGCACGGAGATATCCTGAAGGAACTTTTGATTCAGGCTCTGGAGCGGCTCCGAGGGTATTTTTATTGTCGCGAAGCATTTATTTTGGATGGGCAGCTTATGAAGTTACACCTAACACAGGTGGGGGCAACATTGCGCCGGGATTTTGGGCGTGTCTTGATCCAACCCGCACAATACTTGAAGCGTTTTCTATTATCTCCATCGCGGGCATATTTCTTGTTCTGACTGGAAAATCTAAAGAATTCTACAAGGGGCGCTGAAAAAATGAATCCGCTGAAAGCGTGCTTAACCGTGTTGATCGGAATGCTGTTCGCCGGTTGTAACCTTGATATAATTGGCCCCGCGCACCCGGAGAAAAACGCCGAAAAATATCTGAGAGAGCATGGCTACGCCACAGAAGTTATTCGTGCGGTTGTCGAGAGGATGCCTCTTGAGCATAGGCGGATTCTTGAGTTCGTCCACATACCCAGCGCGGATGTCCGCTTCCTTGTTGCGAGCAATCCTAATTTGACTCACGATGAAATCGACCTGTTCCTCAAAGATCGGGACGACTTTGCTCGTTCAGGAGCTGCGTGCAACCCGAATCTGTCCCCGAGCCAGATCGAAAGCTTGACCGCCGACCCGTCGCACACGGTTTACTGCAAACTTGCAGGCAACACATTCCTTTCGGAACCAGAGCTTCTCCGTCTCCGTAAGACAAGAAACCTCGGAATATTGTGGTTTTCGATGAATCCGAATTGC
>JBAXXD010000024.1:0-43054 GCA_037128135.1 Verrucomicrobiia bacterium
CCTGCATCATCTCGAGGTCGAACTCGGTGCGCATCTTGATCCGCTGGGCCTCGATAAATTTGCTGTCCCGCTCGAACTCGACGACCCGCGCCTCCATCTCCCTGCGGATATCGCCCATCGCACGGTTGAGCTTGTCGTAGGGGGTCACGAACTGCTTGGCCGGGAAAAGCGTGAACGTGGTCAGCGTCGCGGAGACGTGGCCGGTCAGCGGGTCGAACCGGCTGATCCGCTCGATCTCATCGCCGAAAAATTCCACGCGCACCCCCTCGTCCTCGCTCTGCGCGGGATGGATTTCGACGACGTCGCCGCGGACCCGGAACTTCCCGCGTGCGAACGCGATGTCGTTCCGCTCGTAGAGCATCTCGACGAGCTTTGTCAGGAGGGCTTCGCGGGTCATCGGCTGTCCGGGCCGGATCGTCACGAGCATCTGCAGGAAATCCTCCGGCGAGGCGAGTCCGTAGATGCACGAGACGCTGGCGACGACGATCGTATCCCGGCGGCTGAGCAGCGAACTCACCGCCGAGAGCCGGAGCCGCTCGATGTCCTCGTTGATCGAGGAGTCCTTCTCGATGAACGTATCCGAGCGCGGAAGATACGCCTCCGGCTGGTAGTAGTCGAAGTAGCTCACGAAATACTCGACCGCGTTCCGGGGAAAGAACTGCTTGAACTCGCTGTAGAGCTGGGCGGCGAGCGTCTTGTTGTGCGACATGATGAGCGCCGGGCGCCCGAGATTCCGGATGACATTCGCCATCGTGAAGGTCTTCCCCGATCCGGTGACCCCGAGCAGCGTCTGGTGCCGGTTCCCGGCGAGGAGCGAACGGGTGAGCGCCTCGATCGCCCGCGCCTGGTCGCCCTGCGGCTCGTAGCTGGAAGCGAGATCGAATCCCACGCTTTAGGCGACCCGGTGGCGGATCTGCGACCTGAGGACGAGGTAAAGGGTGAAGAAAAGCGCGAACGTGGAAACGACGAGCACCACGGAATTGAACCACAGGATTCCGGCGCGCAGCCCCCAGTATTCCTTCACCGGCCCGAAGAAGACATTGATGTGCCGGTTCTCCCGGTAGTCGCTCTGCTCCATCTCCGCCTTCGAGATCAGGTCGGTGACTTTCTGGTTCACGTAGAGCTGCTCGGCCGTCGTCCCGCTTCCCGCGCCTTTGAAAACCGAACGGTCAAACGGGCCGCCCGCGATGACGGCATCCACTTTTTTGAACTGGGCATCCAGCGTCCTGGGATCCGAGGCCTCGAGCCCGGAGAGGACGGCGAGGGTATCCTTCAGATCCTCGAGCCGGTTCTCCTGCGCGGGCGAGAGGGCCTTGTTCCCGACGAGCCGGTTGATCTGGCTCTGGATCGTTTCCTGCCGGCGGGTGAGCGGGTTCAGTTTCGCCTGGGCGAACACCAGCGCCTCGTAGGACCAGCGCGTGGGCATGAGCTCGCAGATCAGCGGCACCTGCAGGTCGCTGCGCGCTGGCATCGCGCTGCCGGGGTGGCTGTTCACCCACTGGTGGATCGAATACACGAAATCGAGGTTCCGGTTCATCTCCTCGTATTTGATGAGCGCACCGCTCAGGATGATCTGCGGGATGAGCACCGCCGGGATAATCAGGATGGCTGTTTTGCTTTCCGCCACGAGCGAGGAAATGACCAGGCCGAGAGCCGCCCCGCAGCCCGCCGTGAAAAACATCGCCCAGAAGACGATCCCGAATCCGCAGCGCACCGACAGCAGCGCGTTTCCGATCCATGCGAAAAGCGCGCACTGGATCAGCGCGAACGCCGCCAGGGTCAGCGCCTTGGCCAGGACATAATACGGCAGCCGCACGTCGAGGTTCCGCTCCCGCATGAGCACCGGCCGGTCGCGGATGATGTCGTCCACGCTGTTCGTCAGGCCGAGAAACATCGCCACGACGAGCGCGAGGAAAAGATAGGTGGGGATGTGGAACGCCGAGGCGAAATCATAAACGTCGCTGACCGAATACCGGAGGACCATCCCGGTGAGAAGCGCAAGCAGCGGCGCCTCGAGGATCGTCGTGAGGAGGTTCGCTGGATTCCTCAGCTTGCTGATGAACGCACGCTTGAAAAGCACCATGAACTGGTGCCATTCCTCGCGCCAGCGGACCGGCGAGCGTCGGCGCACCGGCGCGGTCGGAGGAGCGGGCTCGCGCGGCGCGGACGGCTGCCGGACGTCTTTCATCAGCAGGTAGGCCTCGTATTTGTCGCGCCAGTAGTCGGGAGAAAACCGGCGGGCCGGCACGAGCTGGCCCCGGTTGTTTTCCTCGAAGATGATGTCGCCGCCAAGATCGCGCAGCGGGGTCTCGAGCACGTCGAAAATGAACTCCGGACGGGTCGTGCCGCACGCCTCGCAGCCGCCGAGCGCCGTCCCGAAATGCTGCTGGTGCTCGGCCTCCGCAAAATACTTCAGCATCTCCTGCGGGGTCCCGAAAAAGACGAGCTTCCCGCCGCGGTCGAGCAGGGCCGCCTTGTGGAACATCTGAAAAATCTTCGAGGTCGGCTGGTGGATCGTGACCAGCACGATCTTGTTGTGCGACATCCCCCGGATGATCTCGATCACGTGCTCGGAATCCTTCGAGGAGAGCCCGCTCGTCGGCTCGTCAAAGAGGAAGACATCCGCCGAGCTGACCATGTCGAGCCCGATGTTCAGGCGCTTGCGCTCGCCGCCGCTCAGGGTCTTTTTGTGCGCGCTGCCCACGACAAAATTCCTGCGCTCGTTGAGCCCGAGCTCGGCGAGCTTGCCGTCCACCCGCCGGAGCCGCTCGCGCCGCGAGAGGTGGGGAGCGCGGATCGCGGCCGCGAAATTCAGGTTCTCCTCGATCGTGAGGTGCTCGTCGAACGCATCGTATTGAGGGACGTAGGTGACATATTTTTTGAGGGCGTCGTAGTTCGTGTAGAGCGAGCGATTGTTAAAGAAGACGTCGCCCTGGTGCGGCGGGAACTGCCCGGAGAGAGCGCGCATGAGCGTGCTCTTCCCGCACCCGCTGGCACCCATCACGCAGACCATCTCGCCGCGCTGCACGGAAAACGAGAGCCCGTCGATCGCAACGCTCCCGTTTGCAAACCGGCAGACGAGGTCGCGCGCCTCGATCGAGCGAATGACATTCCTCTCCTCCTCGATCAGGCGCTCGGTGAAGTTGCAGCGGAGGATCTGGCCGATATCCACGCGGATCGTATCTCCGTCGGCCAGCGGCGAGGTGTTCCGGACCGGCACCCCCCGCACCAGGATCGGGCGGTCGGACTGGAGGACTTCCAGGCGTCCCTCGCGGCGGTCGTAGTCGCAGAAAATCTTCAGGAGCACATCGCCGCCGGAGCCGGGCGCGAGGAGGATATCGTCCTCCTGCAGGAGGCCGGGATTGTTCGAAACCAGATATTCGCTCTTCGAAGTTTTGAGCTGGAAGCGTCCGCCGTAGGATCGCGCACGCCGGCGCAGGTCGCCGAGATCGAGCTCGCTGTCGTTGTGGAAAACGATTTTGTCCTCGAGCGTGGCATCCACGACGATTCCCTGGTTCAGGCGGACGCCCTTGAGGACGGCGTCCACGTTGCGGAGGGCGCGGACTTTGACCCGGAGGCCGAACGTCACACGCAGGCAGGAGTCGCGCGAGCGGGCCTTCTCGAGCCGCACCTCGTCGGATCCGCTCACCGCGATGAAAATCTCGGGCAGCGTGACATTTTTTTTCGCGTTGAAATAAAAGACGAGATCGGAATACGCGAGGACCTGGTCGTCGATGAGAACCCGCTGTCCGGCGTAGAGGCGGGCGAAGTCGCCCGGTTTGAGCGCGCGGCCCTGCACGACGAGGTTCCTGCCGCTCAGATTTTTCAGGATCACCAAATCGCCATACCGGTAGGCGTTGAGCCGCTCGTCCGGCGCAAAATCCGCGAGCGCGACGTCCGAGTTTTCGGGGTTTCCGAAGCTGACCATCTCGAGCGGCGAGGCTCCGGCGCGGTAAACCGCCGGATCGGACTGGTTGTCGGAGTTGAGCTGGTAGACGATGTCGATCGCCTGCTCGGCCATGCCCAGCCGGGACATGAACGAGTAATACGCGATGACCTGATCCTGGCGGAGCCCGGCCTTGGCGATAAGGTCGTAGAGCTGGACGCCGAGAAGGATCTTGCGCTCGTCGCTGAGCTGCCCGGCCAGCTTCTGAGCCATTTCGTTGAGATCCTGCTTCTCGTGCAGCGCGTCGCCGAACAGTTTTCGTAGCTCGGAATAAACGGCGTCCGGATAGTCGTAGCGGAGGAATCCGAGCCCGGAGTCAATCTCCTCCTCCAGCAGTTCGCCGTCGATCCGCGCGAACGCGGCCAGCACCTTGATCAGCGTGGGCAGGAGGTTCGGCCCCTCGGTCACCGTGCGGGGCTTCCGCTGCAGCCTCCGGAAAAAATGCCGCGCGTGCGACCTCGCGGAAGAAAACCCGCGCAGGGCGCCTTCGATTCGGCGCTGCACGCTCCCCGGCGCTGGCTGAGAATTCACGGTTTCCACAAACCAATTAGCCTATCCTCCGACCCCGCCCATTGCAATCCGCGTGTGTGGCTCGATTCCGAAAGGGGTGCAGGACAAAAATCTTCCGGGAATCCCCGAAGGGGATCAATCCGACAGCCCAAGGTTGCGAAGAATGAGCTGCCTTGGGTATCGACAGGAGAATAGAACCCACCCTGAATGGGTTGTGTCCCTCGCCCGAGGCAACCCATTCAGGGTTGGTATATGGTTTCCTATATACCCAGGGTAGCTTTGCAACCCTGGGCTGCGGGATGCAGCCACGTTGTGGCGCAAAAGCTTACATGTTCCCAAAAAACGCCGATCTGGAGATCCCTCAGAATTTTGTCCTGCACCCTTCCGAAAGCAGGACAAATTTCTTCGAGGGAATTCCAGCGACGGGTTCGAGCATAGCCGCGGACGCTTACTCCGTCATCGCGCTCTCGAACGGCTACGGGACGACGCCGGCGACCTACGCCTCTGTGAGCCTCTTGGCGCCATCGAGTTCCTTTGAGATGGATTTAAATGATGGGTCGGCGTGGTCCAACATCGGGATCTTCTCATCCATGGTGAATCTGACCACGGCCGGGGCGTTCGACGCCGTCATCCCGGTGGTCGAGGTGAACGCTGTCCCCGAATCCGGCACATAGGCCGCGGCTGCCATGCTTGTGAGCGGTGCGGTTTTCGCCCGCTGGCGCAAGCGCGCCACCGCAAAATAATCCGCGAGTGAGTCTTTCACAAAACACCCGCATCGCAAGGTGCGGGTGTTTTACTTTTTGGGAGCCAAAAAAGTCGGCGCTGACGGAGCAGCGCCCTCCAGCGCGGAACCTTGGAGGGACGGCCTCCGTGCCGTCCGACTTTTTTTCCCGGCCCGCTGTTTGCTTGATATCATCCATAGTCCCGGCACATTATTCATTTCCCATGAGCAAGGATTTGCCTGATTCGCTTGAGAGGTTCTTGCGCGGCCTTCGGCGCATGGCCAGGAAGTCACGCGCGTGGGCGGTTCGGAGTCCCGGCGAATTCCTCGCGATGATCAAAGCCCTGCCCGCTTCGCTGAAAGTGTTTTTCTGCGGCATTCCGCGCTTTGTCAGCAGGCATCGTGGGCGGCCGCCGTGCTCACGGTCGTTTTTTTGGCTGCCGCGTTTCTTCCCGCGCGGTGGGCGCATATGGAAAATGGAGAGCCCGCCAAGCGCGTCACCTCACGAATCTTGCAGCAAAAATAGGACACAGCGTTCCGAGGAAGCCGCCGCCCTCTACGCCGCGGCGTGTTCAGGGAGCGAAAGCCGTCTCGACGAGCACCTCACTGCGCTCGCCTGCCTGGAAGAAGACGGCCAAACCGTCCTTTTCGAGCAAGCCCTCGCCAAACTCTTCGCCGACCGCACCAAGGCCGAACCCGCACTGCGGTTTATCGCGCCTGTCGTCCGACGCCACCGCGATGCCGCCCGGACGCGGCGGGTTTATCAATTGGCCGCGGCCTCGCCCGCGTTCGCCGACAACCTGACCGTCAAGAACGAGCTCGATTACCAAGGTGCCCTCCTCGAGATGCCTGTCGATATCAGGGCGATCGCCCTTCGCAGCAAGGCCAACCCGCAGGACTTTTCCTTCCGCGTCACCCACGCCCTCGCTCTCCTGCGGGCTGGTGAAAAAAAACAGGCGTTGGACGAGTTCGAAAGCTGCGAGCCCGAATCGATGTCGCCACGCTTGCCCCGCCCCCGAAGGCGGTCGTCGCGGCCGTGCTGACCGCCAATGGGCGGGCGGATGCCCCCGCCCTCGCCTCCCTCATCCCGAGGCAAGCCATCAGCAAGCAGGAAGCCGGGCTCCTGCTGACTTATGTCCCGCTCCGGCCGAAACGCCCGAACTGACCTTTCCTACCACAAATATGTCACGCAGAAGCCATAGTCCGCGCCGGAACAGGCGTCCGCTCACGCTCCGGTTGCTGGGGACGATCGCGCTCATCGGTTTCGGCCCGCTGCTGGTGCAGTTTTTTGTCAACCTTTGGAGGTTCGACACCTACCAGTTTTTTCCGGCTGCGCTTCTGGGGGCTGGGTTGCTCGCCAAGCGCGGATGGGACGAGGTCCGGCCTCCGCTCTTAGGGGGATCGAAAGGGATTCCGGTGACGATGACACTGTATTTTTTCGGCCTGCTGGTCGCTGCCGTCGTCCTTTGGTCGCCGTGGCTGGGGGCCGCAGCGTTTCTTCTGGCCGTTGTGGCAGTTGCTTGGGAACTCGGCGGAAGTTTGCTTTTCAAGGCCATTTTTCCCGCGTGGATCTCTTGCTTCTGACCCTTCTCCCGCCGCCGCTCAACCTCGCTGACCGGTTTGCGCTCCTGCTGCAGGGATGGGCGGTGGTAGGCAGCATCTTCTCGCACATCTGGCAATACGAGAAGGACGGCACGGTTGCGACCCTCTCGCTCGACTACCCGTTTTTCGACTACCACGACGTGACCGTTTGCTACCGGAATTCCGGCTGGACGATCGATGGTTCGAAACTCGAGATGGCTTCAAACGAAAACGGCCACATCCCCTGCAAAGAGGTCGACATGCTCAAAGTCGAAGGCCTCGGAGCCGCCCTCCTCTACAGCACGGTGGATGAATCCGGCGTTTGGCTCGAGGAAACCGGCTCCCGCTGGCCGTTCGACGAAGAGGGCAACCTCGGCTCGCGCTTCTTCCACCGCCTGAGCCTGATGCCCTTCGCGAATGTCGCTGGCGAGAGCAGGATCAACTACCGTATCCAGATCCTCGCTGCGGCCCGCGGCGGCCTGGGCAAAGACCAGCGCAAAGAGGTCAAAAGCCTTTTCCAAAAAGCCCGTCTCCTGCTCGCCGATCAATTCGTTGCCCCCGCAGCCGACCCGACCCCTTCGCCCGAGCCCTCCGTGCCGAAGGAACACGCGCCGTAAGGTCTCATACCGTCTCTTCGCGTGGAGCGGATCATTGGCTGGAAGCCAATGCTACGATCGGCATCTTGCCGATGTTCTGAGTCCATTTGTTTTACAGAACTGGTCTCAGGGGTTTTTCCTGCATGATTGTCGGATCCAAACTCGCTCGCACCGTATCCCATATAGTTGAAGGAATCCGGGCTGATGATCTCACCGGCCAAGGAGACATTCACCAACCGTCGCGTCGGGCAGGGTGATAGTGCCTGACGCATTCGTGGCATAATTATAAGGATACCCATCGCCGGCTATTATGGAGTTTGGGTAGGCAGCCGGAGCGGACCAGCTAACCCAGTTGTTGATCAGACTGGCGTGCAGTGATGAAGCCACCGCGAGAAAGACGAAGACAAATGCAACCAGCTTGATGCTGCGCCGCAAGCCGGCGAAGACGATGTAAAAAAGGTGGAAAGGGGCACGGATGGATTTCATAGTTGGATTTATGTGGGTTGCTGGAATTGGCTGAATAAATTCAGCGGAATAAGCTCAAAAAGTAAAAAAAGATTAAATATTTCTGGAAAGGCAATGCTTTTTTGAAGTTTTTTTTGGAAGCGGCAAAAAGAGCGGGAAACGCATGGTGAAGCAAAACAGGGTTGCACATGGCATGTGCGGTTCTATGTTCCTTGAAATTCGTCCGGATATTTCCGGTTCGAAACGATCATGAACAGTTTTTGTGAACAGAAAGCGGGGGGGCGGCTTCGGTCGGTCGGTCGGGCGCTGCTCGCGTTGCCGGCCGCATGGTTTCTCACGTCCTGCGCAACGACCGGCGGCTACGGCCCAGGGGCTGGCGTTTTCGGTACGGTGGTTGTGGATGCGGGGCACGGCGGGCACGACCTCGGAGCGCGCGCGCGTTCCGGAGCGCCGGAAAAGTCCATGAACCTGGACACCGCGCAGCGCCTGGCCGGCGTGCTCCGCAGGAACGGGCTGCATGTCATCGAGACGAGAACCGGAGACTATTTTGTGACCCTCGGGCAGCGGGTCGCGATGTCGAACGGCTCCGGCGGCTCCATCTTCGTGAGCGTGCACTACAACGATGCCCCGCGCTCCAGAGCACAGGGGATCGAAATCTACTACCAGAGCCACCGGTCGAAGCGCCTGGCCGCAAACATCCTCCAGGAAACCACTCACGCCTACCGCACGGAAAACCGCGGCATAAAAAACCGCGGCTTCTACGTCCTCCGCAACAACTCCCGCCCCGCGATCCTCTGCGAGCTCGGCTTCGTCTCGAATCCCTCCGACAACCGGAACATCCACAGCCCGGAGATCCGCCAGCAGCTTGCCGAGCGGATCGCCGCAGGGATCCTCGCGGAGCGCGCGGACCGCCGGCCCTCACCATGAGAAAACCCGCCCGCCTTGCGGCAGAGCGGGTTTCTACGTGGCGGGAGGGAAACTCTTCGCTTCTTAAAGTGAGCTTTTGAAAGCTTTTCCGGCTGAGAACTTCACGCCTTTCGACGCTTTGATTTTGATCGGCTGTCCGGTTTTCGGGTTCACACCTTTGCGGGCTTTGCGGTTGGAAACCTTGAAGGTTCCGAATCCGATGAGCTGGACGTTTTTGGTTTTTTTGATGCCCAGCTTGATGCCGCTGATGACGGCGTTCAGCGCGCGCTCGGCGTCGGCTTTGCTGGAACCAAGGGTTTTCTGGACTGCTGTGACGAGTTCAACTTTGTTCATGAGGCTATTTTGTTTTTAAGTTTGTTTTGAAGTTCGGTGGTGGACTTCTCAGCGGCGACATTGCCAAGAATTTGCGGATAGTGTCAAGCGGCGAGCCGATATTTCGACAAAAAAACTGGGGCGGGATTCAATTCGATTCGTCGGCCGGCACGACGGGTTCCGGCTCGGGCCCCGCGCTCTTTTCTCCGGAGTTCTGCGGGGCGAAGACCTCCTTGAAAAGTTTTCCAATAATCGGAGCGGCGTGGGATCCGCCATGCACGGTATTGTCGTTCGGTTCGCCTTCGTAGAGCGCGGCGAACGCGTAGCGCGGGTTGTCAGCGGGCAGGAAGCCGGCGAACCATGCGGCGGTGCGCAGCCCCCATTGGGCGGTGCCGGTTTTTCCGGCGACATCGATCCCCTTGACCTGGGCGCGGTGCGCGGTGCCCTGCCCGTCGTTGGTCACGGCGACGAGGGCTTTGCGGAGCAGCTCCGCGATCTCGGGCGCGACGGGGATCTCCTCGCGCACGCGGTCCGGGTAGGCGGCGATGACGCGGTTGTCGATCGTCTGCACCTGCTTGACGAGGCGGGTCTGGTGGAAGACCCCGCTCTGCGAAACCGCCCCCATCGCCTGGGCCATCTGGAGCGGGCTGATCAGGATGTCACCCTGGCCGATCGCCATGTTCGCGATGTCGCCCTTTTTGATTTTCCGCTTGTGGACGCGCAGCATGTATTCATCGGTCGGGATGTTCCCGTCGGTCTCGGATTTGACGGGGATGCCGGTCCGGCGGCCGAGCCCGAGCCGGTGGGCGTAGTCGATGATCGGCTCGGCCCCGATCTTGAGCCCGACCTGATAAAACCACGTGTTGCACGACTGGGTCAGCGCCTCCTTGAAATTGAGCTTCCCGGATCCGGTCTTCTTCCAGTTTTTGAACGTATGGTCGCCGACGGTGAATTCCGTCGGGCAGTTGAATTCGTCCTTGGGTTTCAGCAGCCCCGAAACAAGCGCAGCGAAGCCCACAAAGGTTTTGAAGGTCGAGCCCGCCGGGTAGGCCGAGCGGAAGGCCCGCGGCACGAGCGGATCCGAGGGGTCTTTCGAATAGGCGTCGAAGACCGCCGGCTTCACGACCGGCACAAAGTCGTTTGGGTTGAACCCCGGGTGGGAGGCCATCGCAAGGATCTCCCCCGTTTCCGGCTCGATGACGACGAGAGCCCCGCGCTTCGAGTTCTCGGCCAGAACCTTCTCGCAGAGCCGTTGGAAATTTTCATCGAGCGTCGCGACGACGTTGTATCCTGGCACCGGCTGGCGCGCGATCCGCTCGGACGTCTTCCGGCCTTCCTTGTCGTAGGTGATGTGGAGGATGCCGGGCTGGCCGCGGAGCTCGTTGTCAAAAATTTGTTCGAGCCCCTCGCGGCCCTCGCTTTCCGGGAAGATGCGGTCGTTATTTTCGATGGGTCGGATCGAGAGTGGGGCCTCGCGTCCGGTGTAGCCGATGATGTGCGAGGCGAGCGAGCCATTCGGGTAGAACCGGACATACGTCTGGCGGAGGATGAGCTCCGAGGGCAACCCGCCCTGGACAATCGAAAGCTCGGCGGGAAAAAGATCCTCTGCGATGTCGAGCGGAAGCACCCCCCGGTTTTTGTAGTGTCCGAGGATCGCCGCGTCGGAGATCTGGATGTCCCGCTTGAGGAGGCCTTTTGCCAGGGTGATCTGCTGCCGGGCGAACGAGAGCACCTTCACGTCGTTCCAATCAAGCGGAGTGGGAAAATTGATCGCGAGGTTGTAGCTGAGCCGGCTCTGCGCGAGCGGGCGTCCATTGCGATCGGTGATCTGCCCGCGTGGTGCCGGGATCTCCAGCGCATACGTGCGCGCCTGCCGCTGGGTTTCCCATGTCGGCTTCGGGTTCTCGACCGAGCCGGTGTTGTCAAGTGCCACGCCTTGGGCGAAGACGGCCGCAGGCAGCAGGAAAAAAAGGAACTTCATTCGAGGCGGACGATAACCGATTCTTGAGCGGACTCGAATGGAAAATGATTGATGCCGGAAATTTCCGCTGGCATCGTCCTGCGCACTTATGAAACCAGCTTTCGACCCCGAGTTGTCCGCCCGCATCGAAACATTTGGCGTCATAGCGGTGCTGGTGGTGGACCGCGCGGAGGACGCCGTGCCGCTTGCGAAATCCCTGCTGGCTGGCGGGGTCGGGGTGATGGAACTCACGCTCCGCACGCCCGCCGCGCTCGACGCCTTGAAGGCGATCCGGGCGTCCGTTCCGGAAATGATCGCCGGGGTGGGAACGATCCTGACCCCGGCCCAGGTCCAGGCTGCGAAAGATGCCGGCGCCGCATTCGGCGTGGCTCCGGGCATGAACCCCAGAGTTCTTGCGTCCGCGCGCGAGGAGGGGCTTTCGTTCGCGCCCGGGATCACAACGCCCTCGGACATCGAGGCGGCGCTCGAATGCGGGTGCCGGCTTCTGAAGTTTTTTCCGTGCGAGGCCTCCGGCGGACTCCCCTACCTCAAGAACATCGCCGCGCCGTATGCTCACCTCGGCCTGAAATATGTGCCGCTCGGCGGGCTGAACGAAAAGAACATGGCGGGCTACCTGAGCGAGCCGATCGTCGGCGCCCTCGGCGGATCGTGGCTCGCCCCGCGCGAGCTGATCGGCGACTGGAAAGCGATCACCGCCCGCTGCGCCGCCGCCAGCGAAATCATCGCGTCCCTGCGGAAAATTTCCTGAGGGGCTCGCCGCATTGGAGCAGCAAGCAATGACGGGCTTGTGGCGGCTTGGAACTCACGAGACCCAGTGCCCGACGCCCAGCAGGATAAACTCCCCGTTCTGAAATTCAAAATCCGCCGCTTTCCCTCCAAAGTCCCGCTCGCGGGTATGGAGCTTGATCGGGCCGTCGATTTTTTCGCGTCGGATCGAATCGACCTTGGGCAGGTCGTCGGCGGTGATTTCGTTCCAGCTTCCTGAGAAAGAGACAGTCCAACTGCCATCTTTGTTTTTTGTTTTGGCGCGTGGTTTTTCCTTGGTTTTCCACGTCCTCGCTTCGATGGCTTTCAGGAGCGCGAGGGCCGTGTCGTAATCCAGCGGCTCCTCGATTTTGAGATGAAGCGTCTGAGTCGCGAGTGGGAAAATGCGCACAGTTTCCTCGAATAGTCTGGGCGCAAAAAAATCGCCTTCAATGAATCGGTATCCGAAGCCGTCCGTGTCGTGCTCCGGGTAGAACTTCCGGATTGTCTCGCCGGGGATTTGAACGACGAACATGCGAGCGGTAGCGTGCGTCTCGTCCGTCGGCTCCGGTTCGAACGTGACTCGCGCGCCCCAGACGTTGCCGGGATGGAACAACTGCCCGAGCCAGATTTTTTTGATCGGGCGGTCACACTGTTTTGATGCCACTTCTCGAACGCGATCAATCAGGCCATCCGGAAATTCCACCTGCCTGTAAATTTCCACATCAGGTGAGGTATCTGCGAACTCGCCGAGATTAACACTCGAATCCTCCTTGCGAACCACAAATTCCCTCTGGACATGGAACTTGCCTTCATCAAATGGACGGATCACGATCCGGTAGTTGCCGGGGGCGATTCCTGGGATTGCGAATGCGCCATCATCATTCGTGGCACCGAAATGTGGCGGAGTCTTGCCGCCCGAACGATCAATGATCGTCACCAGGGCGAGCGCGCCCGTATTTTTCGACAGCCTGCCGCGCACTTCAACGCCGCTGCCGCCAATCCGGATCTGGCCGTCATGTGGCACCGAGATTTCGACGGGAAAATCCTTCCACCTTTGTTCTCGCCGTCCGTTCTTGATTTCCCGTAAGAGCCCAACCACCCCGGCACCCGTGGGAAGGTTAGCGATGACAAAGCCGCCGTCATCTGCAACCGCCGCTTCGCTGGTCCAATAAACCGAACCTCTCTCGTACGCAGAAGGTCGGCTTTCAATCCGGGAGAACGCCACGCTTGCGGGGGCTTTCGGACGCGCGGATTCCTCAAGCGTCCCTTGAATTTCATTCCACGGTTGCAAGCGGACTTCCCGGGTTTCCAGAGAGATTGCAAGGTCGGCCCACCCCTTGGGATGCAGAAATACCCAACGGCCGATTTCCTTGTCGGGAATCACAATCCGCCCATCGTCAGGCAGGAGCGGTGGGGCATCTCCGTAGTGCTTGATGATGGCTCCATTCTTCACATGCAAGAACATGACCTTGGCAACGGAAACCGCCGTGGCACCCGCCGCAGGAGAACCGTCGGGCAGGATGACGCTGACCTCAGCCGCAGGGGAATTCAGCCCAGCAATGAGCCATGCCGCACAAATGAAAAATAAGAGCCTCAAATGAGAAATCACAATAACCAGTTTTCCCGCCCTCTCCGAGTGCGGACTGGGATTATCCGCCGGCCTGGCGCTCGATGTGGCCGCCGAACTGGTAGCGCATCGCCGAGCAGACTTTCTCGGACATCGTGTGTTCCTTGCGCGAGCGGAACCTTGCGTAGAGCGCGGCGGTGAGCACCTCGCAGTCCACCGCCTCCTCGATCGCAGCCATGATTGTCCAGCGGCCCTCGCCGGAATCCGCGACGTGGCCGGAGAAGTTCGAGAGCGTCGGGTTGTCCGCGAAGGCGGCCGCCGCGAGGTCGAGGAGCCACGAGCTGATGACGCTGCCCCGGCGCCAGACCTCGGAAATATCGGCAAGATTCAATTCGTAATCGAGATCGTGGTGCATGGACGGCGCGGTTTCGGCATCCTTGCCGGCCGCCTTCGTGCTGGCGTTGGCGTTGGCCAAAATGTCGAACCCTTCGCCGAACGCGGCCATAATCCCGTATTCGATCCCGTTGTGAACCATCTTGACGAAGTGCCCTGCCCCCGAGGGGCCGCAGTGGAGGTAGCCATCCTCAGCGGTTCCGCCGAGCTTTTCGCGTCCCGGCGTGACTTCGATCGTCCCCTTGCCGGGTGCCAGCGTCTTGAAGATCGGATCCAGGCGTTCCACCGCCACCTTGTCCCCGCCGATCATCATGCAATACCCGCGCTCCAGGCCCCAGACCCCGCCGCTCGTCCCGCAATCCAGATAGTGAATTCCCTTCGGGCGCAGCGCCTCGCTCCGCCGCCGGTCGTCGCGAAAATAGGAATTCCCGCCGTCAATGATCGTGTCATCCGGCTCGAGCAATCCGGCCAGTTCGTTCACGACCTGATCCGTGATCGCCGCGGGGATCATGACCCAGACCGCGCGGGGCCTCTCGAGCTTCGACACCAGATCCTGAAGCGAGGTCGCGCCGGTCGCGCCCTCTTTCACCAGATCCTCAACGGCTGCCGGGTTCGCGTCGTAAACAACGCAGCGGTGGGAGTTGCGAAGAAGACGGCGCACCATGTTGGCACCCATCCGGCCAAGACCGATCATTGCGAGTTGCATAAGAGTAAAAGAAGGAAGGATCATGCTCCGGAATCCCCCTGCAAAAAGCAACCTCATTCCCGACATCTCATTCCGGACGCTTCGGCGGACGCCCACGCTACGGCTTGAGAATCGCAAATGTCCGGCGGTCGCCGCGTTCGATCAGCAGGAGAACCCCCCGGCCGGGAACCAGCGCGTTCAGGACGCTTTCCAAATCTTTCCTGCCGGAGACCGGCCGGCCGCCGGCCTCGGTGATGATGTCGCCCCGCTCCATTCCGGCCACGGCGGCCGGGCTTCCCGGCTCGACATCCGACACGAGGACGCCGCCGGCCACCTGGCGGCGGATGCCGAATTCCTTGAGAGCCGACGGGTCGGCGTCGCGAAAGGAACCCCCCGGCGAGCGCGGCTGCGGGACGGGGGCGGCATCCGAAAGGGGGTGGGTTCGCGGCTGCGGCCGGCTCGACGCGCGGACAAGCGGGCCGGGCTGCTCGCCGGTCATCACCTGAAGCTTGACCACCCGCCCCGATCGCCAGACATCCAGAGCGACGCTGCGGCCAATTTCTTTGGAGAGGATTTCGTGTTGAAGATCGCTGGCGTGGGCGACATCGCGTCCGTCCACCCGGAGGATGACATCGCCGGCGCGGAGGTCGCTGGACTCGGCCGGCGCGCCGGATTCGATTCCCCGCACGACAACTCCCTTGGCAAGCCCCGGAAAATACTGCTGGAGCTGGGCGGCTTCCTCGATGCCGGCGATCACGATTCCGAGCCAAGGACGACTGACCCGCCCGCGCTCGATGAGCTGCGCGGCGATGGTTTTCGCGGTGTTGATCGGGATGGAAAACCCGAGGCCCCGGTTGGTTCCGCTGATGAGGGCGTTGATTCCGATGACCCGCCCGTCAATGTCGCAGAGCGGGCCGCCGCTGTTGCCCGGGTTGATCGATGCGTCGGTCTGGAGAAATTCGTATCCGCCGCCGATCTGGAGGCTGCGGCCCTTGGCGCTCACGACCCCGACCGTGAATGTGTAGGGGAGATCCATCGGCGTCCCGATCGCAAACGCGAACTCGCCGACTCGCACGGCATCGCTGTCGCCCAGTTCGAGCGCGGGCAGGTTGCTCCCCTCGATCTTGAGCACCGCCAGATCGCTGCGCTCATCCGCCCCGACCACCTTCGCCTCAAACTTCCGCCCGTCCTTCAGCTTCACGACGATTTTTTCCGCCCCCTCGATGACATGGAAGTTGGTGAGGAGATGCCCGTCCGGACGGAAAAAGAACCCGGAGCCCACATTCGGCTGCTCGCGGACCGGACTGCCATCCGGAAACTGCAGGAAAAATTCCAGCCCCTGGGGAAGGCCCGTCATCGGCGCGGGGGTCGAACGGACGGACTCGATGACGACAACGCCGGGCGAAACCTTTTCGAAAACGTCGGCAAAGGAGTTGTTGAGCTGGCGTAACGACCCCGGCGCGGTCTGCGCGGTCTGAGCTTCCAACCCACCCAGAGCCAGAAGAAATCCGACGACAAACAAAATTCGCTTCATGGCAGGAAATTTATCCCTCCCCCCGCGGTTTTCAAGTGCTGGACGCATGAATAAAATCACGCCGCATGAAATCCGGGCTTGAGCCGGGAGGATTTCTTCGCAAATTGATTGGCATATGAAAATCCCTGCTCTGCTCGCGTTGGTTTTTCTTGCAGTCCCGCTGGCGTCCCTCCGCTCCGCCACGAGCGACGGCTGGCCGAGGACCTTCACCAGCGAGGGGGCCGCGATCACGGTTTATCAGCCGCAGGTGACCGCCTGGTCGGGCAACACGCTGACCGCCCGCATGGCGGTCTCCGTGCTCCCGCAGGGGGCGGCGGCCCCGCAGTTCGGAACGCTCGTGCTGACCGGGACAACCGATGTCGACAACGAACTGCAGACGGTTTCGCTGTCAAACATCACGCCGGCGCAGGCGAATTTTCCTGCCTCCCCGGATCAGGCTGCAAGCTACGCGGCGCAGGTTTGCAGCCAGGCCGCTGGCTGGTCGCAGAATCTGTCACTGCCCGCGGTTCGGGCAAACCTCGCCGTCACGAGCGCGGAAGCCGCGCCGACGGTCGCCGTCCAAAACCCAGTGCCTACCATTTTTCTCAGCGAGTCGGCGGCCGTGCTGGTGCTGGTGAACGGCGAGCCGGCGCTCCGTCCTGTGGCGGGCACGAAGCTTCTGCGGGCGATCAACACGCAGGCGCTCCTGCTGATGGATCCCGCGAGCGGGCTTTATTATCTCCGGGTCAACGGCGGCTGGTCGCAGGCACAGGCGCTCGCGGGCCCGTGGACCGCCGCGCAGAACCCTCCGGCTGCACTTTCTACCGCGCTCACGAACGCGCCGTCCACGACCCAGCTTTTTAATCCGCCCGCGGGCACCCCCTCCCCCACCCCGGCGGTGTTTGTCAGCACGGGTCCGGCCGAGCTGATCGTCACCCAAGGAACGCCGCAATTTTCTCCGATCAGCGGCACGCAGATCCTGAAGGTCACGAATTCCGACAGCTCGCTCTTCGTTTATGCGCCGAACCAGAATTATTACTCGGTTATTTCCGGACGCTGGTTTGCGTCTCCCTCCTTGAGCGGGCCATGGCAGTTCGTGCCGTCCAAGCAACTCCCGGCCGGCTTCGCGAAAATTCCCGAGAGCGATCCGGCGGGGACGGTGCTGGCGTCGGTTGCCGGAACCCCGCAGGCGGGCGAGGCGGCCATCTCGGCCACCATCCCGCAGACCGCGACGGTCTCCCGCACAGCGACCACCAAGGTCACCTATGCGGGCGATCCGAAATTCCAACCGGTCGAAGGAACCGCGCTCGCGTATGCGGTCAACACGGCCACGCCGGTCATCCGGGTCGCCGAAGATGCCTACTATTCCGTTGTGAACGGCGTGTGGTTCCTTGCCCGCGCCGCGCTCGGACCCTGGACGGTGGCCGATTCCGTGCCGCCTGCGATTTATACGATCCCGCCGAGCTCTCCGGTTTATTACGCGACGAACGTCTCGGTTTACGGATCGACGCCCGAGGTCGTTTACACCGGCTACACGCCCGGCTATTTCGGCCCCTGCCTTTCGCCCGAGGGCGTCATGGTTTTTGGAACCGGCTTCTGGTATCCACCGTTCATCGGTCCCGACGTTTGGATCGCCCCGCCCCTCACCTACGGCTTCGGGGCAGGATTCGCCTGCGGCTTGGCCACAGGGTTCGCCTTCGGGATCGCCGCAGATCACGGCTGGGGCTGCGCTCCCAACTGGGGGCCCTGGCACGGCGGATGGGCGAACGGCGGGAACAACATCAACTCACACAACGTTTACAACCGCTGGTCAAATAACGTCGTCGTCAACAATAACAAAAATTGGAACAACAACCGGAACAATAATTGGAATAATAACAACCGTCCGAACAACAACGACCGTCCGAACAACAACGACCGCCCGAACAACAACGACCGTCCGAACAACAACAACCGCGAAAACGTCGAGAACGCGGCAAAAACCGATGCGGATAAGATCCGTTCGAATCCTAATTACAGCAACTGGAAGAACAGTGCTGCTGCCGGGGACGATCGTTTGAAAAACGCGGATCGCGACTCGCTCAAGACCGACTCCTCGCGCCTTGGCGACAACAACGTTTTTGCCGGCAAGGACGGCCAGGCCTACCGCGCAAAGCCAGACGGAAACTGGGAGCAGCACGACGGGAAAAGTTGGTCGAAGCCCGCGTCGATCAATGAAAGCACGCACTCGGATCTCGACTCCCAGCGGTTCTCGCGATCGATGGGGAACACGCGATCATTCGGCGGCGGTGGCTTCCATGGCGGTGGAGGAGGCTTCCGCGGCGGCGGACGCAGGTAATAAAAAGACCTCGGGGCAAGCCCCGAGGCATTTGGAGGGACCGGCTCTGTCCGGTCCGTTGCTATCCGCGGACGACACGGAGGTCGTCCCTCCAGCAACAAAGCCGAAGCAAGCTTCGGGGATCAGACCCAAAGGGAATCCATCGGCCCCCGGCGCGGGCTCAAAGGAGGTCCTGCCCCTGTTGCTCGGCGACGAGTTGGTGAAGGGCCTTGATATTTTCCGCCTGGTCGGCGCGGCACACGAGCGTCGCGTCCGGAGTGTGGATGATGATCAGGTCGTCGCAGCCGATCGTGGCGATCAGGTGCTGCGGGTCGCTCGACGCAACCAGAGTACCGCGCGTGTCGAGCAACACGGCACGCCCGGCACCGACCGCGTTGCCATCCGCATCCCGCGCGCAGGTCTCGGCAAACATCGGCCAGGAGCCGACATCCAGCCACTGGAGCGGCATCGGCACCGCCGCCACGCGAACCAGGGGGTCGCGAGAGGCCGGCTCCATGACCGCGAAGTCCACGCTGATCTTTTTGAGGGCCGGAAAAATCTCCGCGAGCACGGCGGCGCGCTCCGGCGTGTTCCATGCGGCGCCGATTTTTTCGATGCCGGCGAAGTTTTCCGGTTCGTAGCGGCGGATGCAGTCGAGGAGCGTCGAGGCCCGCCAGACGAACATCCCGCTGTTCCAGAGATAGCGCCCCGGCCCAGCGGCGAAGTAGTCGCTGGCCGTCTCCGCATCCGGCTTCTCGCGGAACTGCCGGACGACGCGCGCCGACTCGTCGATGCTGTCGCCGAGTTCGAGGTAGCCGTATCCGGTGGCGGCGGCGGTCGGCGTGATGCCGAAAGTAACGAGCGTTTCGGGATGCTCCTCGGCCAGCCGGAAACCATGATCCACAATCTTCAAAAATTCGTCCGCCGGCTCGATGATATGATCGGCGGTGAACACCGCGATCACCGCATCCGGGTCGCCGGCCGCAATGGCAGCCGCTGCGAATCCGACGGCATTGAGCGTGTCGCGCCCGGTCGGTTCGCCGAGAAACTGTGCGCGGGAAAACCCGGCGAGCGAGGAAGCGATGACCTCCGCGTGGCCCTGACCGGCGCAGATATATCGATTTCCAGCGGGGACGAGCCCCTCGAGGCGGTCGTAGGCGAGCTGGAGTAGGCTTTTTCCTCCGATGAACGGGATGAGTTGCTTGGGCAGCTTGGCGCGGCTCATCGGCCACAGCCGCGTGCCCGAGCCCCCGGCAATAATCAGTGCGTGTCTCATATGAAAATACTGTTTGCGTTGCGGTTCCGGGCGTGCCGATCATCTCGCGGGCCCGCCGCCAACATGGACAGAAAGTGCCGGAGGGAAAAGTTGCAAATCGCCCTTCGCGGGTATAATTTTCGGACGAGCCAATCCGGAAGGTGCGGGCACGGTGTGCGACAGCGTCTTCCGCGAAAAATCTCAAACACCAAATCCATCCATGAAAAAATCGTTTCTTCTTCTTTTGATGGCATCCGCCTTCGCCTGGGCGGGCAACTACCCGCTGGAAACCTGTCTGGTCTCGGGCGAGAAGCTCGGCGAGATGGGCAAGCCGTATGTGTTCGTCACGGAGGGCACGGAGATCAAACTCTGCTGCCCGCAGTGCAAAGCGAAGTTCGACAAAGATCCGGCAAAGTATCTGGCCAAGCTCGCGGAGGCGGCGAAGACAGCGAAATAAAACAAACCAGTGGCAGATCCCATCCGCCGAAGCACCCCCGCCGTGAAGACGATCCGCACGCTTCTGCGGATCGCGGTTTTTTGCCTCGCGTCCACGCTCCTGACCGCGTGCTCGAAGCCCGCCGCGCCCGCCCGCAATCCGAAGTTCTACCAGAGCCCGATGCACCCGTGGATCACCTCGGACAAGCCGGGGAACTGCACGATTTGCGGCATGAAGCTCGTGCCGGTCTATGACGACAAGCCGGCCTCCGACGCGTCCGCGCTCGAGGTGTCGGCGCAGACCGCGCGCGTGCTCGGACTCGCCACGGCCCCCGTGCTCCGCGAACCGCTCCACAAGGCGGTGCGGGTGAGCGGCATCCTGGAGGACGACGACACGCTCCACCGGGTGGTCGCCGCATTTTACGACGGGCGGATCGAGCAGGTCTACGTGCAGCAGGTCGGGCAGAAAATCCGGGCCGGGCAGCCACTGGCCTCGATCTACAGCCCGGAACTGCTCTATGTCGTCCGCGAATTTCAAAATGCCTCGGCGCGCGCAAAATCCGATCCGGTGGCCGTCAATGCCCGCCACCGCCTGATCCAATACGGACTGAATCCAGCGCAGGTGGACGGCCTCGTCGCCCTGCCAAAGGACCGGTATTCGATTGATCTCCTTGCTCCGTCGGACGGCACCCTTCTCGTCCGCAATGCCTACCAGGGCCAGTATGTGAAAAATGGAGAGCGTCTTTTCGAGATGGGAAACCTCGCCCGGCTCTGGTTCAAGGCGGAGATCTACGAGCGCGACCTACCCTTCGTCCGCATCGGCGAGAAGGCGGTCATTTCGACGCCGGCGGTGCCGGGACGGACATTCGAGGGCACCGTCACATTTCTCGACCCGAATTTCGATCCGCAGAGCCGCAGCACGAAAATCCGCATCGAGGTGGACAATCCGCTTTCCGAATCTGCGGGTGGCTACGAGCGGCTTTTGCCCCACCGTGCGTATGCCGAGGCGCTGGTCGAAACCGCCACGACGCCGGTCCTGACGATCCCCCGCCCTGCCCTCCTCCGCGATGGCAGGCGCGAGGTCGTCTATCTGCAAACCGCGCCCGGGCAATATGAGATGAAAAGCGTGCAGTCCGGACGCTCGGGCGCAGACCGGGTCGAAATCGTCTCCGGTCTGAAAGAGGGCGACATCGTCGTGGCCAGCGGCAACCTCATGCTCGACGCCGAGTCCCAGCTCCGCCTCGGCGCATCGCTCGTCCCGGGAAAAGGGAAACCCCTCCCGGCTGACGCGGCCCATTTTTTGGAAACGATGGCCTCCGTCTCGGCCGCGCTCGCAGCGGATGGTGCCGTGGCTGCCGGAAAGATCGAAATCCCCGCGCTGCAAGAAACGAAGGAAGCGCCCTTTTCGGAAACATTCCTCAAATCCGGCAAGCTGCCCCAGCTCCCGAAGACGTCGGATCTCGCTCAGGTTCGCGCCGGATTTTACGAGTGGAGTTCGCTCGCCACAAACCTCGCCATCGAACTCAAACGCCAGGGATACGAGGTGCCGGTTCGGGTTTTTGAATGCCCGATGACCGGCGGCTCATTTCCCGGCGCCCCCCAGCGCGCCCGCTGGGTGCAGACCGGGGACAAGCCACTGAATCCTTATCTCGGACTCGAAATGCAGGACTGCGGGAACGAGATCCGGCCATGATCGCCTGGATCGTTGACTGGTCGCTGCGGAACCGGTTTCTCGTCGCCTGCGCGACGCTTCTCCTGATTGCGTGGGGCATCCAGGCGGTGCGGCACGCGCCGGTGGATGCGATTCCCGACCTCAGCGAGAACCAGGTGCTCGTCTATGCCGAGTGGGAGGGACGGAGCCCGCAGGAGGTTGAGGACCAGGTGACCTATCCGCTCTCGACAAATTTGCAGGGGCTCGCGGGAGTCAAAGAGGTGCGGGCGCTCTCGATGTTCGGGTTCTCGCTGCTGACCGTCATCTTCGAGGATTCGGTGGATAACTATTTTGCGCGGACCCGCGTGCTCGAGCGACTGAGCTTTCTCCAGAGCCTGATGCCCGCGGGCGTGACGCCGCAGCTCGGGCCCGATGCCACCGGGCTCGGCTGGGTTTACCAATATTTTTTCCATGTGGAGGATTCCGCAAAGCAGGATGCGGGCTCGCTCCGCTCGCTTCAGGATTTTTTCGTGCGCTACCAGCTCGCATCGGTCGAGGGGGTCGCGGAGGTCGCGAGCCTCGGCGGCTACGTCCGCCAATACCAGGTGGCCGTCTCGCCGGACAAGATGCGCCACTATAACATCGCGCTGCGCGAGGTGCTCGATGCCCTCTCGAAGGGGAACCTCAACGTCGGCGGAAAAGTCATCGAGGAAAATGGAATGGAATTTGTCCTGCGCGGGATCGGGCTCATCCATTCGCTGGACGACCTCAAACGGATCGCCCTGCGCACGCCCGGCGGCACGCCGGTTTACCTCGAGGACATCGCGGAGATCTCGATCGGCGGAGACTTCCGGCGGGGCGCGCTCGATGTGGACGGACACGAGGCGGTCGGCGGGATCGTGGTCATGCGCACCGGGGAAAATGCGATGGATGTCATCCGCCGCGTGAAAGAAAAGATCACGGAGATCTCGCCGAGCCTGCCGGCCGGCGTGACGATCCGGCCGTTCTATGACAGGAGCAGCCTGATCGAGCGGACGATCGACACCCTCCGGCACGCGCTGGTCGAGGAGATCATTCTCGTGACGCTCGCGCACATCATTTTTCTCTGGCACTTCCGCAGCATCCTCATCGTCACGATCCCGCTTCCGGTCTCGATCCTCATCTCGTTTATCCTCATGAGGGAAACCGGGGTGAGCTCGAACATCATGTCGCTCTCGGGCATCGCGATCGCTATCGGCGTGCTGGTGGATGCGGGGATCGTGATGACAGAAAATGTGATCCGGCACTGCGAGCTCGCGGAGAAAGCCGTCGGGCGAAGGCTCACTTCTGCCGAGACGATGGAAACCACGCGCGAGGCCGCCCGGCAGGTCGGGCGGCCGATCTTCATGGCGATGGCGATCATCATCCTCGCGTTCCTGCCGGTCTTCGCGCTGGGCGGGCAGGAGGGGAAGCTCTTCCATCCGCTGGCCTTCACCAAGACGTTCGCGATGATCGGAGCGACCCTGCTGGCCGTGACTCTTGTGCCGGTGCTCTGCACATGGCTGGTGCGCGGACCGTTCCGCGCGGAGAGCGACAATTTCGTGATGCACCAGCTCGGCCGGCTCTACCGACCGGCGCTGCTCTGGGCGCTCGGAAATGGGCGTGCGGTTCTCGGTGCCGCGGCAGCACTTCTTTTCATCGCGCTGCTTCTCGCCTTCGGAATCCCGCGCGGCGCGTTGGCGAGAATTGAGGCGGTAAGCCCGTCACTCGCGGCCTGGATGCCGCGCGGCCTTGGCAGTGAATTCATGCCGCCGCTCAACGAGGGCAGCCTCCTCTTCATGCCGGTGCTTGTGCCAGGAACTTCTCTTTCCAGCGTGAAGGATGTCATGAGCTGGCAGGATCGGATCATCACGACTCTCCCGGAAGTCGAGTCGGCGGCCGGCAAACTCGGCCGCGCGGACAGCGCGACCGATCCCGCGCCGATCGAGATGATCGAGACGACGATCATGCTCAAGCCGCCTGCCCAATGGCGGCCGGGCATGACCAAGGAAAAGATCATCGCCGAGCTCTCGGAGAAGCTGACCGTGATCCCCGGCTACGTGCCCGGATTTTTGCAGCCGATCGAAAACCGGATCCTCATGCTGAGCACGGGGATCCGCGCGCAGCTCGGGATCAAGATCCTCGGGAACGATCTGAACGAACTCCAGCGGATCGCATTCCAAATCGAGGGAGTCGTCCGCAAAGTGCCGGGGGCCGTCGGGGTTGCAGCCTCACGCACGCAGGGCAAGCCCTACGTCGAGATTCACCCCGACCGGCTGGCGCTCGCGCGGTTCGGCCTCGGCCTGAGCGATGTCATGGACGTCGTGGAGACGGGCCTGGGAGGATTCACCACAGGGGTCACCATCGAGGGCCGCCAGCGGATCCCGATCCAGCTCCGGCTCGAGCGGAGCGCGCGCGACGACATCGACCGGCTTCCGGAGATCCTCATCCCCACATCCTCCGGAACGAGCGTCCCCCTCGGACAGGTCGCACAGGTCGTCCGCACCAGCGGCCCCGGCGAGATCGCCAGCGAGGATGGGATGCTCCGCGTGTTCGTGCAGTCGAACGTGAAGGACCGCGATCTCGGAAGCTTCGTGAAGGACGTCCGCGAGCGCGTGGAAAAAGACGTAAAGCTCCCGCCCGGCGTGACGCTGCGCTGGAGCGGGCAGTATGAGAACCAGATCCGCGCGCAGAAAACGCTCACGCTGATCATGCCGGTCGTGCTGCTGATTATTTTCGTGTTGCTGTTCCTCGTTTTCCACTCGGCCTCCGAGGCGGCGCACGTCCTGCTGGCCGTGCCGTTCGCGCTGACCGGAGGCGTATTTTTGCAGGCGGCGCTCGGGTATCCCTTCAGCGTCGCCGTGTGGATCGGCTACATCGCGCTCTTCGGGACCGCGATCCAGACCGGCGTCGTCATGGTGGTTTACCTGGAAGAGGCGCTGGAGAAAAAGCGGGTCGGGTCGGGGACTCCGCTGGGGCTCGCCGATTTGAAAAGCGCGGTGATTGACGGAGCGATGCTGCGCCTGCGCCCGAAGGTGATGACCGTCGCGACCGTCGTCGCCAGCCTGCTCCCCATCATGTGGAGCACGCAGGCGGGTGCGGAAGTCATGAAACCGATCGCCACCCCGGTGATCGGAGGAATGCTCAGCAGCCTCCTCCACGTCCTCGTCGTCACCCCGGTGATCTTCTACTGGCTCCGCGCGCGGAGGCTGCGCGCGTCTGGTTATCAAAGCCTGCCTTAGAACCGGTCAAGAGCACTATTCCCCTTGCAATCCGAAATCGGCACCCGTAGAATATTGACGTAAGTCAAATGTTTTCCTTATGATTATAAAAAATTCCCTTCGCTGTGCTGGGTGGCTGTTGTTCGCAGGATTTTTTCTCAGTTGCACTTGGGTGCATGCCGATCTTCGGGTCGAGGTCGTGGATGATACGGGCACGAATCCCTACCTCTTGCTCGTGGGCAAGGGCGTGGCGCCCACCGGCAGCGGCGCGATGATCCCGATGAACGTGAGCGGGGGATCGGGCCAGCTTGCGCAGGTCGCTGCGGATTTCACGGCGCCGACGCTCACCGCCACGGTCATTTCAGGTTCTGTCACCGGTGTGACGGTGGTTGCGGGCGGCTCCGCCTACTACCCGCTCAGCGCGACAGTTCCCGTCACTTTCACTGGAGGGGCACCGACTTCGGCTGCCACCGGCACCGCCACAGTCTCGGGCGGTGTGGTCACCGGGGTGACTGTGACCAACGGGGGGACTGGGTATACCGCGACGCCGCAAGTCACCATGCCTTCCCCCAGCGTCACGCCCTTGCCAGTCAATCAACTTCAGAGCGCCGGATACTCAGTCACATCGCCCTGCACCGGACAAAGTCGTCCCGTATACTATTTCACAATCAACACGCTGGGTTCCGGGGCGTTCATGATTTTCCAGAACAGCGGTTCTGGTTCGCCATTCGTGTATTCGAACAATGCGAACCCGAGCCCGACCCTTGCCAACTACCGGTTCGACCAGTGCGAGATCACTTTCAATGCCGGCATCCAGAGCGGGGCAAACCTCACCAGCATTGATTCGCTGAGCATGCCGATGCAGTTCGAACTGTTTACCGGCACGGGACCGTCCTCACTGACCCTGGTGGGAGAGCGGAAATTTTATGCCTCGCTGAGTTCGATCCTCGGAAAATTTCCCTCTCAGGCCAGCGGAGCTCTTTACAAGGCCGGTGCCACGGCCCCGCAGAGCGGATGGATCCCGGCGGATGGCATGGGAACATTCCTGAGAGCGCTCGGTCCCGGACAAGCCGCGGCCGTCACCGCGGCGAATCCTTCTGGAAGCCCTTCGCCCTATCCCAGCTTCGGCGCCTATCTCAAGTCATTGTCCGCGCTGACGACCGCCAACCAGCCGACAGCCACAGCGAGCATTGCCGGGGGAATCGTGACGGCCGTAAGCGTGGCGACCGTGGGCTCCTACACCTCGGCTCCTGCTGTCAGCTTCCAAGGCGGCGGTGGCTCCGGGGCCGCGGCGACCGCCAACGTCAGCCCTCCGGATCAGACGGGGCATTCGCAGGTTCAGACCGTGACGGTGACCAATGCCGGCAGCGGATATGCCACTGCGCCAACGGTGGTCTTTTCAGAAACCTATGGTTCCGGGGCCACGGCGAATGCGATGATCGGCACCGGGGTCACAGGCATTTCTGTGGGCAATGCTGGCAGCGGCTTCACCACGCCACCGGCCGTGATGATTGTCGGCGGCGGGAGTGTGCCCGGCGGCGGCGGCACCGGAGCGGCTGCCGTGGCCACACTCACTGGGGCCGGCGGCATCAGCGGCATCACGGTCACCCAATCGGGCTCCGGCTACATCACGGCACCCTCGGTGACTTTCCCCTCCTTCAATGTCAGCGGCAGCGCGAACGGGTGCGATTACAACTACGCCGGGAACGTGCTGGCCACGAGCAACGGCTACCAGATCGTTCTCAATGGTACCACGTATGCGACGAACACCGGAAATCCCTACGCCGGAGGGGTCAATGCCAATGGTGTGCCTATTCCCACCAATGCCCAAGTGACCATCAATCTCCCAAATACCCTGGCTGTGGCGACGGCCACGGCGGTTGTCAACTCCTCGGGAGTGGTCACCGGCATCACACTGAACTCGGGTGGCAGCGGTTACATGTCGACCCCGATCGTCACAATTGCCGGTCCGCCTCCGTCCGCCTCCGCGGCTACTGCGACGGCCACGGCCACGCTCACGGGCGACACGGTGACCGGCATCGCTGTCACAACTGGAGGCTCGGGATACAGCGAGTCGTCTCTTCCGGTCGTGACGGTGAACCTGCCGGCGGGGAGCATGGATTCGTTTATCTACGGAGCAGCGCTCAACGGCGATTCGTTCGCCGTGCAAGGGCTGACCCCGGCCCAGGTGGGCGGAGACACGAATATCGTTTACGGATCGGTTGTCCGCGATGTTCTGGCGGCCCTCAACTTTGGTTACCTCAACGGAAAATTAGGGAACACCGGCACGGAATGGTTCAACGCGATCCCCAACGACCCGCCATTCGGCTCCGCGCGCACAACGAACGACGGTTTTTATAATCCCTGGGCCGCGCTCATTTATAACTACAGCGATGCCTACGGCTTTGCGTTCAGCGACCGCATCAACCCTTCTCCGCTGATCACCCTCCAGGATCAGGATACGTTGCGGATCACGATTCTCCCCGATGTTTGGCTCGATGCCCCTCGCCCGGGCGTGACGCAGGTTGGCAATTCCACAATGGATGTGAGCTGGAATGCCGTCACCCCACCCGCGGGCTGCACCCTGACGGGTTATACCCTCACGGTCCTGGATCCTCCGGGAATTCTGCCGATCAGCCTGTCGGCGAATGCAACGAGCTACACGTTGGGAAGCGCGGCTCCGCTGAGTGCCGGCACAGCCTACACGTTCACGCTTTCCGCCAATGGCACAGTCGCCGGCAATCCTGTCTCCAGCACGTCCACGCCCGTGCAGGCGAGCACCACCGGAGCCGCGTCCGTCACGAGCGGGAACATCTCCTTCGGAATGACATTGTCCTATCAGCCCCCGCCATTTCTTCTCACCGGCCCGGTGACAGCGAATGTGGGAGGGACGACGCTCATCTACCAACCGTCCAGCGGACAATGGCAAACGTCGGGCGGCCTGAACGCACCGCTGCAAGGAAACCTGGGCGCGAACACGTATGCGGTGACGGTTTTCGACAGCGCGGGAAATCCGATCTTTGCCACGAACGCGTCCGTCAACCTGACAGGTTCCACGGGCACCATCACCACGAACAATGACTGCAGCTATTTCCAGGATGGCAGCATCACTGTGGCCGGGAGCGGGACGGGAACCCTCCTCACGCTCATCCTGCCGCCGCCGAGCCCGATCAAACTCTTCGCGCCCGTCCAGCTTCCTGGAACCGGCTACAACCAGTGGCTGACGACTTATCCGGGCCTTTCCAATACGGCTCCCGCAGGCGATCCCGACGGGGACAGCTTCAGCAATTTGCTGGAATATTTCCAGGGCAACGACCCTGCTGTCGCCGGACTCTTCGGCTACACCTCGGTGGACTCCACGCCCACTCAACTCGTCTTCAGCTATCGGAAAAGCAAGACGGTGACAGGGGTCGACGAGCAGGTCGAGTGGTCGAGCGATCTGGTCACATGGCAAACAACCGGGGTCACATTCGACCCGGATGAAGATTTTTCCGACCACATCCAGCGCACCGCGCGGGTGGCTCTGAGCGGAACCAAAACCTTCCTGCACCTCAAACTCACACTCACCCAGCCCTGAAAATCCACGGGTAGGATTGATTCTCAGGAAATTTCTCCTGCGAACCCACAGGTGAGTGCATTTTCTGGTTCTTCCGCAAATTCTGTGCATAGAAGAAGGACAGGCAATGGATTGAGCCGCCTGTGGCGGGGTATTTCAACGAGAACGGCAACCACTTATTTACACTTATCTGGCCGGGCCAACAGCCCCGTCCGCCGGTTTGATGCAGAAGAGAGGAGGCGCGGATCACGGAGTGATTCCGGGTCTGCTGCGAAAGCCGATCTCGCAAGCAGGCTTGCAGAGTCGGCTTCCGCCGCAGACCGCCGAACCGGGCCGCCGGTTCTCGCCTCCCTCCCCACCGCCATTGCGGTGGGAACATTTCTTTCATTAGTGGTTCAAAATATTCGATCTAACCCCGCCGCAGGCGGCTTGACCATTGTTTCATCTCTTCTGTAGGTCAAAAGGAGAAGAAGCACACTTTTTACGGATGAACCCATTTTCTTCCAGCAGGATTTCCGGCCAACCGACAGCGCCTGGGTTCTTGGCCTGCAATTCTGCCTATCGGCGGCCTCCGATTCCGGGGATCAAATGTTGAGAACCCGGCGGGAATCGTCCAGTCTGCCGACATGATATCGATTCGCGAAGATGGCGGGAGCGGCGGGGTTTCCGCATTTGAAAGGGAGATCCACGGGATTTTTTCCGAGACCGGGAAGCTTTCGCACGGGGCGGGGTTCGAGTTCCGCAAGGAACAGCAGGACATGGCGTGCGCGGTGGCGCGGACGCTCGAGTGCGGCGGACAGATCGTCATCGAGGCTGGGACGGGAGTCGGCAAGTCGCTCGCGTATTTAGTTCCGGCGGTGCTGCACGGGGTCCGCACGAAGCGGAAGGCGGTGATCTCGACGCATACGATCGCGCTCCAGGAGCAGCTGATGTTCAAGGATATTCCGTTCGTGCAGAAGTTGGTGGACGAGGACTTCGAGGCGGTGCTGATGAAGGGTCGGCAGAACTACCTCTGCTCGTCGCGCCTGGCGCGCGCGCTCCACCAGGCGGGCGACCTTTTTTCCACCGAGCAGAAATCCGAGCTCGAGCGGATCCGCGAATGGAGCCTGGCAACGAAGGATGGCTCGCTCAGCGATTTTCTCGAGCAGCCGGATCCGGCGGTGTGGGAGGAGGTGCGCAGCGAACAGCACCTCTGCACGCCGAAGACATGCGGGCCGCAGTCCGGGTGCCACTACCAGTCGTTGCGGCGGCGGATCGCGGGGGCGCACATGGTCGTGCTGAACCACGCGCTGTTTTTCACGCTCCTCGGCGCGGTCGAGGATGCGGAGAACCGCACGGCCGGGCTCCTGTTTGCCAACGACTTTGTGATTTTCGACGAGGCCCACACGATCGAGGAGGTCTCCTCGAGGCACATCGGAATGGAGGTCTCGCAGTTCGGACTCCGGCGCGCGGTCCAGCGGCTCTACAATCCTCGCACGAAGAAAGGGCTTTTTCAGATCATGAAAAATGGTCCGGCTTGCCAGGCGGTGGCCGAGATTCTTCCTGTTGCCGACGGGTTTTTCGAGAGCGTGGCGTCGAAGTGCGTGTTCAAAAAGGGCCGCGAATTCCGGGTGCGCGAGGCGGGGCTGGCTGACGGCGGGGAGGTCTGCGCGAGCCTGGCCAAGCTCGGCGAGCTGATCGGCGGCGAGGCGGGGCGCTGCAAGGACGAGACCAGTTCGGCCGAGCTGCTGGACACCGCCCGCAAGCTGCGCGCCGCCCGTGCGGCGATCACGGATTTCCTCTCGCTCGAACAGCCGGATCACGTCTATTGGGTCGAGCAGTCCGGACGCAAGGAGCAGTTCTGCACGCTGCGCACCGCCCCGGTGGATCTGGCCGATGCCCTGCGGCGGCTTCTCTTCCGCGAGGGCGCTTGCTCGGTGCTCACCAGCGCGACGCTCTCAACCGGCACTCCCGACCTCTCGTATTTCCGGCAGCGCGTCGGCGCCGAGGAGGTGCCCGCCCTGCAGATCGGCAGCCCGTTCGATTACGAAAAGCAGATGTGCCTGCACGTCGTGCGCCAGATGCCCGAACCGAAAGACCCCGCCTACGAAAAGGCGCTCGGAAAGTGGATCGCCCACTTCACGGACCGGAGCCTCGCGCGGGCGTTCGTGCTTTTCACCAGCTACCAGACGATGCGCGCGGTGGCCGAAAGCATGGAGGCGCACTTCGAGAAAAAGGGCTGGCCGCTGCTGGTGCAGGGCACCGGCATGCCCGCTCAGCGGATGGTAAAGGAGTTTCGCGAAAACCCTCACAGCGTCCTGTTTGGCGTCTCCAGTTTTTGGACCGGGGTGGACGTGCCCGGCGACGCGCTCTCGAACGTCATCATCACGCGGCTCCCGTTCGCCACGCCCGACCATCCGCTCACCGAGGCGAGGCTCGAGGCGATCGAGGCCGCCGGCGGACGCGCCTTTGACAGCTACTCGCTGCCGGAAGCGATCCTCCGCCTCCGCCAGGGAGTCGGCCGCCTGATCCGCAGCAAAACCGACACCGGAACAATCGTCATCCTCGACAGCCGGATCGTCAGCAAGCCGTATGGCAAAGCCTTCCTGCGCGCGATGCCGAAGTGCCCGATCGAGATCCATTGACGCGCCGGTGCGCGGAGGAAAAACATTTCAGCGCGCCGGCGGGCGGGATATAACGGCCGTCCATGTTGACCAAGAATTTCAGCCTTTTTCTGGCGCTCCGCTACCTGAAGCCGAAGCGCACGTTTCTTTCGATCATCACGCTGGTTTCGATTCTTGGCGTGACCCTCGGGATCATGGTGCTGATCCTTGTCATCTCGGTGATGACGGGATTCGAGCAGGAGCTCCGGCGGAAGGTGATCGGGTTCGACGCGCACATCGTTATCAGCAACCAGGCCGTCATGGAGGATTGGTCGAAGACCATGAAGCTTTGCCTTGCCGAGCCGAATGTCACGGCGGTCGCGCCGTTCGTCCAGGGGCCGGTCATCGTCGAGTTCGAGCACCGGCGGCTCGCGCCCAAGATCCGCGGCGTCGAGCCGGAGCTGGAGGAACAAGTCGTGAGCGTCGGGGAGTTTATTATCGCGGGCCGCTACGACCTCGAGGGCGACAAAACCGTTCTGGGGTCCGAGCTGGCGAGGACGCTCGGGGCCGGGGTGGGCGACAAGGTCACGGTCTATTCGCCGGGAAATTTCGAGCAGATCCTCGCCGAGCTCGACCGGATCGAAAAGGAGGGCGGGAAGTCCGCCGATGCGGCCGCACTGAAGCAGATGGTGCTTCCCAGGGAGCTGGAGGTGACAGGGATTTTCGAGAGCGGGCGATACCTCTACGACAGCGAGTTTCTCATCGTCCCGCTCCACATCGGCCAGGAACTCTACAACCTCGGCGGTGCCGTTCACGGGCTCGCGATCAAGACCACCGACCCCTACCTCGCGCCGGAAATCCGCGAGGCGCTCAACAGAAAACTCACCCCGCCCGAGTCCGCCCTCACGTGGATTGACCTCAACAAACAGATCTTCGACGCGATCCGCATGGAGCGGAACGTCATGTTTTTTCTGCTCATGTTCATCGTGCTGGTCGCCGCGTTCGGGATCATGAACACGCTGATCACCGTGACCGTCCAGAAGACCCGCGAGATCGGAGTGATGAAGGCGCTCGGCGCGCAGACGCACCAGATCATCGGGGTCTTCCTCGCGCAGGGAATGGTCGTCGGCGTCTTCGGCACGATCGCCGGGCTCGGGCTCGGCATCGCGATGGTCCAATACCGGAACGAGGTCAGCCAGTGGCTTGCCACCGGGCTCGGCATCGAGATTTTCCCGCGCTCGGTGTACCAGTTCAGCGAGATCCCCGCCCAGGTCATCCCCTCGGATGTCGCGATCATCTGCGTGAGCGCGTTCGTGATCTGCTCGCTCGCCGCCCTCATCCCGGCCTGGTTCGCCGCCCGGCTCGATCCGGTGAAGGCCCTGCGCTACGAGTGATTCAGCCCGGCGGGCTCGCGTTCGGGTCGCCGTGAACCTTCGCGCCGGCCGCGCACAGGCAGGCACCGAGAAAAATCACAACCCCCGTGAGATACACCCAGAGCAGGAGGAGCATCATTATACCTACCGATCCGTAGATCGCGTTGTAATTCACGAAGCGGGGCAGGTAGTTTACAAAGGCATTCTGGCAGGCCTGCAGCGCGAGGGTCACCAGCAGCGCCGGCAGCCAAACCTGCCGGAAAAACACACGCCGCCTCGGCGCCAGCATGTAGAGCAGAGTGAATGAGTAAAACAGCACCGCCCCCGCCACCACATACCGGCTCAAATCAAAAATCTCCGCGAGCAGGTTCAGGTTCACCCCCGGAATCTTGGACTCGACGAACCCCTCGAACGCCAGCAGAATTTTTTTTGCCGCCTGCAGGAGCGCCGGCGCGAGCAGGCCGATCAGCATCGCGCTGCCGAGCACCGCGATCATCAGGAGGTTTTTCAGCGGAAGCTGCCACCACGGGATCTCGACCGTGTGCCACGCCCGGTTCACCCCGCGCACCAGCGCCTGGAAAAACCGCAGCGAACACCAGATCAGGATCGCAAACGACACGACCGTCACGCTCCCGCGCGACTTTTCCAGCGAGGCCACCATCTGCCACAGGAACGCCTGCTCCGGCTGCCCCATCGGAAAATACCTCTGCGCCGTCTGGATCACCTCCTGCGAATCGAAAAACGACGAGCCGACGGTCAAGATCAATGCGAACAGCGGGACAAGCGAGAAAAGCGCGTAATATGCGAACGACGCGGCGCGCTGCTCGCCGTCGATTTCCACGAACGTCCAACCCGCCTCCCACAGGATGCGCGGGCATTCCCGGGCTTGCTTCCAGATCCACCGCATGGGCCGCAGCCTATCCGCAAAGCGCCAAGAAAAACAATCCTCATTCCTCGTGCGAGGAGCTTTCGAAATCGACAAGCCCCCTTGTCCCCCTGGAGGGATGGCCTCCGTGCCGTCCCATATTTCGAATCGGGAAAGTCGCCGCTTACGGAGCAGCGCCCTCCAGGATTTCAGCAAGACATCAGCCGTCCGGGAGACTGCTTAGACATCAGAGGTACGTCCCGTCCCGCAGGGGTGCATCTCTGATGGCAGTGAAGTGCAAAAATAGGGGAAACGGGCGTCCCTCCCGTTTGGAGACTGGTCTCGCATCAAAAACCAGTGCCCACACGGGCGGGACGCCCATGCCCCCTGGGCAGACACCGTCGATCTCGCCCCTTTCGCGGGCATGCGCCCGCCCCGCAGGGGAGCGTCGAGAAAGGTTGGCTGCGGGCGCGGAACGTGTGTAGGCTGAGCGGCGGATGAAGCATCGGACGATCCGCGGCCGGGATGGGATCGCGGGCGAACAGTTCGAACTCGAACCGGAGGAGAAAATATTTCAAGTGCCCATGGTATTGCCGGACGAAGTTCCGGCGTGAAGCGGCTTGCGCGATTTGTGATGCGTGGCGGTCGCCGGCGTGTGGGGGCCGCCGGTTCGCTGGGTGTGCGCCCGAAGCTGGTGATC
Source organism: Verrucomicrobiia bacterium (assembly GCA_037128135.1). Classification (GTDB taxonomy): domain Bacteria; phylum Verrucomicrobiota; class Verrucomicrobiia; order Chthoniobacterales; family Terrimicrobiaceae; genus QYQL01. Next base: position 33,918 of record JBAXXD010000024.1, read on the forward strand.
TTCGATTTCGACGGCACGCTTGCGGACACGTTTCAGTGCGCGGTCGAGATCCTCAACGTGATGGCGCCCGCGTTCGGGTACCGCCCGCTGGCCGAGACCGATGTCCCGCGCGCCCGGGATATGAGCACCGGCGGGGTCATGAAATTTCTCGGCATCTCCGCAACCCGGCTCCCGAAGATTTCCCGGCGGGGGAAGGAGGAGATGAACAAGCGGATGCCTGATGTCGGACCGCTGCCGGGGATGATCGAACTTGTCCGGCGCTTGAAGGCGGAGGGATTCCGGCTCGGGATTCTCACCTCGAACTCGGAGGAAAACGTCGCGACGTTCCTCCGGAAATTTCATCTCGAGGGATTCGAGTTCATCCACACCTCCTCGAAGCTGTCCGGCAAAGGCCGGATCATCCGGAAGATCCTGAAGCGGCTCCGGCTGAAGCCGAAGGAGGTGCTTCTCGTGGGCGACGAGGTGAGGGACATCGAGGCCGCCCAGGATACGGGCGTTCACATGGCCGCCGTCAGCTGGGGCTACAACAGCCACAAAGCACTCGCGGCGGGACATCCCGACCACCTCGTCGAGACGCCCAGCGCACTCGCGGAGCTGATTTGCGGCCTGCCGGGAACACCGGGATAATCCCCCTGCCAAATCCCCTGCCGCTTGCGGGCGGGGACTTTTCTGACCCCGGCGGTTTTTTTATTTTGCCCCCAGCCGGGTGTTTGCGAGGGTGAACCGGAAGGTGGCTCCTTTTCCCGGGCCGTCCGATTGGGCTTGGATTTTTCCGCCGTGCGCGAGGAGGATTCTCCGCACCATCGCGAGCCCGATCCCCGAACCGGGAGTGTGCGGGTCGAGCTTTTCAAAGAGCCCGAAAAGCTTCAGTTGGTGGCGCGGGTCGATCCCCTTGCCGTTGTCGCGGACGAAGAGGACGATCTCTCCGTTCTCCCGCTCCGCCCCGATCTCGATCCGCGGGGCCGTCTGATCGCCCAGGAACTTCACAGCGTTGTCGATCAGGTTCTGGAAGACCTCCACCAGGCGCGGGCGATCCCCATACAACCACACGGGATCGCGGGTGACCTCCACCTCGACGCCGCGCACGGCAAGCTGCCCGGCGACCAGGCCGAGCGCCTCCTGCACGACTTCCTGGAGCGGCATCTGCACGGACGCGTTCCGCGTGTGGCCGATGCGGGCGAGCTCCAGCAGCTCGGCCAGCAGGCGCTCCATCTGGTCCGCCGCGCGGTGGATATACCCCAGATCCCTGTCGGCCGCTTCGGCATCCACGGCCTTGAGATCCTTCTCCAGGAAGCCGAGGAACGTCTTGATCGTCACCAGCGGGCTCTTGAGGTCGTGGGAAACCGCGTTGGTGAAGTGCTCGATCTCGGCGTTTTTTTTGAGCAGCTCTTCCTGCACCAGCTTGCGCTCGGTGATATCCTGGGCAATCCCGAACACCCTTTGCGGACGCCCCCCGTCATCGACATCCAGCTGCATGCTGCTGACATCCACCGTCCGCAGCGTTCCGTCCGGGTGGAGCACGCGGTATTCGAAGGGTTGGAATGACTGTCCGGCAAGCAATTCCCTGATGCAGCGCTCCTGCTTCCACAAATCCTCCGGATGGATCAGCCGGGAAACGCCCTCCACCGTGGCCACGAAGCCGGCCGGATCGACTCCGTAAATCCGGTGCATTTCATCCGACCACGAAACCCGATCCCGTGCGATGTCCCACGACCAGCTCCCCAGATGGGCGGCCTCCTGGGCCCGCGCAAGATCGGTCCTGCTCTGGCGCAGTGTGACCTCCGCCCGCAAGCGCAGCCGGTTTTCGTGCAGCAGAAGAGCGAACACCAGTCCGAGCAGGAGGAAGCTCACGCCGGCGCCGAGAAATGTCAATTGGCGGACGGTGACCGCCTCCCTCCTGTTGACCACGTCGCGATCCTTCAGCAGCCGGGCTTCGACCGCATCCATGCGCTCGATCTCCGCCCGCACGGCATCCATCGTCTTCCGGCCCTGGCCGCCCGCCACCAGCGCTTGCGCCGGCTCAAACCCCTGCTCTTTCCGCACCCGCACGATATCCTCCGCCAGCTCAAGCCGATGCCGGATGAGCGGCTCCAGCGCATCGAGATACCGCTGCTGCTGCGGGATGGTCGAGGTGAGTTCACGGATCAGCCGGATCTGTGCCTCGACCTGTTTGATCGCCGCGTTATACGGCTCTAAAAAGACCGGCGTGCCTGTCAGGATGAATCCGCGCGTGCCGACCTCGACATCCTGCACGTCCGAGAGCAGCCGGCTGATGCTGTATCGCACCAGATGCGTATGGGCCACCCATTCGGCGGACGTCCGCACGCGGGAATCAAAATCCAAGTTCAGCCACGACACGACGCCGATCAACACGAGCGCCATGGTGAATCCGACGATCAGGGATTGATGGGACGGGGATTTCATTTCGGGATCAGTTCGGTATTGGCGAGGGTGAACCGGAAGGTGGCACCCGTGCCCGGGCCCTTTGATTCCACGCGGATTTGCCCGCCGTGCGCCTTGACGATCCGGCTCACTGTGGCCAGGCCGATCCCGAAACCGGGCGCGTGCGGGTCAAGCTTTTCAAAGAGGCCGAAGAGCTTGGCCTGGTGGCGCGGGTCGATCCCGATGCCGTTGTCGCGGACAAAGAGGACGATATCGCCGGCTTCCACCTCCGCGCCGATCTCGATCTGCGGGGACGGCTGCCCGCCCAGGAATTTCACGGCGTTGTCGATCAGGTTCTGGAAGACCTCCACCAGCCGCGGGCGGTCCCCATACAGCCGCGCAGCCAAGCGGGTCACCTCGACATGCACCCCACGCTCGGCAATTTGTCCGGCCACCAGATCGAGTGCCTCGCGCACGATCTCCTGCAACGGGATCTCCTCGGCCGCAGTGCGGATGTGGCCGACGCGCACGAGGTGCAGCAATTCATCGAGCAGGCACTCCATTTTATCCGCCGCGCCACGGATGTAGCGCAGGTCGCTGGCCACAGCTCCGGCATTTCTGGCTTCGAGATCCTGCTCGAGATAGCGGAGAAATGCCTTGATCGTCACCACCGGGCTCTTGAGATCGTGTGAGACGGCGCTGGCGAAGCGCTCGATTTCGGCGTTCTTCAGCAGCAGCTCATTCTGATCCCGTCGGCTCTTGGTCACGTCGCGGAAGGACCAGACCCGTCCGATGCGAACGCCGTCCGTGATCATCGGCAAAGAATAGCGCTCGTAAACCCGCCCGTCCTTGAATGCGAGCGTGTCCATGCTCCTCGCGTCCGAATTGTATAGTTCCTTTACCTTGTTGAGAAACACATCGGGATCGGCCAGTTGGGCGAGCACGTAATCCAGCAAATCCTTGTCGTGGCCGTCCGACATGAGGTTCCAAGGGATCCGCCAGAGTTCGACGAACCGCGCGTTGGCATGCGCCACCTTCCCCGCATTGTCCACGGCAAGAAGCCCGTCGGCGGTCGATTCCAGAATCGCGCGGAGCTTCGCCTCGCTCTCACGCATCGACGCCTCCGCGAGCATGCGGTCGGTGACATCACGGTTGCTGACGCGCCTGCCCTGGTAGGCGCCCCGCTCATCGAAAACCGGCTGGCACTTGTGCTCGATATAGGCGAGGGAGCCGTCCTTTTTGATGATCCGGAAATCCACCCCCTTGCTCCCGTCCAAGCCGCAGGAATCCGACCGCCCCCCCTGACGGTCGAGGAGATCCGTCTGCCGCACCTCCCTGACATGGCCGGAAAATTTCCTTTGATCCTCCGGGTGCACGATCTCCTGCACGAGGTGGTTGTTGGAGAAAAACTCTTCGCGTGCGTAGCCACTGATGCGCTCGCACGAGGGGGAAATGTAAATCATCCGGCCGTCGTTCCCGACCCAATACTCCCAGTCATAAGTGAACTCCGCCACGGTGCGGAACAGCTCGCCGTTTCCCTTGCCGGAGATGCGGAAGTCGGGTGCCCCAACTGACACTGCGTCGGCGGAGGCGTCCATGCGGGAGTGGGAATTTTTCATTCTTTGCATGGAATGTGCCACGCATGGGAGCTTCGCTTTCCCAAGCGCTGCATGCATGTTTTTAACACCATCCCGACCTCCTCGGCAAGATGCGATTTGCATTGCGATTTGCATTGGCCTCGGCACTTTCCGAACACCTGGCCGCGTGCGGCAGAAAAAAATCAGATGTCCGCAGGCAGATCGTCCTGGAGCGCGCGCACGACCGCGTCGGCGACGAGATCCGGATTCTCGAGCGCAGCCAGGATCCCGCAGCCCGGAAGCGGCGTGAGCGAGGCACCGGGGATCCGCCGGCAGATCGCATCCCCTCCCCCGGGCGGGAACCCGGTCGCGCGATCCGGCCAGAGGATCCGCACCGGGACGGCGACATCGGGAAGCCGGCGTTCGATGTGGAAATCGAGGCGCCCGCGGAGAAATCCGAGGATCGCATGTTCGGCGCCGTATTGCTGCGCGCAGGTGGCGAAGATCGACACCATCTCCTCGGTGAGCGAGGCCGGATCGGCGAGTGCGATCCGCGCAAGCCACCTGCGGATGAACGGCGGCCGGGAGAGATAGCTCCTGTAAACAAATCGGCTCATGCCGGGGATTCCGCTCAGCGCGAGCATCCCCATCGCGCGCCATTTACCGAAATCCTTCAGGCCGGTGGGCAGAAAAAGGACGAGGCGGGAAACCAGACCGGGATGGCGCGCCGCAAGCAGGAGGCAGATCCCCGCCGTGAGCCCGCTGGCCACGACGGCCGGCTTCCGATCCGGCGAAACCTCGCGCAGGAACCCAGCGAGCGCCTCTACATAATCCGCCGCGTCCATCGGGATCCCCGGGCGTTCGGATTCCCCAAACCCAATGAGGTCAGGGACCATCACTTCGCGGCTCGCGGCGAACCTCGGATAAACCTTCGACCACTCGTAGGACGATGCCCCGAGAAACACCCCGTGCAGGAACACAAGCGGTTCGCCAGCCCCGCTCACATGATAAATCATCTCTCCGAATTCCGTGCGGGCGACCCGCGTGGAAAAAATGGCCGGCGAGATCGCATCCGGGATCGGCCCGCGCACCCAGCGGCCGGTCCCGTAGCGGAGGGCGAGGGCAACAGCGCCCACGACACCCATGCCGATGCCGATCCCGAGTGCCGGTTTGCGCCTCCAGATTTTCACGGGTTCATCCGATCACCACATCCCGCGGGCCATCGACCACGCGGCCGATCGCGATCCCCTGCGTGAGGCGCGCCGCCTCGGCGGCGCGGGCGGACGGCACCACGAGAACCATGCCGATGCCCATGTTGAAGACCTGATACATTTCCTGCTGCGGGATCCGGCCGCCGTGCTGGATCAGATCGAAGAGGATCGGAACTTTCCACGAGCGGCTGTCGATCTCCGCGCGGCATCCCTCCGGCAGGACGCGCGGAAGGTTGTCGAGGAGTCCGCCGCCCGTGATGTGCGCGGCACCACGGAGCATCCCCGCCGGCAGCGAGGCCAGGAGCGGCTGGTAGTTCGGATGGACGCGCAGAAGCTCGGAGGCCAGCGTGGACTTCATGCCCGGTGCCGGGCGGTCGAGCGGGAGGCGCAATGTTTCCAGGAGAACCTGGCGGGCGAGCGAATAGCCGTTCGTGTGAAGGCCGTTCCCCTTGAGCCCGATGAGCGTGTCGCCCCTGCGGATCTTCGAGCCGTCGAGAAGCTTCGGGCGATCCACGACGCCGACAATCGTTCCGGCGATATCGTATTCCTCGGGGCGATAGATCCCCGGCATCTGCGCGGTCTCGCCCCCGATGAGCGCGCAACCGCCCGCGCGGCACGCCTTCGCGAAGCCCTTGAGAATCTGCCGGAAAACCGCGGCGTCGAGCTTTCCGCCGGCAATGTAATCGAGAAAAAACAGCGGGCGCGCCCCGATGACCGCGATGTCGTTGATGCAGTGGTTGACGAGATCCTGACCGATCGTCTCGTGCCGTCCGGTGGCGAACGCGATCTTCAGCTTCGTGCCGACCCCGTCCACACTCGAGACGAGCACCGGATCGCGCAGGCCCGCAAAATCCGGGCGGAACAGCCCGCCGAAGCCGCCGATTTTTCCCAGCACCTCGGGCCCGTGAGTCGAGCGCACGAGCGCATGGATTCCCTTTTTGACACGGTTGCCGAGATCCACATCCACCCCGGCCGCAGCATAGGCTTTTTGTTTGCGTGGCATGATCAGAGGAGCCGGTCCTCGACGGGCTCGAGAAGGCGGGCGTTTTTGCGGCGTTTTTCCATGATGAGTTTGTCGAAGCCGGCGTCGAACGGCTCCGGGTATTCCCCGTTGAAGCAGGCCATGCAGAATTCGTTGTGCGGTCGCCCGGTCGCCCGGACCATCCCCTCGACATCAAGATAGCCGATCGAGTCGGCCCCGAGGTATTTGCAAATTTCCCCGTGCGTGCACTGGTTGGCAAGGAGTTTTTCCGGGTCGGGAAAATCGATCCCGTAGTAGCACGCGTGCTTGTGGGGCGGACAGCTGATCCTCATGTGAACCTCTTTCGCCCCGTTTTCGCGAAGGTTGATGACCCGCGTGCGGGCGGTCGTGCCGCGCACGATCGAATCGTCCACGACGACGACCCGCTTCCCCTCGACCGCCTCGCGGATCAGGTTGAGCTTCACGCGGACATTGAAATCCCGGATGATCTGGGTCGGCTGGATGAACGTGCGCCCGATGTAATGGTTGCGGACGAACGCCGGGAAATACGGGATCCCGAGCTCCTCGGCAAATCCGATCGCTGCGAAGATCCCGGAGTCGGGCACGGGGACGACGATGTCGGCCTCGACCGGATGCCTGCGGGCAAGCTCGCGGCCCATCTCCACGCGGGCTCTGCTCACATTCACTCCGTCCACGTTGCTGTCGGGGCGCGCGAAATACACATACTCGAAAATGCAGAACGAGCTCTTCCCCGGCTGGAACGGCCACTCGCTGCGGATCCCGTTGTTGTCAATGATCACGACCTCGCCGGGCAGCACGTCGCGGATGAACTCCGCATGGATCAGGTCGAACGCGCAGCTCTCGGAGGCGAGCACATACGCGCCGTCCAGCTTCCCGATGCAGAGCGGACGGAATCCATGCGGGTCGCGGAATCCGATGATCTCGCGCTCGCCCATGAGCACGATCGAGAACGCGCCCGCAAGGCGGCGGAGTGCCGCGAGCCCGCCGCCGCTGCCGCGCGGTTGCGCGAGCAGGTGCAGCACGATCTCGCTGTCCACCGTCGTCTGGAAAATCGATCCGCCCGCTTCGAGCTCGGTGCGCAGGGCGGCGGCATTGACGAGGTTCCCGTTGTGCGCGACGGCGAGCTGCCCGCGCGCGGTGTCCACAACGAACGGCTGCGCGTTTTTGATGTTGCTGGATCCCGTGGTCGAATACCGCACGTGGCCGATCGCGCGCGTGCCGGCAAGCCGGTCGAGCTCGTCCATCGGAAACACCTGCGAGACGAGGCCCATGCCCTTGTGAAATTGGAACGTGCGCTCGGAGCCTTTCGCGGTCGCGATCCCCGCGCTTTCCTGGCCGCGGTGCTGGAGCGCAAAAAGCCCGTAATACGTCAGCAGCGCGGCATCGGGATGGCCGAAAACGGCGAAGACGCCGCACTCGTCTTTGGGTTGGTGATTCGTGGACAAGTTCAATTCGTGTGCAGGGAGATTGGACGGCGGCCCGCGGACGGGCAAGGCTGGAATTCTCGATTTTCTTTTGCCGGCAGTGCGCGGGAGGAATTTTCCGTCGAAATTGGCACTTTTCACATCCGCATCCTTGAGCCACAATTTCAAGTGTCCCACACAGCTCCGGCACCAAGAAGATTTCGGGATGGCCAAACTTGCCAAGAAAGGGGCTGACCACAGCGGACACCATCCCGGATGAGCCAACAACTCGCAGGAATAATATGATTCAAAAATCACCAGCAGATGATAAGGGCGCGGACATCCTCGTCGTGGACGACACTCTGGAAAACCTTGAGCTGCTCTCGGAGATGCTCAAGGCCAACGGCTACAAGGTTCGTCCTGTCACGGGGGGAGCACCCGCGTTGCAGGCCGCCAGGAGCGCCCCGCCGGATCTGATCCTGCTCGACATCAATATGCCGAACATGAACGGCTATGATGTTTGTCAGCGCCTGAAAGCGGACGATGCGCTGAAGGGGATTCCTGTGATTTTCATCAGCGCGCTGGGCGATGCGATGGACAAGGTCAAAGCGTTCCAGTGCGGGGGTGTGGATTACATCACGAAGCCGTTTTGGATAGCCGAGGTGCTGGCCCGCGCAAGCACCCACCTCAGCCTCCGGCGGTTGCAGCTCGATCTGGAGGGACACAACGCCCGCCTGGAGGAGACCGTGCGGGCCCGCACCCGCGAGATTACCGAGGCGAGGGATCAGCTCGCGGAAGCCAACCAGCGGCTCGGGATCCTGGACCAGGCGAAAAGCGATTTTCTCTCGATCATCTCCCACGAGCTGAGGACTCCGCTCAACGGCCTGTTCGGCATCACCGAGCTGATCCTGGATGAATGCCGGTCGAATCCGACCGTGGAAGCCCTTTGCGGGGACTTCAACCGTTGCCGCGATAAAATCCTGACCATCGTGGAGGATTCCCAGATCCTGACACAAATCGATGTGAAGGCTGATCTTTTCCTGAACGCACAGGCTTCGCTGGGTTCAGCTCTCACTGATGCCAAAGCGCATTGCATCGAATTTGCCAGATCGCACCAGGTCGACATCGGATCATTCCCTGCCCTGTCCGGACAGGTTGCCGGTGACGCGGAGTTGCTGGCGAAGGCGTTCGAGGCGTTGTTGGAAACCGCGATCCGATTTTCCAAGCCGGGCGGCGTGATCGCGATCTCCGCCACGGATTCGGACTCCGGGGTTCTTTTGCAGATCGAAAGCTCGGGGCAGACGATCCCGGAGAAATTTCTTCCCCGGTTTTTTGACGTGCTGGCAATCGCGGAGGCGATGTTCCCGGGAGGTGACCTGGGGCTGCGGCCCGCGGTGGCTGAGCGGATCATTTCCTTGTTCGGCGGATCGGTGAGCGTCACAAACCTGGATCCGGCCGGGATCCGCCTGGATGTCCGCCTGAAAACATCACGGTAAACGCACGGGGATGTCGGGGCCTGTTCAAAAGTGGACTGAGACGGTTCAAAAGTGGAATTCTCACT
>JBAXXD010000025.1:0-40778 GCA_037128135.1 Verrucomicrobiia bacterium
CAAATCTGAGCAGCATCAATTTCTACACGGACAGCGGCACAACGCTGGTCGGCGGTGGAGGGGCGATGTTTGCCGGCTACGAGCTGGTCGCCGTCCCCGAACCCGCCACCTGGAGCTACATGGCCGCCATCGCCCTCGGCGGCGCAGCCCTCGTCATCCGCCGCCGCCGGCTGACGGAAGTATTAAGAATTAAGAATTAAGTATTAAGAGTTAAGTGAAGACGTCCAAACACGCCAAACTTTCTGTCCTTATACCTTAATTCTTATACCTTAAGCCTCATTCCTAATTAACTAAAACTTTGGGGGAGGAACCGGCGGTCGTTTTCATGCCGCCGGTTCCGTAAGCGCCCCGCCGGTTCTTGGGGGTTCCGGCGGGGCATTTGCTTTTCAGAAAAGTGCAAGTTTTCCATCGCGGAACCCGAGCGGGCGGGAGAAATCGGAGACGCGGCATCGCGGGTGGGTGCGGAGTTCTGCGGCGATGTCGGCCGAGCAGTAGAGCGATTCCAGATGGAGCGTGTTCGGGATAAACATCCAGCCGGAATCCCCGAAGCGCTCGCGGATGCGGAGCACAACCTCCTCGTCGTCCCGCAGTGTGCAGGGGATCGCCATGCGGCGCATCTCGCCAGTAGTGAAAACGTTCAGGAAGGTCTTCCTCTCGTCGATCACGTCCCGCAGGCGGCGGGTGATGAAATCGGCGAGGCCGACGCCGATCGCATTTCCGCGCGAAGCATCGGAAAGCGAGAGGGCGGCGATGATTTCGATGCGCGGACGGTCGAGATCCTCGTGCAGGTTGAACCCCCGGCGTCCGATGACATTGGTGTCCATGCCCGTGCCGCTGAAGGTTTTTCCGATCTCTCCGACAACCAGCACGCGGAGGTCGTCGCAGGGAAGGGACGGAAAATATTCGCGGTGACGCGCCAGCAATGCCGGCTCCCGCGAGAGGATCTCCCCAGCCTCCACCGCGTGCAGCTCGGCCGTCTGGTCCAGTCCGTCCTCAAGAATCGCCAGGCCGGCGAAAATTTTTCCGGAGGCCACGAGGAGTGCGCCCATCTCGAGGAGCATCGTTTTCATTTCCGGGGTGGGTGTGGAATGGAACGTCTCGGCCGAGCGGATTTTTCCCATGCCGACGACCATCATCTTCGTGAGCCCGCTCTGCACCGGGCCGGAAAAGCAGGTGTGGAGCTTGATGCGGTTGAGGACAAGGACGCCGTCGGACTCGTAGCAGTGCCGATCCATCCAGACATCGCCCGTCGCCACGGATCCGATCTTCACCACGTCCATGCACGAGCGGATCTCCATGCCTGTGGCGGTTTCGGTGAGGCCGAGCGATTCGATCATCTCGCGCTGACCTGCGGCGGTCGCGCCGTTGTGCGAGCCCATGCAGGGGACGAGGAACGGCTCGGCCCCGTTCGCACGCAGCCAGTCGGCCGCCGCCTTCGTGATCTCGACGATGTTTGCGATCCCCCGGCTGCCGGCCGTGATCGCCACACGCCCGCGCGGTGGCTGGATCCCGAGTCCGTCGAGCTGGCGGCGCACCTCGTCCGCAATGCCCGAGAGCGGGCGGGAAACCAGGGCCTGCTCAACGTGAAAAACGTTCATGCCCACAGCCTGCCATCCGGTCGAAAATACGCGATCCCATTTTCCATGCCCGCGTGCATTCCCGGAAGAAACAACCTCCACGCTCATCAACAATAGATGTCCCACCTGGGACAATATTTGTTGATCGCCTATGGACCGAGGCGGGATTTTGCGTCGGCCTCGAACCGCTTCTAAATGCTGGCGATGCTGGATGCGGCGGCGGATTTTGCGGAGTCGAGCGCGGCGCACTCATCAACAATAGATGTCCCACCTGGGACAATATTTGTTGATTGCCTACGTGCTGAGGCGGGATTTTGCGTCGGCCTCGAGCCAATTCCAGAGGCTGGCGATGCTGGCAGCGGCGGCAGATTTTGCGTCGGCGAGCGCGGCGGGGGGGAAGGGTTTTCCGGCCGGCGGTTTCTTGGCGACGAACATGTAGTATTTAATTTTCGGTTCGGTGCCCGACGGGCGGACGGCGATCCGGCATTCGTCGGCGAGGGTGATCATGAGCATTGCCTCGGCGGGGATCCGGTCGCCCTCGACGTCGTGGATGGCATCCGTCGCGAAGTTGCGGATCGAGACGACCTGCGAGCCGTTCACCTCGGCCGGAGGGTTTGCGGCGTAGGATTCGACGAGTTTCGCGATCCGGGCGGCCCCGGAGGCGCCGTCCATCGTGAGCGACTCGCCACGTTCGAGATAGACGCCGTATTCGGAAAAGATCCTGTCGAGGAGTCCGGGAAGCGTGAGCCCCTGGAATTTCGCATAGGCGGCGACTTCCGCGATGAGCACGGCGGCGCTGTTGCCATCCTTGTCCCGCACGAAATCCGATGCGCTGTATCCGTAGCTTTCCTCACCGCCGAAGATGTAGAGAGTCGAGAATTCGAGCCGGAGGTCGCGGGTCTTCGACTCCGGGAGTTCGGGGTAATTTTTCCGCAGGCCCGCGGGGATTGCCGCCTCGTATTTGCCGAGTTTAGCGCCGATGTATTTGAACCCGGTGAGGGTTTCGACGCAGCGGATGCCGAAATGGTCGGCGATCGCTTTCTGGAGGTCGGTGGTGACAAACGTCTTGATGATCGCGGCGTTCTTTTTATTCGAGTCGTTGAGGATGCCGAACTCGAAATGCCGGCTGATGCGGTACCAGGCGAGGAGTGAGCCGATCTGGTTGCCGGTGAGGAGCCGCATCGCGCCCGACGCATCGCGGGCCGCGATCCCCATGCGGTCGTCATCCGGGTCGGTCGCGATGACGAGGTCGGCGCCGGTCGCGTCCGCCTGCGCGATCGCCATGCTGAGCGCCTCGGCATTTTCCGGGTTCGGGGATTGGACGGTTGGGAACCTGCCGTCCGGGATCTCCTGTTCGGCGACGCCCTCGCACTGGAAGCCGAGCCGTTTGAGCATCGGTTTGATGATCACGGCGCCGACCCCGTGCAGCGGGGTGTAGACAATCTTCAGAGAATTTTCGCGCTGGATGATTTCCTGATCCAGCGGCAGCGTGGCGAGGCGGTCCATGTAGGCGTTGTCGATGTCCGCGCCCATCGGGATGACGCGTCCCGGGCTGGCGGACGGAGTGTAGGCCTCGGATTTGACAGCGTTGACCCGGTTGATGATCGCGCTCGCGTGCGGCTCGACGACCTGGCATCCGTCTTCAAAATAGACTTTGTAGCCGTTGTATTGCGGCGGGTTGTGGCTGGCGGTGAGGTTGATGCCCGCCTGGGCGCGGACGTGGCGGACAGCAAACGAAAGCTCCGGCGTCGAGCGCGGCCCCTCGAAAAGATAGGCGTCGCACCCGTGGCCGGTGATGATTTTTGCGGCGAGCTCGGCGAACTCGCGCGAGAAAAACCGCGTGTCGTGGCAGATGCAGATCGCCGGCCGGCCGGGGTGTCCGCATTTTTGAAAATGTTCGAGGACATAGCCGACGAGCCCCTGGGTTGCGCGGCTGATGTTGTAAGTGTTCATCGCGTTCGTTCCGACGCAGGGGAACTCCGGACGGCCGAGCGGCTGGGGGGAACCCGCCTCGGATTTTGTGATCACGGCGCCGATCGTCTTCCCGCGGAGCCCGCCCGTACCGAACGCGAGAGTGCGGAAAAACCGGTTGTCGAGCTCCTTCCAGTTTCCCGCCGCCGCGAGTTCGGCGACGGATGCCATATCACCCGGCGACGTGCTGCCCGCGAGGAGGGCGGCGATGTTCTCCGCGGAGGAGGCGAGAAGTTTGCCGTCTGCAGCGGCCTGCCGGATGGATGCGATGAGCTGGTTCATGGAGTTTTGGAAACTATCAAATTCCGATGCGGAAACTCAATGGCAGACATTCATTTGATCACGCGGCAGGCAGTCCGCGCTGCGTAGTTCAGTGGCGGGCGAGGTAGTCCGCCGTGCCGTCCTTCGTGGCCTTCATGGCGTCCTTGCCCCTGGACCAATTTGCCGGGCAGACCTCGCCGTGTTTTTCGAAGTGCTGGAGGGCATCCACCATGCGGAGGGCCTCGTCCACGCTGCGTCCGAGCGGGAGGTCGTTGACGACCTGGTGGCGGACGGTGCCCTCGCGGTCGATGAGGAAAAGCCCGCGGTAGGCGACGCCGTCGGCGGAGATCACGTCATAGTCGCGGGAGATCGTGCGCTGGATGTCGGAGACGAGCGGGTATTGGACGCCCTCGATGCCGCCGAGTTTTTTCGGGGTGGTCAGCCAGGCGAGGTGCGAGAATTTGCTGTCGATGCTGCAGCCGAGCACCTCGACGTCGCGCTTGCGAAACTCCTCGAGGCTGTCCTGAAACGCGTGAAGCTCGGTCGGGCAGACAAACGTGAAGTCGAGGGGGTAAAAAAACAGGACGACGTATTTCGAGCCGCGGAAGCTCGAAAGGACGATCTCCGTGAATTGTCCGAGGCAGACGGCTTCGGCTTTGAAATCGGGGGCGGGTTTTCCAACAAGAACGCTCATAATATAAAATGGTGTGGACTGTCCAGATACCACCATCCGCAGCGCGCGCCAGCAGAAATTTCCAGAAAAATTTCCCTTCTTGCCATGCGGGCCGGATGCGCGCCAATGTTGCCGGCGTGTTTCAGGTGATTTTCAACAAGATCAGCGCTGGCGAGCTGGCCGTGCTTCCGAAGGATCTCCAGCTCGACCTGCTGTCGGAATTTCATTTCCTGCCCGAGGATCTGGATTCGCTGGAAAAAGAAAAGGGGTTCGGAAAGGTGGCGAGGGATGGACGGACGCTCCACCGCTACCGCGCAAAGGACTACCGGATCTATTTCGAGCGCCATCCCGACGGGCTCCTGATCCACCGCGTCCTGCACAAGAACACGATCCGCGACTTCCTGTTCCGATCGAACCTTCCGCTCGACGATGAGGACGGCGGGCTCGCGGACACCAAGGCGTTTTGGAAGTTGATCCACGAGGCGGAAGAGGCGGGAAAATAGAAAAATCTGGAGGGCGCTGCTCCGTCAGCGCCGACTTCCCGATCGGAACAGACGGAGCCGCCTCCCTGCGATTTATCCAGCCTACCTGTCCGCGAGCACGGACTTCTCGTAGCGCTTCACTTCCTCCATCCACCGGGGGCCGGGCGGAACGTCTTTCCGCCTGCAATACTCCTCCCAGACCGCGCCCAGGGGGAGCGTTTTCGCTTCCTCAAAAAGGGCGAGTCTCAGGGTGTTGTCACCGGAGGCTTCGGCGGCGCGCAGCAGGCCGGCTGGTTCCAAGAGGGCCGCGAGGAGAGCCTTGAGGGTGCTTCGGGTTCCGATGACCCACGCGGCGACCCGGTTGATGCTGGCGTCGAAGAAGTCGAGGCCGATGTGAGTGCGTCCGAGGAAGCCGCCGCGAACGAGTTCCTCCATCATCGCGCGCGTCGCGTCATCGAACAGGACGACGTGGTCGCTGTCCCAGCGCACGCCGCGGCTGACATGCAGGAGAAGTGCCGGCACGAACTGGAGGATCGAGGACACCTTGTCGGCGAGGTTTTCCGTCGGGTGGAAATGTCCGGCGTCGAGGCAGTAGAGGAGCTGGTTCTTCACGGCATACGACAGGTAGAATTCGTGGGAGCCGACGACGTAGCTTTCGGATCCGATCCCGAAGAGCTTGCTCTCGACCGCATCGAGGTTGAGCGAGCGGTCCACAGGCGACGCAAAAATTTCATCCAGCGAGGCGGCGAGCCGTTCGCGTGGCGCCTTGCGGTCGAACGGCAGATCCTTCGAGCCGTCGGGGATCCAGAAATTGGTGATCGTGGGCGAGCCGAGCTGGCGGGCGGCCTCTGCGCCGATTTTCCGGCAGGCGATCCCGTGGCGGATCCAGAACTGCCGGATCGCGCGGTCCGGGTGCGAGAGCGTCAGGCCGTTGTCGGCGAGCGGGTGGGAAAAATAGCTGGGGTTGAAATCCATCCCCATCCCCCGCTCCCGGCACCAGTCGATCCAGCCTTGGAAGTGGGCGGGGGAATATTCGTCGCGGTCGATTTTATTTCCGCCGAGATCCGCGTAGCAGGCGTGGAGGTTGAGCCGGTGCCTGCCGGGGATGAGCGAGAGGGCCATGTCGAGATCCTGCTGGAGCTGCGGGATCGTGCGGGCTTTGCCCGGATAATTTCCCGTCGCCTGGATGCCGCCGCCGGAGAGGCAGGCATCGGGTTTCTCGAAGCCCCCGACATCATCACCCTGCCAGCAGTGGAGGGAGATGGGAACAGCCCCGAGAGCATTGATTGCGGCTTCGGAGTCGACGCCGAGGGCGGCGTATTGTTCACGGGCGGATATGTAGGCGGATGACATAAATGATGGGCTGGCGGGTTTGTGCCGGACGCCGGCTTCGTTAATTTTCCGGTGATGTGTGTGTGCGGCGGGCGCTCAGGCGGCGGTCTGTTTGGCGGGTTCGTCCTTGTGGGCAGCGACCACGAACGCGAGCTTTTCGCCCTCGCGTTTGACCGTCACCGAATCGCCCGGCGAGATGGATCCCCGGAGGATTTCCTCGGCCATCGGGTCTTCGAGGAAGCGCTCGACCGCGCGGCGCAGCGGGCGCGCCCCGTAAGTCGGGTCGTATCCTTTCTCGATGAGGAACTCCTGGGCGGTCGGGTCGAGCGTGAGGTGGACATCCTTCGCCTTGATCCGGGCGATCACTTTCGCCATCTCAAGATCCACGATCTTGACGAGGTCCGGCCTGCTGAGCGAGTGGAAGACGATGATGTCATCGAGGCGGTTGAGGAACTCCGGCTTGAACACCCGCTTCGTCTCGTCGAGGATTTTTCCGCTCATCGCCTCGTGGTTGTCGTCGAGCTTCGGCGCGCCGAACCCGAGGGTCGTCTGCTTCTTGATCAGCTCGGCTCCGACGTTCGAGGTCATGATGATGATCGTGTTGCGGAAATCGATTTTCCGGCCGAGCGAGTCGGTGATCTTCCCCTCCTCGAGGATCTGGAGGAGGAGGTGCATGACATCGGGGTGGGCCTTTTCGATTTCGTCGAAAAGCACGACCGCATACGGGCGGCGGCGGACCGCCTCGCTGAGCTGGCCGCCCTCCTCGTAGCCGATGTAACCGGGAGGCGAGCCGATCAGGCGGGAGGCCGTGAACTTCTCCATGTATTCGCTCATGTCGATCTGGATCAGCGAGTCGGCGTCGCCAAACATGAACTCCGCCAGCGTGCGGGCGAGGAAGGTTTTTCCGACGCCGGTCGGGCCGAGGAAAATGAACGAGCCGATCGGGCGCTTGGGATCCTTGAGGTCGGCGCGCGAGCGGCGGAGCGCCTTGCTGATCGCGAGAACCGCCTCGTTCTGCCCGATCACCTTGGTTTGCAGTTCGGCTTCCATCGCGAGGAGCTTGGCGGTCTCCTTCTGTTCCATGCGCGAGAGCGGGACGCCGGTCCACTTGGAAACGATGTGCATGATCTCCTCGTCGGTGACCACGACCTCCTTCTCATCCTTGTTCGCCTTCCAGTCCGCGAGGATCGCGTCGAGCCTGTCCTTCGCCTGCTTCTCGCTGTCGCGCAGCGCGGCCGCCGTTTCGAAATTCTGCGACTTGATGGCGGCTTCTTTTTCGACCCGGATCTTTTCGATTTCGGCCTCGACGTCCTTGATGTCCGGCGGGCGGGTCATTGCGGCGATGCGGGCGCGCGAGCCGGCCTCGTCCATGACGTCGATCGCTTTGTCCGGAAGGAACCGTCCGGTGAGGTAGCGGTCGGAAAGCTTCGCGGCGGCCTCGAGGGCGGTGTCCAGGATTTTCGCCTTGTGGTGCGCCTCGTATTTCGGGCGGATGCCCTTGAGGATGAGGATGGTCTCCTCGACCGACGGGGCCTCGACCTTCACCGTCTGGAACCGGCGCTCGAGCGCGGAGTCCTTCTCAATATACTTGCGGTATTCGTTCAGCGTGGTCGCCCCGACGCACTGGAGCTCGCCGCGGCTGAGCGCCGGCTTGATGATGTTCGACGCATCCATCGCCCCCTCCGCAGAGCCCGCGCCGACGATCGTGTGCAGCTCGTCAATGAACAGGATGATATTTTTATTTTTCCGGATCTCGTCCATCACCGCCTTGATGCGTTCTTCGAACTGGCCGCGATATTTTGTTCCGGCGACCATGAGCGCGAGGTCGAGGGTGATGACTTTTTTGTCATGGAGGAGCTCCGGGACGTTTCCGGCGACGATTTCCTGCGCGAGACCCTCGGCGATCGCGGTTTTTCCCACGCCCGCCTCGCCGATGAGAACCGGGTTGTTTTTTGTGCGGCGGCAGAGGATCTGGATGACGCGCTCGATTTCGTCGGCCCGTCCGATGACCGGGTCGAGCTCGCCCTTCCTGGCGATTTCGGTGAGGTCGCGTCCGAACGCCCGGAGCGCGGGCGTCTTGCCGTCTTTTCTCCCGTCGCCGGATCCCGCATGCACGGGATCGCCGTCCTCCTGCGGGGTGAAATTCGGGTCGAGCTCGCGGAGGATTTCGTTGCGGGTGCGCTCGATATCCACCTCGAGGGCTTTGAGCACGCGGGCGGCGACGCCCTCGCCCTCGCGGAGGAGTCCGAGGAGGATGTGCTCGGTGCCGACGTAGGAATGCTGGAGGCTTTTGGCTTCCTTGCCCGCGAGCGCCAGGACTTTTTTCACGCGAGGGGTGTAGGGGATGTTGCCGACCATTTTGGTCTCGGGGCCCGAGCCGACCTGTTTCTCGACCTCCATGTGGACGGTTTCGAGGTCGAGGCCCATTTTTTGGAGGACGTTCACGGCGACCCCCTGTCCGAGTTTGATGAGTCCGAGGAGGAGGTGTTCGGTCCCGACGTAGTTGTGGTTGAACCGATCGGCTTCCTTGCGGGCCAACTGCAGCACCTGCTGCGCTCGGGGCGTGAAATTATTCATCATGTTTTTCTTCGGTGGCGTCCGGGGTTTCCGCTTTCAATCGCGCGATGTCCGGCTCCTGCACCTGTGCTAACTTTGCGCGGATTATCGCGGCGCGCAAGGAGTCCCTTTCGTCCGCCGACATTTTTTGTGCGCCGGCGCCTTTCTGGAGGTGGGCCGGCTGGGTTTCGATAAAGAGCTCGTCCACCGGAAAACGGCAGGGCTCCGGGAACACGCCGAGATCCACGCCCAGCTTGATGACCGAGAGCATGTTGAGAGCCTCCTTCGAGCTCATCGAATACGCGTGGGAGAGGATCCCGTAGGCGCGGCCGATCTGGTCGTGGACGGTCACGGATTTCCTCTGGGCGAGGAGGGCGCGCGCATTTTGCTCGTGCTCCAAGATCTGTTCGATCACCCGGTTGAGGCGGCCGATGATCTCCTCTTCAGTTTCGCCGAGGGTCGTCTGGTTGGAGACCTGGAAAAGATTTCCGATCGCCTCGGTGCCTTCCCCGTGGAGCCCGCGCACGGCCAGGCCGATTTTGTTGACCGAGTTGACGATCTTGTTGATCTGGTCGCTCATCACGAGGCCCGGGAGGTGGAGCATGGCGGACGCGCGCATGCCGGTGCCGACGTTGGTCGGGCAGGCGGTGAGGTAGCCGAGGTTTGGATCGAACGCATATTTCAGCAGTTCCTCGAGTTCGGAATCCACGCGGTTGATCATGCCGAAGACCTTGTCGAGCTGGAGCCCGCAGCAGATCGCCTGCATGCGGAGGTGGTCCTCCTCGTTGATCATGACGCTGAGCGTCTGGGGCGCGTTCATGACGACCGCGCTGCCCACGCCTTTTGCGGCGTGCTCGCGGCTGATCAGGTGGCGCTCGACGAGGACCTGCTTCTCGAGCGGCGAGAGGGCTTCGAGGTTCTCGGAATACGAATCCGCCATCTCGGGCAGGTTCTCGACCGCGTCCTTCACGAGGCGCATCACCTCGAGGCGTTCGGCTTTTTTCGCCCATCCGGGGAACGGTTTTTCGTTCAGGTTGCGTGCGAGGCGGACCCGGCTGCTGACGACGATGTTCCGGTGCGGGCCGTCGCCCGAGAGCCACTCGCCGGTGCTGGCGATGATGCGGGAGAATTTCATGCGGGGGTTTCCATCCTGCGGATCTGGTCGCGGAGGTCGGCCGCGCGCTCGTATTCTTCCGCCTCGACCGCCTGGTGCAGGTTGTCCTGAAGAGATCGCAATTTTTCTCCCTGCTCGCGCCGTTTCTGGAGTGCCGCAGGGGCCTTGCCGGTGTGGGCCGTGCCCTTGTGCATGTTTTTCAGCATGCCGGAAAGACCGTCGGCGAAGACCGCGTAGCAGGCGCTGCATCCGAGGCGCCCGGTCTTTTTGAAATCCGCCTGGGTGAACCCGCAGACCGGGCATTTGAGCGAGCCCGCCTTGCTTTCAATCTCCTGAGCGGCTCCGAGCCCCATGAGGAGATCGGCCAGCGCGAAGCCGGTCGGGTCGTTGACCCCTTTTTCTTTCGAGCAGGCCTCGCAGAGGTTCACCTTCTGCATTTTTCCCTCGACGATTTGCGTCAGAAAAACCGTGGCTTCCTTCGACTGGCAGACATCGCATTGCATCCTGTCAATAAATTGCCGTGCCCGTCGCGGCTGTCAACTCGTGGAAGCGTGCGATGAGACGTTTGGTCAGCGGACCGGGGAGGCCGTCTCCGATCGGGCGGCTGTCGAGGCGCACGGCCGGGATGACTTCGGCGGCGGTACCGGTGAGAAAGCATTCGTCGGCCGTGTAAATGTCGTAGCGGGTCATTTCGGGCTCGCTGATCGGGATCTGCATTTCGGCCGCGATCTCGAAGACGACCGCCCGGGTGACGCCGGCGAGGGCGCCCGAGGAAATCGGCGGGGTGAGGATCGCCCCCTTCCTGACAACGAAAATATTGTCCCCGGTGCATTCGGACACGTAGCCCTGCTCGTTGAGCATCAGTCCTTCGCCGGCGCCGGCCTGCTGGGCCTCGATCTTGGCGAGGATGTTGTTGAGGTAATTCAGCGACTTCACCATCGGGCTGAGCGCGCCATGCGCGATCCGGCGGGTCGCGCAGGTCACCACATGCAGGCCGGTCTCGTATTTGTCCGACGGGTAGAGGGTGATCTTCGAGGCGATGATAAAGACTGTGGCGCGCGGGCAGAGGTTCGGGTTGAGCCCGAGGTCGCCGCAGCCGCGCGTCACCACCAGGCGCACATAGCCGTCGCGGAGGTCGTTTTGGCGGATCGTCTCGAGCAGGGCTTTGGAGATTTCCGCGAGGCCCATCCCGATGTCCAGGCAGATCGCCTTCGCCGAATCAAGCAACCGCTCCAGGTGCTCCTCGAGGCGGAAGACCCTGCCGTTGTAAAACCGGATCCCCTCGAAAACCCCGTCGCCGTAGAGAAGGCCGTGGTCGAAGACCGAGATTTTCGCGTTCTCCTTGTCGTAAAATTGTCCGTCTATGTAGATCTTCATGCTGGTTGTGTCCTGTCGGCGCGTTGTCGCGAAGAAATGAGAATGCCCTGTCCTTCGCGTAATCTCAACTCTCTTCTGCGGAGCGTGCGCGGGCGGTCAGCCTGAATGGCACGAAGTGAAAGACGCTTGGGGATGCTGCCCATTCAGGGCAGGGCTTCTCATTTTCCAAAACCCAGGGCGGCGCGGACGCTTGCCCCGGGCTATTGGATGTTGCCCCTTCGGGGCTTAACTGGGTGCCATTCCGGTCAGGCCTCGATCTTCCGGGCGAAAAGCGGATAGAGCGGGACGCTGGCGAAGAGGATGATCATCGCGTTGCGCGTGAGAGTGGCATCGGATCCCGCAACCACCCAGAGGCAGTAGATGCTCACGACGGCGACGATCGAGACGACCAGGTAATGGTGCCAGCGGTTCGTTCCCGCCTGCTGACCGATCTGGAGGAACGCGATCCCCGAATACATGTAGGGCAGGATCGTGAGGATGATCGCCATGTCAATGATGTCGCTGAATTGCTTGCTGAGGCTGGGCGAGGCGGTCAGCACCACGATCAGCGACATCAGCACGCCGGTGATCAGGAAGTTGCCGACCGGGATCCCCCGGCGGTCGGTGCGCCCGAAGATTTTCGGGAAGAGCCCGTCCTTCGCGGCAGCCAGGGCGGACTGGCTGATCGTGAGCGTCCAGCCGACGAGCGACGATCCGGCCTTGAAAATCGCGCAGAGGGCGATGACGATGGCGCCGACCGGGCCGAGGACTTTGGCGGCGGCGTCGGCGAAGGGCGCGGAGGATTTCGCCAGCTCTTCGGCCGGCATGATCCCCATGAGCACCGTGCAGGTCGAGATGTAGAGGACGCCCGCGATGAAGAGCCCGATCATCGTGGCGAGCGGGACGTTCCGCTTCGGGTTCTCGATGACATCGGACGCCACCGCCGCGCTTTCGACGCCCATGAAGGCCCAGAGGGCAAACGCGGCGCTCGTCGAGATGGCGTTCCATTCGGAATCGTGGTGCGGGTTCCAGCTCCCGAAGAATGTCTGCGGGTTGAACCAGATCCATCCGAACGCCGCGATGGCGAGCAGCGGGATCATCGCCAGGATGGTGCCCCATCCCGTGAAGAAGCCCACCCAGCGCGGGCCGGCGAGGTTGATCGTGGTGGCGACCCAGATCACAGCGATGCTGAACGCAGCCTCGCGGCCGGAGCCTCCGAGCGCCGGAACCAGCTCGGTGAAATATCCGGTGACCGTCGTGGCGACGGCGATGTTGCCGACGAGGTTCGCCGACCAGTAGATGTAATTTGTCTGGAACCCGAGATACGGGCCGAGCGCCTCGCGCGCATAGGCATACGGCCCGCCGGCCTCGGGCTTGACCGCCCCCAGCATCGCGAACATCAGGCCGATCGCACCCGCGCCGATCCCCGCCACCACCCAGCCGATGATCGAAATGCTCCCGACCGTTGCCATGCTCACGGGCAGCAGGAAAATTCCTGTGCCGACCATGTTCACCAGCACGAGCACGGTCGCCATCGCAAGGCCCATCTTCTTTTGCGCAATCACCCGGCGACTCTTCCACCGGCCCGCGCGGCTGGCACGCAAAAAAGACGGCCTGCCGGCAAAAGTGCGGCGATCGCGACGAACCTTCGGCCCGGGCGCGGATCGGCGACGACTTCCATCTTGTGAGATTTTTCAGAGAGGTTAGGATATTTCCGATATGATTCCGGATCGCAACCTCGGGAACAGATCCCCGCTCGCATGGGTTGGGACGTTTCCGGTATATGCCAGCGGGGTGCTCGCGGGAGCGCATGCGCTCGCCATGGTGGCGACCGCGCTGGCGATGGCGCTCGGCGCGGAGCGGCTGATCGGGGCGCTGGAATTTTCGAGCGCGGCGGTGCGCGGGCACTTCGCGGCGTGGGAGTTCGTGACGTATGCGTTCGTGCATCCGCCGGGGCTGCTTTTTCTTCTCGAGCTGTACATGCTGGTGGTTTTCGGGCGGGAGATCGAAAAGTTTCTCGGGCGTCGCGCGTTTCTGGCGATATACGCGGTTCTCCTGCTGCTTCCCCCTCTGGTGCTGACGCTGGCGGCGTTCGCAGGATTCCCCTCGCCCCCATACTGGGGATCCGGGGCGCTGCACTTCGGCGTCTTTGTCGCATTCGCCACGCTTTATCCTTCCGCAGAAATTTTTTTCGGTCTTCAGGCCCGGTGGGTTGCGCTCTGTCTGGTGGGGGTGAGCGCGCTTCAGGCGCTGGCCTATTCCGACGGCACGGGTCTGACGGTTCTTGCGCTCGACTGCGGGGCGGCATTTTTGCTGGTGCGGTGGCTGCGTGGCGGCTGGCCTTTTCAGGATTTCCGCTCGTTTTTTCCCGCCCGCCCGGCGACACATTTGCGGGTGGTCAAGCGCCCGGCCGGGCCGCCCGCTTCGATTGATGCCATCCTGGAGAAAATCTCCCGATGTGGAATGCAAAGCCTTTCTGCCGGAGAACGGGCCCGGCTGGACCAGGCGAGAGAGGAACTGCTCGAAAAAGACCGACCCCGATAACATGCCAGAAGAAAACCGACCCGAACCCTCCACGCTCCCGGCCGCGAGCCTCAACGACCCGTGCTACGTCAATGCGATGGTGCATTTTTACCGCGGCGAGCTCGGCCGGATCATGATCTGGCGGCAGCGGCTCGACGTGACGACGACGTGGGCGATCACGAGCACGACGACGATCATCGGCGCCGCCTTTTCTTTCAGGGATCTCCCGCACATTATCTTCTTTTTCAACCTCGCTCTTGTCTGGATCATGCTCTGGATCGAGGCCCGGCGCTACCGGTTCTACGATGCGTTCCGCGGGCGGGTGCGGATGCTCGAATCCCATTTTCTGGTGCCGATGGTTTCGAGGAACCCGAAAATTCTGGACGGCGAGTGGCGGAAGCTGGTCTGCGAGGATCTGATCATGCCGTCGTTCAAGATCAGCAGGATGGAGGCGATCGGCAGGCGGCTGAAGCGGAACTACGCGTTCATCTTCGCGATCATCATGATCGCCTGGACGATGAAGATCCTGACCCACGCGACGGTTCCGATCCATTCTTTCGCGACCTTCTACCAGGCGCTTGCCGTGCGGGAGCTTCCGGCCTGGTTCGCGTGCATCGTGTATGTGGGGACGATCCTCGCGATTACGGCGCTGACCTGGTATGCGGCGGCGCGGACATCGAGCGAAGAGGTCAGTGAGTTCGGTGCCGGGAACAGCTCGCTCTGGAGGATCTGAGATGCCCGCGATCCACCGGCTCCGGGACATCGTGGCGAGGCTTCGCGCGCCGGACGGCTGCCCGTGGGATCGCGAGCAGACGCACGCGAGCCTGCGCGGCGCGCTGATCGAGGAATGCTACGAGGTCATCGAGGCGATCGAGCGCGCGGACGACGCGAATTTGAAAGAGGAGCTCGGCGACCTGCTCCTGCATGTGGTGATGCACGCCCAGATGGCCCGCGAGCGCTCGGCGTTCACGCTCGAGGAAGTGGCGGCGGACATCTGCGAGAAAATGATCCGCCGCCACCCGCACGTCTTCGGGGACAAGCCCGCGGACGATTCGGCCGCTGTCCTTCGCCAATGGGAGCGGATCAAGCGGGAGGAAAAAAAACCGTCGGGGGTTCTCGACGGGCTTCCCGCCTCGATGCCCGCGCTTCTGCGCGCCCAGAACGCACAGAAAAAGGCGGGTCGGGTCGGGTTCGACTGGCCGGATGTGGAGCCGGTCTTCGAGAAGATGCAGGAGGAGATTTCCGAGGTGCGCGACGCCCTTTCCGCTGGGGATGCAAAAGCGGTCGAGGAGGAGGTCGGGGACATCCTCTTCACGGCGGTGAACCTCGCCCGCAAGCTTCATGTGGACGCCGAGACATCGCTCGCGTCCGCCACAAACCGCTTCATCAGGCGCTTCCAGGCGGTCGAAGCCGAACTCGGAGACCGGAAAATGCAGGAGACCCCGCTCGCGGAGCTCGATGAAATCTGGAACCGGATCAAGCGCGCATGAGCTTCTCGGTCCTCAACCCCGGCGGGCGCGATCCCGTGCGCGTTTTTCCGGATGGCCCGGGAAATCCGGGCGATCCCGGACATCCTCCAGTCAACTACCATGCGTACGCCGCCTGCCGGCGCGGAGGATTTTACCGTGATGAAAAATCCGTGCCGGCGGGCGCGGTGCTCGTTCTTCTGCGGAAGAGAAACCTGCGCCGTGCGCTCGCTGCGGTCACCTCGCTCCGCAAGCGCGGATGCCGGGCATTTGTTTCCTGCAAGGAATCCGGAAGCCACCAGGTCGCGGACTTGCTCGGCGACGTTTCCCGGTGGGAGATCTTCCGCGAAATTTGCTCGGCGGCCGACGGCGCGATCTCGAGCACGCCCGAGCTCGTCCCGCTCTACCGCGCCGCAGGTGCTCCCCGCGCGGAATTTGTCCCGACCCCGTATCCGGTGGAGTTCCCCGCATGGGATTTCGGCCAGACGCTCGACAAGCGCCGCGGGATCTTCGTCGGCACCCGGGAATTCTCCACCCCTTCGCGCAACCACCTCGCGGCGGTCGTGCTGGCGGATAAAATCTCCCGTGACCTTTCGTGCCCGCTCGCGGTCGTCAATTCCGAAGGCCGGCCCGGCGCGATGACCCTGAAGAGCCTGCAACAAAGAAACCCTCTGCTCCACATCCTCGATTCCCTGCCCTACCCGGATTATCTCAGGGTCATGGCCCGGCACAGGATCGTCTGGCAGCTCGATGCCAGCGCGGTTCCCGGACAGGTCGCAGGCGACGCCCTTCTTTGCCGGATGCCCTGCGTCGGCGGAAACGGCGCGGTCGAACGGATCGCCCACGAGGACTTTTTCGACGCCGGCCGCGACGAACTGGCGGCCCGCGCCCGCGATCTGCTCCAAATTGACGAAGCCTGGCACGCGGCCGTCCACCGGGCCGGTGCCCGAGCTTTGGAAATGCTCTCCTTCCGCGCCGGCGCGGATGCGCTTGCGGCCGTGGTGTCAAGCGGGGCCGGCTGAGGAGCCCCATGGAGTTGACATTTCCTTCTGTTCCGGCAAGCATTCGCGCTTCTTCAGATCATCCCTGTTTTTGAGCTTATGAATTCTCATTCTGTCGACCTGACATTCGTGGATTACTCGATCCTCGGCCTCTACATCGCCTTCGTCATCGGCATCGGTTTTGCGCTGAAGCGCTACATGAAGACCTCGGCCGACTTTTTTCTTTCCGGCCGCAGCATCCCGGCGTGGGTGACGGGTCTGGCGTTCCTTTCCGCGAACCTCGGCGCGCTGGAGCTCGTCGGCATGGCCGCGAGCGGCGCAAAATACGGCATCGCAACCTGCCACTTCTACTGGGTGGGAGCGATCCCGGCCATGGTTTTTCTGGCCGTCTTCATGATGCCGTTTTACTACGGGTCGAAGGCGCGATCTGTGCCGGAGTATTTGAAGATGCGGTTCGACGAGCGGACGCGCGCGTTCAACTCGGTATCGTTTGCGGTGATGACGATTTTTGCATCGGGCATCTCGATGAACGCGCTGGCCAAGCTGCTCAACCAGCTTCTCGGCTGGGAATACAACATCAGCCTTTGGATCTGTTCGGGCATCGTCCTTCTCTACGTCCTCAAGGGCGGGCTCACCTCGGCGATCTACACCGAGGTGCTCCAGTTTTTCATGATCGTCCTCGGATTTTCCCCGGTTGTTTACCTCGGCCTCAAGGATGCCGGCGGCTGGGGCGCAATCAAAGAGAAGCTCGCCGGGGTCGCGGTGAATCCGGTTTCCATGAACCTCGTTGATGAGGCCTCGAAGAAGTTCGAGCCCAACGCCTGGACGAGCGCCTGGCAGCCGCTCCTCGGCGGGCCGGCGGCGAATCCGATGGGCGTCGATCTCTTCGCCATGATCTTCGGGCTCGGCTTCGTCCTCTCGTTCGGCTACTGGTGCACGAACTTCCTCGTCGTCCAGCGCGCAATGGCCGCCAAGGACATGACCGCCGCCCGGAATACCCCGCTCGTCGCCGCCGTCCCGAAAATGTTTTTTCCGCTGCTGGTGATCCTTCCGGGCATGATTGCGGTTGCGCTCACCGCGAT
Organism: Verrucomicrobiia bacterium; assembly: GCA_037128135.1. Lineage (GTDB taxonomy): Bacteria > Verrucomicrobiota > Verrucomicrobiia > Chthoniobacterales > Terrimicrobiaceae > QYQL01. The sequence continues at coordinate 17,395 of JBAXXD010000025.1, forward strand.
TCCCGGCAAGGACTACCGGTTGCCGCAGGCGGTGATCCAGCAGGCGAAGTTCCCGGCCGCCATCGCTTCAGTCAGGCAATCGGCCGCCGGGAAAGCGGATGTTGCCGCGGCCGTCAAAAGCATCTCCTCCGCGGCCGGAGTCGGCTTCAACTCCGCCAAGGTCGCCGAGATGGTCAAGGACCCCGCGACCGCGACGCAGGCGGATGCGGCGCTCGCCGCACGGATCCAGGATGCCGTGGTCAACGATTACGACGGCGTGATTCTTTCGCTCGTGAAGCGCTATTGTCCCACCGGCCTGCTCGGCCTGGCGCTGACCGCGCTACTGGCGTCGTTCATGTCCGGCATGGCGGGCAACGTGACCGCCTTCAACACGGTCTGGACCTACGACCTCTACCAAGCCTACATCGCGCCGAATCGAAGCGACGCGCACTATGCGTGGATGGGGCGCGCCGTCACGGTGGTCGGCATCCTGCTCAGTATCGGCGCAGCCTACTTTGCAAGCATGTGGACAAATGCGATGGACATCATCCAGTTGGTGTTCGGTTTTGTGAATGCCCCGCTGTTTGCGACCTTCATGTTCGGCATGTTCTGGAAACGCGCAACCTCGCACGGGGCCTTTATCGGTCTGGTTGCGGGCACGGTTTCCTCCGCGCTTTTCCATGCGACGACGATTGCCGCGGGGAACCTTCCCGGCGTCAAGGGCGGCTACCTCGCCCAACTGGTCGTCCTTCCGAGCGACATGGCGCAGAATTTCTGGCTCGCCAGCTTTGCGTTCATGGTCTGCTTCACCGTCACGCTTGTGGTCTCGCTGGCCACGAGCCGCACGAAGACCGACGAGGAACTGACCGGGCTGGTTTACTCGCTCACGCCGAAAACTTTTGCCGCCGGCCAGGCATGGTATGCGCGGCCGGAGGCGATCGGCATGGTGCTCCTCATTCTCTGCGTTTTTCTGAATTTCCTCTTCTGGTAATCATACTCAACCTGCAATAAAACTATGGGCCTCGATATCCGTTTCCCGATCGGCATGATGTTCACTCTGCTCGGTCTTGTCCTCGTCATCACCGGGTTTGTCACCGGCGGCGATCCTGCGATGTACCAGCGTTCACTGGGCATCAACATCAACCTCATCTGGGGCGCCTGCCTCCTGGTGTTCGGCCTTCTCATGTGGGGGTCGGCGATTCTCGGAAAACGCAAATGAATCCTCCCTCCGATTTCGGCGACTCCGACGCGCGTTCCCTTCTTGAGAAACTGTCCGCCGAATCCGGCCTGCCGGTCTCGGGCGGAAAAATCCGGCGCTCCTCGTCGCGTTTCTGCCTGGGGGTCGAGCACGGTGATTACAATGGAACCGAGCTCTTCGGGGTGGGAACCGACCGGTTCATCTGGATGGCGTTCCGCCCGAACGGCACGAACCGGATCCGCCTCTTCAGCGGAAACTTCCGCGACGACGGGATCGTGGACTTCCCGCTCGACAGCATCCCGGCCCCGGGCACGGATGCCGATTCCTGGGCGCGATTCCCGCTCGGCGTCGCCTACATTCTGAAGCGCGAGGGGCTCGAACTCCGCGAGGGCATGGATGCGATCCTCTACGGAAACATTCCCGGCGGCGGCATGTCCCGCTCGGCCTCGCTGACCCTCAACCTTCTCCTCTCGCTGGCCGAGGTCAATCGCCTCGACCTCGGGCCCGACATGCGCGTGGTCGATCTCGCCCAGGCCGTCGAAAATGATTATATCGGCTCGCCCTGCGGCAACCTCGACCAGATCATGATCCTTTTCGCCCGCGAGGGCATGGGCACGCACTACAATCCCGCGGATCGCTCGATCCGCCACGTCCCGCTCGGTGACGGGGCCCCGGACTTCCGCATCATCAGCCTCGACACCGGGACGGTGCGGCCCGGACTCGAAAAATCCACATATAAGATCCGGCACACCGAGTGCCGGGAACTGGTCGCGCTTTGCCGGGAGGAATTCGGGATTCCCTCCCTGGGCGGGGTGCAGACCCCGGAACTCTTCGAGCGCATCCGGACGCGATTTGGTGCCACCCATCCGCACCTCTGCAAACGCCTCTCGTATATCTACCACGCGCAGCAGCGCTTCGGCACGATGCTGGAAGCCTGGCGGCGCGGCGACATCGAAACCGTGGGCGGAATTTTTCGCGCCGACGGCATCGCGCTCCGCGATGATTATGACATCTCCGGCAAGGAACTCGAAACCATGTGCGATATCGCCCGCACCGTTCCGGGCGTGCTCGGCGAGCGGATGCTCGGGGGAGGGGACAAGGGCGCCAGTGGGGCTCTCGTCCTCAGCGAGGGCGTTGACGCGCTCCGCCGCGCCGTCGAAACCTCCTACCCACGCAGCCACCCCGAATTCGCGGCACAATTCGCCGTCCATTCCTGCCGGATGGTTGACGGCGTGAAGACCCTGCCCGAAGGCCTGTAAAACAAAAAGTCGGCGCTGACGGAGCAGCGCCCTCCAGGTTTTTGGAGGGACTGTACGCCCACACGGACGAGACGCCCAATGCCCCTGTAGTTTGCATGCGCCTGTCCACGATTCTCCGCGACCGGGCGGGGGGATTCTGTTAGGATTCCCGCATGCAGGGATCCGGTGTGATTTTGAATTTGGGTTGGATGATCCTGGGGGCGGCGCTCTTCGGGGTGCTGGCCCGGATGGTTCGGCTGCCTTCGATTGTGGGCTACTTGGTCGCCGGCCTCCTGCTCGGGCCGGCGACCGGCGCGATTGTTCTGACGCCGGCGATCAATGAAATCTCCGACATGGGGATTGTGCTTCTCCTTTTCCTGGTGGGGCTGGAGCTGACCATCGCCAGGATCCGCGACGTGGGGAAAGTGGCCGTGGCGGGAGGGCTCGCACAGATCGCCCTCACCGGAGCGGGCGGCTATGCGCTCTGCCACGTGCTCGGTTTCGGGGCGTTGGAATCGCTCTTCCTCGCGTTCGCACTGACCATCAGCAGCACGGTCGTCGTAGTGAAGGTGCTCACCGACAAGGGCGAACTCGACTCGCTCCACGGCCGGATCGCGGTCGGGATTTTTCTCATTCAGGATCTCGTCGTCCTCGTCGCGCTGACCTTGCTTTCCGGCTTTTCCCCCCGGCAGGGGCTGGATATCGCCGGGGTGGCCGCCAATCTTTTGAAGGCCCTTGGCGGGATGGCGGTGCTGCTCGGCGGGGTTCTTGCGGCCTCGCGGCATGCGCTGCCGCGGCCCTTCGCATGGGCTTCCGGCTCGCAGGCGACGCTTTTCATCTGGAGTCTGGGCTGGTGCTTTCTGGTGGTGGCTGCCGCGCGGTTCGGCAACCTCTCGGTCGAGCTCGGGGCGTTTTTTGCCGGGCTGAGCCTCGCCCAGCTCCCCTACACACACGATTTGCAGCACCGGATCAAACCGCTCATGAGCCTCTTCGTCGCCGTTTTTTTTGTCTCGCTGGGCGTGCGGATGGCCCCCGGAGAAATCGGCTCCGTCATCGGAACCGCCCTCGTGCTCTCCGCATTTGTGCTGGCAGGCAAGGCGGTGATTTTCCTGACGATCATCTCGCGGTTCGGATACGGCGAGCGGACGGGGTTCCAGGCGAGTGTTGCGATCGCGCAGATCAGTGAGTTTTCTTTCATTCTTGTCGGAGCCGCCGCGGCGTCCGGCCTGGTCGGCGGCCGGGTCGTCACGGTCACCGCGCTGGTCGGGATCATCACGATCGCGGTCTCGTCCTACATGATCCTCTACAGCGGACCTCTTTACCGGCTCTGTCACCGCCTCGGCATCCTCCGGATTTTCCAGGCTCCGCAAAATGAGGACGGCGGGCCGGAGATGGCACTCCCCGGACAGGTCATCGTCATCGGCATGAACACGCTCGGGCGCCGGATCGCGGAGACCCTCCACCGGCGCGGGGAGATCGTCCTCGCGATTGACACCGACCCGCGCAAGCTGCGCGGCCTCCCGTGCCGGACGCTTCACGGAAACATCGAATACCGGGCTGTGCTTGAGGAACAGGGGTTCGCCCATGCGAAGCTCGTGGTGAGCGCCCTCCAGATCGAGGACACGAACGACCTTCTCGCCTACCGCTGCAAAGAGGCCGGCGTGCCCTGCTGCATCCACGCCGTGGATCTCTCGGTCATGGAAAACCTGCTGGCTCACGACGTGGCCTACTTCATGCTCCCCAAAGTCGATGCCGTCAAATACCAGTCCGCCCTCCTCCGCGAGCGGGGCCTCCTCGGCGAAAACCCCCAACCCGGATAAAAATTGGAGATTGCAGCCCCCCCCGGCAACCCATAGCATCTCTCAATTGCCCGAATTCCATTGCCTGGCTTCTGATGGTTAAACCGGCGCACCACAAACCGCGCTGCCTGCATACGACGGAACCGACGTTCCCTCCTCCACAACCGCTCTATTCCATCCCATGTTTTCACCAACAGACTTCTTCGACCTCGACCATACCGAACATCGCGTCATCTTCGAAAATGCCGAGAATGTCTGGCAGGCCCTCGAGAAAATTTCCGCCTATTTGCAGTTCAGACTCAAACCTGCGATTTTAGGAAAAACTATTGGGAAACCATTTATAAGCAATGCGGTATATGTAGGAAAAGGAACGGTTATCGAGCAGGGGGCGATGATCAAGGGGCCGGCATGGATCGGCGAAAACTGCGAAGTTCGCAATGGTTGCTATATTCGCGAAAATGTCATCGTCGGGAACAACGTGGTGCTCGGCAACTCCTGCGAATTCAAGAACTGCCTGATCTTCGACAACGCGCAGGTTCCGCATTTCAATTACGTGGGCGACTCGCTTCTGGGCTACAAGGCGCATTTGGGAGCCGGCGTGATCTTGTCGAATGTGAAGCTGGACAAATCGGAGGTTACGGTGGCGACATCGGAGGGGCCGGTGCGAACCGGCCTTCGGAAATTCGGTGCTGTCGTGGGCGACCATGCGGAGATCGGATGCAACAGCGTGCTGAGTCCGGGTTCGCTCATCGGCCGCGGCGCCGTCGTTTATCCGGGCAGCCAGTGGCGGGGATTTCTCCCGCCGGGCCACATCGCCAAGCTGCGCCAGGAGTTTTCCGTGAAGGCACGCCGGGATCTCCCGGCCTGAGCGGGCTTCAGGCGGCCTCGATGTCGCCGCGTGCATGGACGATCCATTTTCCTGGCGCGTCCGCGGCGTATCGTCTGGCGCCGCGATCCACGATCCGGTATCCGCGGATCCTCAAATACTCAGGGACGTCGTCCGACGCCATTTCCGCATCGGTGAGCTCGATCAATTCGAAGGAGGAACCGGAGGAAACATCGAGGTTGTTGACCGTGATCGAGGCCCCCGGCGCGGCGGAAACAACCAGCGCGGCACCGCCGGAAACCGTGACATTTTCCAGGCGGACATCGCCATCGACGATCAACGTCGAGTCCCCGGAGATGCGACCGCCCCGGATCCGTTCCCGGACATCGGCGAGAGTCAAAGCGAACGAGGGGCGCAGGAGGATCCGCGGCCCGAGGGTGAACGGGATGCCGCGGATCGGGCGGGGAGGCACCTCGTCAACGTCCATGCCGGCCGCACGCAGCTTCACGCGCCCGGCGAGATAGAAATCGTTTTCGGCGCTGGAGGCGCTCTCCGGCGGGCCTCCCTGCCGCACCTTGTCGGCGGCATCGCCCAAATTGTTTTTGCAGGCGCTGAAGCACCACTCCCGCTCGAAGACCGTGACGCCGACCTTTTCCCCGGCGGTGAAAAGCTTCGGAAGATCCTGCATCATCGTCTCGAGGCGCGCGGGTTTTTTGAACCGCGTGCGTGCGGCGTCGGAGAATTTCGGGTTGACGAATTCGGCGATGATCCCGCCCGAAGACTCGAGCACCCGCAGGTACGGCTCCATGCGGATGACGAGGAGATTGATATTACCTGGAAAGAGCGAGAACCCGCGCGCGTCGGCCACGTCGCCCTCCGGGCACACCGTCGCGCGGAGCAGCGGATCGAGCTGGTTGTATTCCACGTTCAACGTGCGATCCGGCGAGCCGGGCTTCACCAGCCTGGCAAGCCCGCCGACGGCCTCGCCCGGGATGCGGTTCACAGCGATCGAATTGAAGTCGTAGCCGTGAAGCGCGGAGACCCCGATCGCGGCGAGCGCCGCAGGGAACGCCTGCCCGTTCGTGTCCTGGATGAAAAGCAGGTGGCGCGCGCCCGATGCGGCCAGCCGCTTCGCGGTGCCGCTCGTGTGCAGGAGCATGTGGATGTCCCCGTGGCCGTGCGGCTTCAGGGCGAGATGGTATTTGCCGTCGAGCGCGAGATGCCCCTCGATATCGGACAGCGCGGGAACGAGCTCCTGGCAGAGGATCGTGATCTCTTCGAGGCCGAAATTGCTGTTGGCGGCCAGCGTCGCCCGCGTGCCTTCGTTCGTCTCGCGGCTGGTCATGATGACGAGCGGGATGGGGCGTCCGAGCCGCCTCGAGGCCGCCAAGATCACCGCGGCAAAGTGCGCGAGGTAGCTCGTCCCTTCGGTGACCTCCACGGGGATGTCGAGCTTGATGCCGTGATAGCCGAGGCGTTCGCCGAGTCCTCCCGCCACCAGCACGACGGCGGTTTCGGCAAAACATTTCAACCCGGCCGCTTCCGCCTCGTCGTAATCCGGCCCGAAGCCGGAAAGATCCACGAGATCCGGCTGCTCGGGCGTGCATCCCTCGAACGGATTTCCTCCCGCCGAAGCCGCCGCGAGCAGGCGCCGCGCGTTCCGGATATATGCCGGGAGCCCGCCCGGATACGCCCGGTGCGCGGTGAGCAGCGAATCCAGAAAATTTTGTTTATCCGGATCTCTGCCCCCGGGAGCATCCCATCCGGCATACAGGTGGTGCTGGCCTTCGCCGAGCAGCATGGCCGCGAGATCCGCGTGCGCGTCCGAAACGAGCCCGGCCGCACAATGGGCGGCGAATCCGGCAAGCTCGGGATGGTCTTTGAGATGAGAGTTCACATGCAGCATCTCCACAGCATCATGTTCCGCTCACGCCCCGACAAGAAAAAGAGGCTCGTCACAAAAAATTGCGGGTAAAAAATGATGGGGACTCGCGCCCTCCGGCCTCACGGCTTCACGTCCAAGCCCGCCGCTTTGGCAAGCTGACGCTGCCGCTTGTCGAACGAGAGAAAACGTCTCGTTCCTGCCAGCAGCGCCGCCGCAACGTGAAGCGTGTCCGCCGATCTGCTTCCGATCTGCTCGGCATGGACAGCGCTCAGATGCTCGGCTTGGCGCAGCGCATCCGTCCACGGCAAGGAGGTATGGACGAGCAGTCCGTTTGCAAGATTCTCATCAATCCGAATCAATGCCTCCGCCCGTTCCTGCTGGCTCATGCTCCCCCGATGAACACGAAGCCGCAGGCCGTTGAAAACTTCCAGCCGGTGAAACGGGTTGAATGCCAACGTCACCGGGTGACGCGCCATGAACCGCCGCGCTTCCTCCCCGTTCGCATCGTCGCAATAAAGAGAGACGAGAAATGACGAGTCCGCATAGTCGCGGGTCATAGCTCGCCTCTCATCTCATCGTAAAACGCTTGAGTTTCCTCCTTGCTCAGTTTCCGTCCAAGCGGCGGATGCGTCTTCAACCACGCCTTCCAATCCGGCTTGCGGGGCTTCCCGGGTCGTGCCGGAGCGAGGGTCGCGAAGTCCGCGCCGTGCCGGGTAATCGTCACCTGCTCGCCGTCCTCAATCCACTTCGCCACATCGGCAAAGCGGTTGCGAAGGTCTCGCACGGTTGCCGTTCTGGGTTCCTGCAGGATGGCCGAGCTCATAGTGTGATACTAAACATGTATCCCTATGCTTTGACGTGTCAAGGGATTTGCCCGCGAATACCGCCAATGAACGCGAATAAAATCACGAAGATGGGAAAAGGTAACCGGAAAAATGGTAGGGGCGCATCGCCGAGGTGACCCATGATTTTCTGTGGCGTCTGCCGCACCCAATCCGACAAAGTCGGACGCCGATCAGTTGACTCGCGCCGGCCCCGGCGTCTTGCCCTGCGGGCTGCCTTCGGCAGTCTACCGAGCGGCCTCCCGGGCCGCCTGGTTGGCGAGGCATCCCTACCAAGGGTTGAACCCGGCCGAGTGGCCTTCCATGTCGCTCATGACGTCGCCTTTGTCGGTGAGGCGGAAGTCTTTGACGAGGCCGTCGGTGCCGAAGAGGACTTTCGAGGTCTGGACGTGAAGGAACGGACCGGCGTAGGGGATGCTGCGCTTCCAGTTCTCGTTGCCCCAGACCCAGATTTCTCCGCGTCCAGTGATGTCTTTTGCGGAGGGATCACCCCAGGCGCGGATGACCTGGGCTTTGGTCATGCCGATGCGAACCTGAGGCTTTTCTTCGCTGGAACGGGTGACGGCAGCGGTTTTCTGCGGCGCGGCAGACGGGCCGGTTTCGGTGGAGCCGCAACCCATCAGGACAACGGGCACGATAACGAGAAGAAGAGATTTCAGGTGTGTTTTCATTTTCAAAAAAAGAAAGAAGGTTCCACAATGGAAATCTTTTTCGAGGTCATTTTTGTCACTCCGTGGGTTTTTTTGTCAAGCTGACAGTTTTCGCATGTCGATAGTTTTCGCCCTGATCCGCGCGTGCTCGGTCTTCACCTGATTGAGATGCGCCCCGGAAATTCGAGCATATTCCACTGGCTGCCCCGACAATGTGAACCGGCGTTGGATGGGGAAGAATCCCCGCTTTGCCGACGGCTTCGAGGATGGAAGATGACAGGCCCGCCAAGTGAGCGGCCTCCCTGCGTTCTGAGGGGCTTCAGCCGCCGAGGTAGGCGGCGCGGACGGACGGGTTTGCGCGGAGGGCCGACGGGGGGCCGGAGAGAAGGATCCGGCCGGATTCCAAAACGTAGCCGTAGTGGGAAACTTGCAGGGCAAAGTTCGCGTTCTGTTCGACGAGGAGGATCGAGAGCCCCCATTCGCGGTTGATCTCCACGATTTTTTCGAAGATCGCGCGGACGAGGATCGGGGCGATGCCGAGCGACGGTTCGTCGAGCAGGAGGCACTGCGGCCGGCTCATGAGGGCGCGGGCGATCGCGAGCATCTGCTGCTCGCCGCCGCTCAGCGTTCCGGCGGCCTGCATCTCGCGCTCGGCGAGGCGCGGGAAGATCGCACAGACCCGACGGATGTCGTCCGCGATCCCGGCCCTGTCCCGGCGGAGGTAGGCCCCCATGCGGAGGTTCTCGAGGACGGTGAGGTTCGAGAAAATCATCCGACCCTCGGGTGCGTGGGCGATCCCTCGCGCCACGATTTTGTGTGCGGGGAGGCCCGCGATGTTTTCGCCCTGGAAGGCGATGCCTCCGGAGACCGGCTTCAGGATGCCGGAGATCGTGCGGAGGGCGGTGGATTTCCCCGCGCCGTTCGCACCGACCAGCGTGACGATTTTTCCCTGGGGAATCTCGAAAGAAATCCCTTGGAGCGCCCGGATCGATCCGTAGGAGACAACGAGATCGGAAACCGAAAGGACGCTCATGCCGCCTCCTTGCCGAGATACGCGGCGATGACCTGCGGGTCGCGCCGAATCTCTTCCGGCAGGCCCTCGGCGATTTTGACGCCGTAATCGAGCACGACGATCCGCTCGCAGATCCCCATCACCACCTGCATGTCGTGCTCGACCAGAAGGATCGCCAAAGGGAATTTTTCCTTGGTGAACCGGATGAGTTCCATGAGGTGCTCTTTTTCCCGGGGGTTCATGCCGGCCGCCGGCTCGTCGAGCAGGAGGAGCTTCGGGCGGGTCGCGAGCGCCCGCACGATTTCCAAGCGGCGCTGGTCGCCGTACGGAAGCGAGTTTCCGGGACGATCCCGCAGGTCGGCAAGGCCGAAAATCTCAAGCAACTCCATCACCGTCGCCTCGATTTCCTCCTCCTCCTCGTGGAATCCTCTCCCCCGGAAAAGCGCGTGGGAGATCCCGTGGCGCAGGTGCATGTTGCATGCGGTGCGGACGTTGTCGAAGACGCTCAGCGACCCGAAGAGGCGGATGTTCTGGAACGTGCGCGCGATCCCGCGGCCGGTGATCCGATACGGGCGGTGACCGACCACGCTTTGCCCCTGGAAAAAGATCGCCCCCGCGGTCGGCCGATAGACTCCGGTCACGAGGTTGAAGACGGTCGTCTTCCCCGCGCCGTTCGGCCCGATCAGCCCGACGAGCTCGTTTTCCTCCATGCGGAACGTCAGGTCGTTCACGCACTTCAACCCGCCGAAGCGCATCGTCGCGTTGCTGACCACGAGCAGGCTCATCACTTCCTCCTCCCGAAAGCGAGTTTCCCGAAAAGCCCCTGCGGACGCGTGAGCATGAGAAGGATCAGCAGGAGCGAATAGAGGATCATCCGGTTCCCGGCCAGATCCCGCACCGGCCCGGGCAGCCAGTCATACCCGGAAACCGTCCTCAAAAACTCCGGGAGGATCGTGAGGACGACCGCCGCGAGGCAGACGCCGGCCGTGCTGCCCATGCCCCCAAGGATCACCATAACCACGATGTCCACGGACCGTAGAAAATTGAACCCCTCCGGGTGGATGAACTGCTTGAAATGCGCGTAGAGCCCGCCGGCGATCCCCGCGAAAAATGCGCCGAGCACGAACGCGAGAACCTTGTATTTCGTCGTGTTGATCCCCATCGCCTCGGCCGCGATCTCGTCGTCCCGCACCGCAAGAAACCCGCTCCCGTAGGTCGAATGCACGAGGGTCAGGATCCCGTAAATCGCAATCGCCACGATCGCGAACGTCCAGAAGAAATTCGTGTGCTGGGCCATGCCGCCGAGCCCGCGCTGCGCGCCGAGCGGCTCCGCGTTTTGAATCACCCCCTTGATGATCTCGCTGAACCCGAGCGTGACGATCGCGAGGTAATCCCCGCGCAGCCTCAGAGAGGGCACGCCGACCACGAGCCCGGCCGCGGCCGCGGCCAGACCGCCGCCTATCAGCGCGAGCAGATAGACACTTCCGGACGCGGCCGGCGACGTGCCGAGGATCAGCCCGAAGGTCAGCGTCATCCACGCCGACGAATACGCCCCGACCGCCATGAACCCGGCGTGCCCGAGAGAAAATTGCCCGGTGTAGCCGATGACGAGGTTCAGGCTCACGGCGAGAAGGATGTTGATTCCGATCGTGATCAGGATGTCGTAGTAATACGGGTTGATCCCGCCGGTGAAAAACGAGGCCGCGCCGCACAGCGCGAGCGCCACCACCAGAAGCGTCTTGGGGCGTCTCATACCTTTTCGCGCTCCGGTTTTCCCATCAGTCCCGACGGCTTGAGAAGGAGGACGAGGATCAGCACCGCAAACACCAGCGGGTCGCGATAGGTCGGGCTGATATAGCCGACCACAAGCGCCTCGAGGATCCCGATGATGACGCCGCCGAGCGCGGCGCCGGGGATGTTCCCGATCCCGCCGAGCACGGCGGCGACGAACGCCTTGAGCCCGGCGTTGATCCCCATGAGCGGGTCAATGCTCGGCTGCTGGATCGATGTGAGGATCCCCGCAGCACCCGCCATCGCGGAGCCGATCGCGAACGTGAACGAGATGACCGCGTCGGTGTTCACCCCCATCAGCGAGGCGGCCAGCGGATTCAGCGAGAGCGCGCGCATCGCCATCCCGGTCCGGGTTTTCATCACCACCGCCCGCAGCGCGGCCAGCAGGACAAGCGCCGAGCCGAGCACGATCACCTGGCCGACGGTGATCGTCAGCGCGGAAAATTCCCCCCACGACGCGGGGAGCTCGATCGCCGCGTCGGTGATGATCTCGGGGAACGCCTGCGGGTTCGCGCCCAAAAGATACTGCCCGCCATTCTCTAAAAACAGGGAGACCCCGATCGCGGCGATGAGGACGGTGAGCCGCGGCTGCGCGCGGAGCGGGCGGTAGCAGACGCGCTCGATCACCGCACCGGCCGCCGCGCAAAGCCCCATCGCGACCACAAGCACCAGCGCGGCACCCGCGTAGGACGGCCCGCCTCCGGCGAGCGCCATCAGCCTCGGGGCGGCGTAGAAACCGGCGAACGCCCCGAGCATGTAAATGTCCCCGTGCGCGAAATTGATGAACCGCAGCACCCCGAAGACCATCGTGTATCCCAGGGCGATCAGGGCGTAGATCGCACCCTGCGAAAGGCCGTTGATGAGCTGTTGAAGAAATTCGATCAAAGCCGCAGTGGTTTTTTACGGCTCGACCTTTTTTACAAACCGGAAACCGCCGTCGCCGATCGTCAGAATCACCGCCGGCTTCGAGGCGTTCCTCCGCGCGTCGAGGGTGATCTTCCCGGTCACCCCGTCGTGGCCGCTCGTCGCGGCGATGGCGTCGCGCAGCGCGGCGGCGTCAGTCGTCCCCGCACGCCGCATCGCGTCGGCCAGGATCATCGCGCTGTCGTATCCGAGCGCCGCCATGTCGTCGGGGACCCCGCCGTATTTCTCCTGGAACTTCCCGACGAAGTTCCGCACCTTCGGCGCCGAGTCATCCTCGGAAAAGTGGCTGGAAAAAAATGAGCCGTCGAGCGCCTTGCCGGCGACCTTGAGAAGCGAGTCCCCGACCCAGCCGTCCCCGCCGAGGAGCGGCACCTTGATCCCGAGCAGCCTCGCCTGCTTCGCGATCAGCGAGACCTCGGCGTAATAGCCCGGCACGAAAACCGCGTCCGGCCGAGCGGCCTTGATCGAGGTGAGCTGCGGCTTGAAATCTTTGTCGCCGGTCGAAAATTTCTGCTCACGGACGATCTCTCCGCCGCCGGCCTGGAAGTCCCGGATGAAGCACTCGGCGAGCCCGACGCTGTAGTCCTGCTTCACATCCGTGAGGACCGCGACTTTTTTCCAGCCGTTCTCCCGCGCGAACTTCGACATCACCGTCCCCTGGAACGGATCGATGAAGCAGATCCGGAAAATATGGTCGCCGACCTCGGTCACCTTCGGGTTCGTCGAGGCGGGCGTGATCATCGGGATCTTTTCCTGCTGGCAGATCGGGGCGGCTTCGAGCGATTTCGACGAGGCGACCTCGCCGAGGATCGCCACCACCTTGTCCTGCGAGATCAGCTTCCGCACGATCGTCGCCGGCTGTCCGGCCTGCGACTGGTCGTCTTCGGTGATCAGCTGCAGCGGCCGTCCGAGCACGCCGCCGCCCGCATTGATCTCCTCGACGGCCAGCGCGGTCCCCTTGTGAGAGGACTGGCCGAAACTCGCGCTGGCTCCGGTGAGCGAAGCATACTCGCCGATCAAGATCGGCCCCGCGGCCGCGGCAGAAAATGCGGCGGCCAGAAATGCCGCGGAAAAAATGGCCGGGAGTCTGATCATGGATGGAAATCGTCGGGGTCGGCGGTGGTGAATGTCGTGTAGCATTGGACGATCCCGCCGGTTGGAGTCAATGCGTTTCCTCTGGATCGATCGCGCCTATGGCGCCGCCTTGCCGAGGATCTCCAGATACGTGCGCAGGGCGACCTTGCGCGTGGCCGGATCCATCCGCTCGACGCGCATTTGTTTGAGCATCCACTGGCCGTCGATCTGCTGCACCGTCACAACGGTGAACTTTTTCGAGAGCCGGCCCTCACGGTCGCACCCCTCGATTTTCATGAGCGCGCCCTGCGACTTGTCGACCCACACGCGCACGGAACCGTATTCGGTGGCCGACGCCGGCGCGGGGATCTCGATTTTGTAGGCCGTTCGCGGGCCGACATTCTCCTCGCCGAGAAGCCTCGGGTTTTTCCAGTAGAGAAACCGCATCGCGAGATCCTCGTAGGTGAGCAGCCCGCCGCGAACCGAATCATCGAAACGCGCGGGCGCAACCGTCCGGATCCTGCCGCCTTTCCTCTCCTCCAGCGTCGCGGCGTCCTCCCCGAATCCCAGCAGAATCTCCTGCGGCGGATCCGCAAAAAGATAGGAGATTTTCCCGTCGCGCACCGCAATCTGAAAGGGAACTTTGGCATCACCCGCCCGAAGTTGCGCGTCGAGAACCAACGGCTTTCCGAGCGGGTTCACCCGTGCGGCCCGCAGGATCGCCTCCGCTTCCGTGTCCGCATGGACGGCCACGGCGGCAACAAGAAAGCAGAAACTAAAAATCCGGACGCGATGTTTCACGCCGTGACAATGACAGGTCGCCCGGAAAATTCACGCGCGGATTACCACCCGGGAATCGCGTCCGCCCAGAATGAAAACCGGGCGGTTGAACTTTTGCCGGGCACGGCATCCGGAGGCTGTGGTGGGGCCAATTCGATTTGACTCCACCCTCCCGCGCGGCCAAATTGACTTCATGCGAGCATGGATGCTGCTGGCAGCGTATTTTTTCGGATGCGGCGCGTCGTATGGCGTCTTGGTCTACAACGGCACGGAGGCCAATCGCTCGGCACCCGCTGATGATCCCGGCTGGTCTGCCGTCGGGACGATCTCCGCCCCGGCCGGCCCGGCGACCGCCGTCTTCCTTGGCAACAACGCCGCCGCCGCATGGTTCCTCACCGCCAGCCATGTCAGCCTCGCCGGCGCGACACTGTCCATCGGCGGCAACAGCTATACCGTGTTTTCCTCGGCCTCACAAATCAGCACGGCGGATCTCATGGTCTTTTGCGTGGATTCCACCCTCGCGGGGATCAGCCCGGTGACGCTTTCTTCGTCCGTTCCCGATATCAACGCCCAGCTGACCATGCTTGGCAACGGAAAAACCGGCACGAAGGTGACATGGGACACAGCGAACAATCCGTGGACCTCTCCGGGCTCCGGAGCCGAAGGCTACGTGTGGACGGATCCGAACGTGAAGCAATGGGGAACAAACACCGTGCTGGCCCGCAATCTCACTCTCGGGACAAGCACCGTGCTGGCAACCGCTTTCGACGCCGCAGACGGAGAAGCGCAGGGCTCGCTCGGCGACTCCGGAGGTGCTGTGTTCAATAAAAACGGCACCCAATGGGAGCTCGCCGCATTGATCGTCGCGGTCGGGCGGATTGAAGGCGGCATTCTCTACGGGGCAAACTTTGCCGGGCAACCCGGCAGCACTTCCGTCGCGGACATCACGGGTCTGCCGAACGACAAGAGCGTCACCTATAGCGTCCAGATCGCCAACTACAAATCGGCGATTCTCAGCGCGATTCCCGAGCCGGACCCGCTCGCTTTGCTCCTGGCTTTCAGCCCGATCCTGGTTTTCGTTTCTGCAAAACGTTCCGCGCCTCGGACGCGTCTCTGAGTTGCAAGCGAGGAGGCTGTCTTCATCCCATCCAAAATTAGCAGACATTCACGAGCCAGGCTTCGGTCGCAGGCAGACCCGGAGGGCGACGGCGAGTTTTTCGAGATGTCCGAGGCGGATCCTCCGGGCGAAGTCCGGCGCGTTCTCGATCCTTGTGAGGATTTTCGCGTAGATGGCTTTCATGATCTCTGCGGGCACGAGGGCGCGGGCGTCGGGCGCGGGGGGGATCGCGGCATGGAATCTCGCGCGGGCCCGTGCGGCTTCGAATCGCATCAGATCGCGGAAACGTTCTTCACCCGGCCGCCCCTCGAGAATCTCCTGTTCTCCGACCCCGAAGCGCGCGAGGTCATCGAGCGGCAGGTAAATCCGGCCCATGGCCGCATCCTCGCGGACATCGCGGAGGATGTTCGTGAGCTGGAGCGCGTGGCCGAGGTTCTCCGCATAGCCGGTGCTCCGCGGATCGCCGCATCCGAAAATCCGGATCGAGACGAGCCCGACCGCACACGCCACCCGCCAGCAATATTTTTCCAGATCGTCGAACGTCTGGTAGCGGGCCGGGCGGATATCCATCGCGCAGCCCCGCACGATCTCGGCAAGCAGCGTCCGCTCGATGCCGTTCCGCCGCACCACACCGACGAGTGCCTCTGGCAGCCGGTCCCCCGTGATCGCTTCGAGCCACTCGTCCAGGAGCCGCCGCTTTTCGTTATCTGTCCGCCCCGGCTCGTCGGCGATGTCATCCACCGTCCGGCAGAAACGGAAAAAAACGAGCGCGTCCCGCCGGCGCGGGGCCGGCAGCCAGAGCAGCGCGAACGCGAGGTGCGACTTGCGTGCGGAGGAGGCGGGCGCGAGTGCGATCATGCCCCGGTGGCGCGCCCGCCGCGCATTTCAATGATCCGGTCGGCATACGGTGCCACCGCCGCGTGCGCGTCTGCCCAAAGGACGGTGATCCCAAGGGTATCCGCCGCCGCCCTGGCGAGCGGAAGGAGTCCGTGATCCGGCGGCGAAATGGCAATGAGGACGCGCGGGTGGTGGACGAGCGCCCGAGCGAACGAGGCGCGCCAGCGCAGCGCGGGATCGAGCTCGCCTGCCCGCCGGGTTTCCAGCTCTTCGATGCCGGAAAACGCGAGCACCTGGCGCGTGCGGTCGCGCGCCTCGCGCGCCCCGCCACCGCAAATCCGGAAGAGCGGCATCGCCACGTTCTCGGCAACCGTGAACGAAGGAAGCAGATACGGATGCCCGAACAAAAATCCGCACGCCTCGTTGCGGAATGTCGCCGCGTCCTCCCCGGAGAACTCCGCCGCGTCGTGCCCGAGCAGGACAAGCCGCCCGCTATCCGCCTTCTCCAGAAGCCCGATCACATTCAATAGAAGACCCTTCCCGCATCCGTCCTCGCCGCAAAACCCGACCAGCTCCCCCGGGAAAAATTTTCCATAAAATTCCCGGACATTCTGGTTCGGCCGCTCGCAGGACAGGTTTTCACAGAGGATCGCAGGCACGTCTCCATGGAACCCGAGCATCCCGCCTGCTTCAAGCACAGACCTTCCACGGGGCGCATCTCTGATGGCATGAACGATAAAACTCTACTCGAACCGTTCCGGCTGGCCGGTCGCAGCGAGCACCGATCTCCACCAGCCGCTCGCAGGGTCAAGTCGCTTGGTATGGCCGGACAGAAGCTCGATGGGGACATGGATGAAGCGTTCGTGCAGGAACCCGATGACAAGCCCGGTGCTGCCCGCCATGGCGGCGTGGACGGCGTTGCGGGCAAAGAGGTCGCAGAGGATCGCGTCCCCGCAATTTGCCCGGCAACTGCGGATCTCGTAGCTCGGATCGAAGTAGCGCAGGACAATCGGGATGCCCTCCGCTTGGAAATAGGCCTCCATGCGTTCGCGAAGGAACGGGCCGATGTCCCCGAGCTTGACGTTGCCGGAGGCATCGCGGCTGTTGGTGTCGGCGGCGAGCAGATCCTGTCCCGCCCCTTCCGCCACGGCGATGACGGCATGGGATTTTGTGACCATCCGCTGTTTCAGTGCGGCAAGGAACGGATCGAGCGCGAAGGGGACCTCGGGGATGAGGGCGAAGTTGACATCCTGGCTCGCGACCGTCGCGCCGGCGGTGATGAATCCGGCATGGCGGCCCATCAGCTTGACGAGTCCGATGCCGCCAGCCACGCTCCGCGCCTCGGTGTGCGCGCGGTCGAGCACGCGCACGGAATCTTCGACGGCGCTGGAAAATCCGAACGTGCGCGAGACGAAGCCGACATCGTTGTCAATCGTCTTCGGCACGCCGACGACGGAGAGCGCATGGCCGCGACGGCGGGCTTCCTGGTAGAGATCGTTCGCACCGCGCTGTGTGCCGTCCCCGCCGATGGTGAAGAGGATGTTCACGCCGCGCGCGATGAGGTTGTCCACCGCGGCGGCGACATCCACCGGACCGCGGGAGGTGCCGAGGATCGTGCCGCCTTTTTGGTGGATGTCATCCACAAGCTGCGGGGTGATCCGCACCGGCTCTTCCCCCTTCACGGGATCCAGCCCGACGTAGCCGCCGCGAAATCCGATCACCTCCGCAACGCCATAGCCATAGTGCAGCTCCAGAAAAAGCGAGCGGATGACATTGTTGAGGCCGGGGCACAGGCCCCCGCAGGTTACGATTGCGGCGCGGGTTTTCTTCGCGTCAAAAAAGAGCTTCGTGCGCGGTCCGGCCAGCTCGAATTGGAGCCCGGGATCCGCGCCGGTTTCGATCCGCTCGGGGATGCGGATGTGGTCGCCGACCGTGTGGCTCCTGTGGGAGGCGAAGCGCGCTTCGCCGAGCGAGGGAGTGTTCATCGGAAGCTCGCGGGTCTGTCCCCCCTTATTGCATCCAGACGGCGCGCGATGCGTTCATTCGTTCGTCGCGGGCTTGGAGCCGGGTTGCGCGATTTTCCAGCACGCCAGACTGCGCCGAGTTGATCGACTGCTGGCGGGCGGCAACGCCCGATGGCGAGCATGCGGTGAACGAGACGGCGGTGAGACCGATGAGTAGAACAACAAGAGTTTTCATAAAATGGAATGATGAGAGAGGGATTGTTTTTTAACGGAAAAAAGGAGTGAGCGCCTCGGCCACCGTGGAGTTGATTCGTGCCTGCCGGGCCGAGTCGGAGATTCCCACTGCCACGGCTTTCTTGGCATAGTTCCGATAAATCAGTTTGTTCGTCCTGGCGTCAAGAAGATCGATCACGATGGCGCCGTCATCGAAAGCATCCGGACGGCTCTTTTTCAGAACTCCGCGTTTATGCGCCTCTTCCATGATCGCAATCGCATCGCGCCCGTATCCGAAATAATCCTGGTTTCCCGTGGTGGAAACATTTTCCTGACGCAAGAGCATATACGCGATGATCAGGTCGGCGTCTCCTTTCACGACCGGGAGTCCATGGGCCTGGAAATTGCTTTTTTTCCGCCAAGTTTTTCGATGAGGTAGTAGAAGACCGGGATCAGGAAGATGGCGATGAAGCTGGCGGCAAGCATGCCGCCGATGACGGTGAAGCCCATGACCTGCCGCGAGAGCGCGCCGGCACCGGTTGCCTTGGCCAACGGGACGCACCCGAGGATGAAGGCAAAGCTGGTCATCAGGATCGGGCGCAGCCGGAGCCGGGCGCCTTCGAGCGCGGCCTCCATGAGCGGCAGGCCTTCTTCGACTTTCATCTTGGCAAACTCGACGATGAGGATGGCGTTTTTCGCGGCCAGGCCGATGAGCATGACGAGGCCGATCTGTGCGTAGATGTTGTTCTCGTAGCGTCCGACCATGAGCGCCGCGAAGGCGCCGAAGACCGCGATGGGCGTGCAGAGAAGCACGCTGAACGGCAGCGTCCAGCTCTCATACTGCGCGGCGAGGATCAGGAACACGAAGAGCAGGGAGATGCCGAAGATGATCATCGGCGAGATGCCTTCGCTGGCTTTCTTTTCCTGAAAGCTCATGCCGAGATAGGAAAAGCCCATTTCTTTCGGCATGGTCTTCGCAAAAACTTCTTCCATCGCCGCCATAGCCTGGCCGGAAGAGAATCCCGGGGCGACGGCGGCGTTGATCTGCGCGCTGCGGTAGAGGTTGTAGCGCATGGTGAATTCCGGGCCGCTGATCGGCTTCGCGCTGGTGAGGGCATCGAGAGGAACCATGGCTCCGTCTTTGTTTTTGACAAAGAACTGACCGACCTGGTCGGCGCTCATGCGGAAGCCTCCCTCGGACTGCACGAAGACCTGCCACTGGCGGCCGAAGCGGTTGAAGTAGTTCACGAAATAGCCGCCCATGAACGTCTGGAGGGTCTGGAAAACCGAACTCAGGGCGACGTTTTGCTTGAGGGTTTTGTCGCGGTCCACATCCATGAAGACCTGCGGCACGCGCGGGGCAAAGGTCGTGCTCACGCCCGCAAGTTCGGGCCGTTCGCGGGCGGCGGCCATGAATTTCGAAGTGTTGTCGGCGAGAAATTGAAGATCCCGTCCCGCGCGGTCCTGCAAAACGAAGGTGACTCCGCCGCTGGTTCCGATGCCGGGAATCGCGGGCGGCGAGAACGCGAATGCCACCGCGCCCGCAATCTTGGAAAAGGCACCGTTCACATGCTTCATGATCGCCCCGTATTGTTCGTCGGGAGCGGTGCGGTCCGCCCAATCCTTGAGCGTGACAAAAAATGCGCCGGTGTAGGTCGTGTTGACGCCGCTGAGGAAATTGTAGCCGTCAATCGCCGTCACATATTTCACGCCGGGCGTGCTCTGGAGGATTTTTTCGGCACGTTTCGACAACTCGGTCGTGCGCTCGAGCGACGCGGCATCGGGCAGCACGGTCTGCGCGAAAAAGTAGCCCTGATCTTCCTCGGGCAGGAAGCTGCCGGGGATGGCTTTGCCCAGAAATCCCGTGGCCACGGTGAGCCCGATCAGGAGGAAAAGGGCCACGAAGGATTTGTGGAGAAGAAACCGGCACACGCCGACATAGCCGTTCGTCGAGGCTCCGAAGCCCCGGTTGAAGGCATCGAAGAATTTTTGAAGCGGACCGGTTCCCTTTTTCTTGTGTTTGAGCAGGAGGGCGCAAAGCGCGGGGGAGAGGGTGAGTGCGTTGAACGCCGAGATGAGGACCGAGACCGCGATGGTCACGGCAAACTGCTGATACAATTGTCCCGTGATGCCGGGAATGAACGCGGTGGGAACAAAGACCGCCGCGAGGATCAGGGCGATGGCGATGACCGGCCCCGTGACCTCTTGCATCGCCTTGAGGGTCGCGTCCTTTGGCGACAGGCCGCGCTCGATATGGTGTTCGACCGCCTCCACCACGACGATGGCGTCGTCCACGACGAGGCCGATCGCCAGCACGAGGCCGAAAAGCGAGAGCGTGTTCACAGAAAACCCGAACATCGGGAACAGCGCAAACGTGCCGATGAGCGAGACCGGCACAGCCAGCAGCGGGATGACGGTCGCACGCCAACCTTGCAGGAAAAGAAACACCACGATGATGACCAGCACGAGCGCCTCGAACAGCGTCTTTTTGATCTCCTTCATGCCCTCGGTCACCGCGAGCGTCGTGTCGAGCGAGACCACATACTCGAGGTCGGCCGGAAATTTTTCCGACAGCCTGAGCATTAGGTTTTTTGCCGCGTCGGCTGCGGCGACGGCATTCGAGCCGGGCAGTTGGTAGAGGGCGAGGGTCGCGGACGGTTTGCCGTTGAGCCTCGCGGTGGTGGCATAGTTTTGCGCGCCGAGTTCGATGCGGCCGATATCCTTAATGCGCAGCATCGACCCGTCGGGATTCGCGCGCACGACGATCTCGCCGAATTCCTCGGCGCTTTCCAGCCGTCCCTGGGCGCGCACCGCGTAGGTGAACTCCTGACCCTTCGGCACCGGCTCGCCCGCGATCTTGCCGGCGGGGTTCACCTTGTTCTGATCGGTGACCGCCTGCAGGATCTCCGGGATCGTGACGCCGAGTTTTGCGAGTTTGTCGGGCTGGACCCAGATGCGCATGGCGTATTGCCCTGCTCCGAAGACAGACACGCTCGCAATCCCCGCCACGCGTGTGAACTCGTCGTTCAGGTTGATGTAGGCGTAGTTCGCGAGAAAGACGTCGTCGTAGGTGCCCTTCGGCGAGAAGAGCGAGAACATGATCAGCGGCGAGGAGGTGGATTTCTGCACGGTCACACCGGCCTTGTTCACATCCTCGGGGAGCTGGGATGTCGCCTGGTTGCTCCGCATCTGCGCGAGGATCTGGTCGGTATTCGGGTCGGTCGAGACATCAAAGTTCACCGTCAACTTCATGCTGCCATCGTTGGCATTGACGGAATACATGTAGTTCATGTTGTCCACCCCGCTCATCTGCTGCTCGATCGGCGTGGCGACCGACTGCTCGACGGTGAGGGCGTCGGCTCCGGTGAAGGTGGCTTTCACCTGGATCTCCGGCGGGACGATATTGGGAAATTGGGCGACCGGCAGACTCAGATAGGCGACGGCACCCACGATGGTCATGATGATCGCGATGACGATCGCTACGATCGGGCGGTTGATAAAAAATGCGGACATGACAGATTATTTCGAGGGCACCGCAGCGGGGGTGGCTTCAGCGGTGGTCGGCTGCCACGGCTTGGCCGCGACCGGGATGCCGTTCTTGATTTTCTGGAACCCTTCGACCACGACTTTTTCTCCGGCCTTCAGCCCCGACGTGATGACCCAATCCTTGCCACTGCGCGGCCCGGTTTGCACCGCGCGAATCTCCGCTTTGCCGTCGGGGCCGACGACGCCGATTTGGTAGCTGCCCTGCACTTCGGACAGTGCCCGCTGGGGCACGACGACCGCCGCCGGGAGCGTCTGCGCGACGACTTTGGCCCGCGCAAACTGGCCCGGACGCAGGATGCTGCCGGGATTTTGCAGCATGGCAGTCACGAGGATTGTTCCGGTGGACTGGTTCACTTGTCGGTCCACCGAGAAGAGACGGGCCTTGTGGGGAAAGGTTTTCCCGCCTGCAAGAATCAATTCGATGGTTTCCGGCCGATCATCCAGCGGCCCGGCCATATTTTCCTGCACCCGCTCGCTGACCTCCATGTATTCCTCCTCGCTGACCGGAAAGATAATTTTCAGCGGGTTCAGAGTGGAAACCGAGGTCAGCACCGAAGCGCTCGGCCCGCCCACAAGGTCGCCCACCTGGGCTTTGGCGATGCCCGCGATGCCCGCGACCGGCGACACGACCTTGCAGAATTCGACATTCAATTGCGCCTGCTCCACGGCCGCCTCGAGGGCTTTAACTTTTGCGAGATTCGATTCGTTGAGCTGGACTTTGTTCGTGTATTCATTTTCCGCGATGACCTTTTTATCGAAGAGCTGCTTGCTGCGGTCGGCCTCTGCCTGGGCAGCCAGTTGCATGGCCGTGGCCTGGTTGAGCTGGCTCTTCGCCTCGGCCAACGCCGCATCGAACGGGCGGGCGTCGATCTCAAAAAGAACATCTCCCTTTTTCACGAGCGAGCCTTCCTGGTAGTTGCGCTTGAGCAGATGCCCCGTGACCCGCGCGCGGATGTCCGCGTTCTCCGAGCCGTCGAGCGTGCCGATCCACTCACGGGTGACCGGCACGTCCCGTGTCCCGGCGTCGATCACGAGCACCTCGGGTGCCGGCAGGGGCGTCTTTCCGGCGGAGCCGTCCTTGCATGCAGGAAACGTGCAAAGAGCGAGCGCCGTGAGGATCAGTTTTGGAATTTGCGAATGGGTATGCATGGGAATTGCGGAAATGAGACAACGATCTGCGATAATGTCAACACTTCAGCCCTTCACTTCAGCCCTTCACCTATGCCGCGGAAAACTGGGCGTCCTTCGCCACATCGCCCTCAACGCGCTGAAAAATGACACCAGAAAAAGCGCGGCATCAGAGGCAGACAGAAAAAGCCTTCATGGGATCACCCTTCTCGGATTTTGATGCGTTTGCCCTGTTGCCCTGAGATCGAAGCACGAAAGACGTGACAAACAGCCGGGATCGGAGTTCGGTGAATAGCCATCATCATGAAAACCAAACAGGTCATCCAGGCCGCCCATAAGTTCTCCAAACCCTACCGCGTCACGGACGGGAAGGGATTCCGCCTCAGGGACGTGGATCCGGGCGACACGCAGGATTTCAAATCCGAAGACAAGACGCGGGCGAAGGAGGCGCTACAGGCCGGGGTGACGGCGCTCGCGGAACTGCAGGACAGGCTGTATGCGCAGGATCGCTGGTCGGTGCTGCTGGTCTTCCAGGCGATGGATGCGGCGGGGAAGGACGGCACGATCAAGCACGTGATGTC
>JBAXXD010000026.1:0-39502 GCA_037128135.1 Verrucomicrobiia bacterium
CGGTTTATCTCACGGTGCTGCACCGGCTTTTTGCTTCCGGCAGCGACCGTGCGGCCGAAGCGTGGAAGGAAAGCTATCCTAGTGAGGGAAATGTGCGTCGTGGCCGACCGGGGCTTTGTGAGCGAGGCGACGTTGGAAGCGCTTGGGAAAATGGATCCGCCGGTGCATTATGTCATCGGGGTGCGGATGCGCCGGACCAAAGAAGTCGGCGAGGTCGTCTTGAAGAGCCGCAAGGAGTGGAAGACGGTGACCCCGGAACGGGTTTATGCCAAGGATCCGGCCCCGCTGAAAGTCAAAGAGGTCGAGGTGGAGGGAAGGCGTTACGTGGTCTGTCTCAATGAGGAGGAGAAGCGCAAGGATGCCCATGACCGCGCGGCCATCCTGGAGTCCCTGGGCAAGGCGCTCAAAAGCGGAGACAAGAGCCTGGTCGGAAACAAAGGGTTCAGGCGGTTCCTGAAAACCGAAAGGGGCAGCCGCTTTGCCATCGATGAAAAACTGGTCGCATCCGACGAACGCTATGACGGACTCTTCGTGCTGCGCACCGACACCAACCATGATGCGGAAACCACCGCTAATGTTTACAAAACGCTCTGGATGGTTGAGGACACGTTCCGCACCGCCAAGAGCATCCTGGAGACGCGCCCGATTTATCACAAATGCGATGAGACGATCCGCGGTCACGTGTTCTGTTCGTTCCTGGCTCTTTGCCTGAAGCGGGAACTCGAAATCCGCCTGGAGGAAAAAGGTCTCGCAGCCGAGTGGGCCGAAGTCATCCGAGGCTTGGACAACCTCCAGCAAGTCGAGGTCGTCCTGCAAGGCAGCCACTTCCTGCTGCTGGGCGAAATCAAGGGGCACGCTTCGCAGGCGGTTCGCGCCGCCGAGGTGGCCCTGCCGCCGGTTCTTCAGGAACTTACCTGAGAAGAGGGCGGGGCGAAAATGTAGTGCCAACGATTTCTTGGCATCACTTAACCTGTTGATGTTCAACTCTTCCGTTTTTCAAAGTGTAGAAGATGGGCTTGGGAGTTGCCGGTAGTGGCGTTATACTTCCAAGGCGCTGAGACTGGGGCTACCCGACTTTCTCGAACTATTTCTGCTTGCGCGGCGAAGTTCACCGTGCCAGCATTTAACAGCCAGTTCGATCCAATTCGGTTGTGGCCGTGATGCGCGAAGTCCGAGAGGGCACGTTGCGATTGGGTGAGCTGGTCTTTTTTGGGCGAACCAGTATGCCCATTTCTTGCGCACATATGCCCCGTGTACGGGTCGGAGTGGTCAAGGTGATGGATGCTTGATTGCAGTCATGGTATTCATGGGCGTGGAAGCCGACTGAATTTGATCTGCCTGCCAAAACCGCCCATTGTTCTTGATCTGATATGCCCAGAATGCACAATACCCGCATGCAACGCCTCCCATTGCTTTTAATCGCGATATTCTGCCTTGCCATTGCTTGTCTGATCGTCTTCTTCGGAATCAACCTCACGATGACTCCAGTCCAGCACCAGCATGCCGCTGAAGTTCAGGTCTTCTCATTTTTACCCATAGCATTTCTTGGCGCTATGCTTCTCGGTTTTCTGATCTGGGTATTGGCATTGATTCACATGCTCACCAACCAGTCAATTCAAGGCACGGATAAGATTGTGTGGGCCTTAGTGATTATCTTTCTGAACGTTCTTGGTGCAATTCTATATTTTCTCCTAAGTCCTACGCTGAGATTGTCTTCTCCTCCGATACCAACACCACCAAAGTGAAACTAAAGTTTCACTCTGTTTATTCTAAACATACCACCCAATAAAAATACAGAATGTTGCCCTCTCCCTTGTTTCAATAATTGCCATTGTCGCATCGGCAGATGCCCAGGTTCAAACACAACTTGGCGATGTCAAAGATTCTCGGACCACCGGGCAGTTTTTTGGAGGGCTGACGGTCAACATCAAGCTCCTGGGAGATTCTGTTGCCGATACGGTGTCCATACGAACGGTGATCAATACGGCGGTGGATGATACCGGCAGGGATCTGGTCGATCATGAAAAACAGAAGAATGAATTTATGAAGAGGAACGGACAGACCCACCAAAGCTGGGAACTGAGCGTGAATTTGAAAAATCCCACCCGAAAAGCAACCACAATCAAGGAACTGGCCGGCAAGGCTGACTTGCTTGTGCCGAAGAATGATCCGGATTCAATCGTGAAGGTGGATGATTTTCAGAAATTGGGAGGCCATCCCATCGCATCCCCTGCGTTGAGCGCTGCGGGAATTGAAATAGTCGCATATACAAAAGAGCAGGTCGATGCGGAAAAGGCAAAGCAAGCAGAGGAAGCGAAAAAGAATCCCAAACCAAATATTGGCGAGGCAATAGCGGGGGCTTTCGGGGAAATGTTCAATATGGGGGGCGGACCGAACAGTATCACCGTGCAAATGAAGGATCCAAAGGGAATGGTGGCAGATGTGGAATTCCAGGATGAAAGCGGGAACAAGATTAAAGGGAACGGATGGAGTTCGTCGGGAAATAGAACAACCAAAGAGAGCAAAACCTACAACTTCCAAACAAAGCTCCCTGATACCACCCGACTGGTGATCTATCTCGCAACACCAAAATCGGTGGTAACTGTTCCCTTGACGCTGAAAGACGTGTTCCTGCCCTGATGCCCATCGTAATCAAAACGTTCCCCGATGTTATCGGGGCGAACTAGTTTTTATTTCCGGTCAGCGTAAATCAAACCGATCCTGTCAATACACATTCCGCTGCTTCCGATGATCCCAATGATCGGCTTCGAACCGGTTAGGATTAAGGTCGGGTTGGCACGGTTGCCCTTGCTTTTCCCTCCCACCGGATCGCTCTTGTAAGGGTCGATGGCAGTGAGATTGAAGGTCTTGTAATCGATCTGCTGAAACTGGAGCTGCAGCGATTGGACCACAGTTTCGGTTCCGGCGCGCACTCCTGCGACTGCATAGCCATCACGCGCTTCAAGCGTCACCATGGGGCCGGTTTTGTTGCCATAAATTT
The DNA here is from genome assembly GCA_037128135.1 of Verrucomicrobiia bacterium. Taxonomy (GTDB): domain Bacteria; phylum Verrucomicrobiota; class Verrucomicrobiia; order Chthoniobacterales; family Terrimicrobiaceae; genus QYQL01. The sequence goes on from JBAXXD010000026.1 coordinate 3,002, forward strand.
GGCCGCGCTGGCGTCCCGACGCAGTCTGATAAATAGGAGAAAGCCCGCAAACGGCCTCGGCATTGCCATAATATCCGCGCCAGACATCCATTCCAACAAGAATTCCCCCTTCCGGGAAAATCTCTTTGAATGGCGTGCCTCCCATTCCCCCAGCTGGCTTTGTCTCGTGCGGTGGGGCGGATGTTATGGCAGTGAAAAATCGTTCCTGTGGAGTGGAACCGGAAGGAGTCGGAGTCGGTAGCTGGGCTTGTATCGAACAGGTACCAAGCATAAGAAAAAGAACGGACAGGCAAGCATGGAGGGTGGTTTGGAATAGGAGTTGCATGATTAAAATCGGGATTCCCCACTTGTTTTGTTGTTCATAAGTTGTGACATTTTAGGTCATTTTATCCCGAAACCTCCGGTCGTCAAGCCATTTTCTGTCAACAAATCCGGTTTACAGTGGCATCGGATTGTGCAAACCAATTTTCACTCTCAATTGAGTATTTTTGCCCCGATTGTGAAGATACCTCCTTCGTGGATTCTGTAGTTTCATGTCTGTCATTCGTTTTTCTACTCGTTTCTCCATCAGCATGCGGGCATGATTGCGGTTCTGATCATGAAAACCACACCACACGTAATTGGAATTGTCCTCTCGCTCTTTGTCACTTCGGCCATCGCTGAATCGGGCAATGACCTTTTTCAAAAAGTGAAGGCCAAGTATTCTTCGTGTGCGACATTCAGTGGCGAAGGTGGCAACACAACCACGTCGGATATGCAGGGCAAAGACAAGCCGTATCGAAATGAAAAGCGATTCGCCATTATTTTCAAAAGGCCGGATCTTTTGCGGGTTGATTGGAGTGAGCCAAGCATGATGTCGTTCACGCCCGTAGTCTGTTCACTGTTTACGGAGAATGGGAAGTATTTCGGGGTTTCCAGTTTCAAGCGGACGCCCGAAGAATTCAAAAACCTGGAGATGGGCATGGGAGCGTATGCTGGGATATCGGGTGGAAATACGTTTTTGATCCCATCGCTGCTCATGGGTAAACTTGGCTATATCAACGAAACTTCTTCAGAAATGCTTCCTGACACCCAGATTGACGGTCAGGACTGCTCTGTGATCGAGATTAACGACAAAAAAACCGGCAAGTGGACTTTCACGGTGAACAAGGAAACTTTGGCAATCCTCCGCATCAAGCAGGTCCAAACGATTACCGCAGAGCAATCCAAGGCCATGATGGACGAGGCCAAGCAAAGGATGAAGGATAAGAACATCCCGTTTCCTGAGACGCCAGCGCGTGATTATACGATTGAGACGATCACAACCTTCAAAAAAGTGGCGTTCGATCAGGAAATGACTGCGGCTGATTTCGTGTTCACAGAAGCAAAACCGCTAACTGGCCAGTAGTTTTTTTGGTAATTTGTCTGGTTTAACCCCATGATTGAATGTCAATGCGCTTGGAACTCACAGAAACAAGATAAACTCAGATTCACACAACAATACTAATTTATCAATGACGCCCCATACATTTGCCACCGTAATTATCCGGCTAGTCGGATTCGGAATCTTTTATCTATACACTTTTAATGGCCGTACCCACGCTCTTTATGGGGAGAATGCCTCTCATGATATACGCCTTTTACTCAATGAAGTTGATTGTCGGGATAGCTCTTTCCGTATTTGCCAAGCCTCTGGCTCGTATTCTCACCAGCGATCTGGACAAGTAATACCTCAAATCTTCGTTTAGCAAGACGCCCATGAGTCGTCCACTTCATCCGGGTGTAAAATGGGGGTGTCTTGTCCCGATTGTGCCAATTCTAATTGCGATTGTCGGGGTTGTCCTACTGAATCGCTTTACTCCTTCTGCACCACGAAGCAAGCTCCCACCTTCAGCAACTGATATTCAAGAGTATTACTCGGTTTCCGGGAATGGAGATTTTGTGAGACTCATAAAGGCAAAAATGCCACAACAGGAATATCCCGAGTATGCGCGTCGGTTGCAGCTTGTGACGATTTTTGATCCAGCGACTCACCGAAATCTCGAGAGCATGATCAATATTGGGATTGGAGGCGCTCCCCCATGGTGGAATCCACCAAAGGCATCAAAAACAACTTATTTCGAAAACAATAAAAGCGATTACCTTCAAGTATTGTCCTATTCCAACGGATATGTTTATTACCTGGTTGCTTCATGGTGACTGATATTGCATCCCATGAAACTTAGACATCTGTCTCTCTTGGTGATCGTTGCGGTGACGGTTTCCTGTACAATAGCCGGATGTGATGAGAATCCCTCTGGCCTGACATTCGAGCGACGGGTGAACAGGATGATGTGTACACTTCGCAATGCTCTTTCGTCAAAGGTGACTTTTCCGAGGGGGTATTATTTGAAGGTAAGCGGTCCCGACAGTTGCGTCTCCCTTCACGACAAGAAGGGGCGAGTCTTGATTGCTGAGGATGCCAGTAACTTTTTTGTGAAGGAACCCTATGTCGTGATCTGGGGAGCAAAGAACTGGTATTTCCTCAATACTGATACGGGAAAGATCACCATAGTTGCGGGAAATGATCACCGTAGTTTTGACAAAATGGCTGTGGAAGCAAATATGGTAGGCTTTTCACTGGGTAGGTGGATCACCTTTTGGGACATCACCACCGGCTATAAACCCGTTACTTGGAGACAGAAGTAATAATTCGTATTGACTATTCCAAATAGACCGTTTTTAAAAGTTTTCGGAAGGTAGCCGTATCGTATTCACCTGCTATTTCACTAGACAAATAATGTGTTTGGTCTTCTTCGGATAACAACTTCCCAACCTAACCTAAAACGGCTTATGCAACATCGAGCTTCTTCCGGCTCTTGCTATTGAATAAAAGCACGACAGCTCCGATGCAGACGAGAGCAAGCGAAGAGTTTTCAGGTATCGCGTAAGAGAATATCACCCCATCGTTATTATTCCCTCCGGCATAGGTTGTCCCAAACAATGATGCGCCGTCCAGCGTGAGGCTTCCCATCGGAGTTGAGCCATCCGTGCCGCTAAACAAATAGAGGGTGGTAAGGGTGCCATCGGCGGGATTATACGAAAATATTGTGCCGCTATTGGTGGCATTTCCTCCTGCTGAAGTTACACCGTAAAGCAGATTATTGGGGCCTTGGATGAGATCGCCAGCAGGATTCGCTCCAATATAACTGCCTGACGTGCCAGTGAACGATACCAAGTTCTTAAAGGTGCTATTGGCTGTATCATACGAAAAGATGGTGCCGTTGTTTGTGCCATTGCCGCCAAGAAATGTCATCCCGTAAAGCGTGGTGCCGCTTCGCAACAAACCTGTATGTGGCTGCGCACCTGGGTAGCTTCCGGAGCTACCTGTGAACGAGACTAGATTCGTGAAGGTGCTACTGGCCGTGTTATATGAAAATATTGTGCCGTTGGTGACTGAGGCCGTGCCGTTCATTCCCGAAGTCATCCCATAGAGCGTTGATCCAATGAGGGCCAGTTCAACGCCATGAGGTTGCAATCCATCCGTGCCTGTACCGCTGAAGGAATATAGGTTGGTGTAATTCAAACCATTGGTGCCGATGGAATACACGTTGCCGTTGCCACTGCCGCCAATCAATGTCGTCCCATAAATTGTATTTCCGCTCACAATGGGGTACCCGTGGTGGGGTTGATCACCGTTTGCACCACGGCCGAATGAGTAGATCGGCTGGTATCCTGTCCCATCTGTATTATACGAAAAGATGGTGCCATAGGCGCTTGTGCCTCCTGCAGATGTCATCCCGATCAGAGCAGAGCCGTCCAGTGTGAGGCTGCCCATGGGGTTTGCGCCGTCGGTGCTGATGCCTGTGAACAAATAAACCACCTTGTAAGGATTGTCAGCAAAGAGTGATGAAACGGCTGACAGGGCAACAATCAGGGATACCAGTGTCGCATGGATGATTTTCACTCCGAATAGCCGGTTGGCGCTCATATACCGGGAGCGATTTTCACTCCGCTCCATGCTTTAACAAGCTTTTTTCAGTTTGCATTCGGTTGTTTTAATGATCTTTCGTTCAAAATTGGATTCTCAGACAATTCGGACAGGTTTTTTGAAATTAATTGGGAATTTCTCGGCTGTTATTGGTTGAGTGGCTGTTTTTTGATTCAGACGGATCTCCACGGCGGGATGCCGCCAAAATTTCCATCGTCATTTGTTCCCAGAGCAATCTGGAAAATCCATCTCCCCTGCACATGGCCATGGATCGCGCCAGGATCGCACGCACGACGTTTTCTGACCTGACATGCGATACCTACTTGGTTTTCGGTTGCTACCAGTGTAGGAATTGATCTCAGATTGCCGCCACTATTATTGAGGAGAGATGCCCATGAAATACATCAACCGATGCTTGATGACCACCTTTGACCGCTGCTACGGTCTTATCTCACGCAAGAAGACGTGTTCCATGCTCATGCCCAAAGAGCTTTTCGATGGTCAGGAGTATACCATCGATCAGTTCTACGCGACATCCTCTGCATTCTTCGAGAAGCCTTGGGACTTTTACAGCGATTTTAAAGAGAACGGACCTCTGCGCTTACGGAATGGGGTCCATCCGCGTGATCGAATTCCACCGAAGGTTCCATGCCGTCGTATGATATTCGATTCCCCTGTATCCACGGAATGGGAGGAGAACAATCTTGTTCCTTTCAAATGGTTCACGGATCCCATACGGCGCTCCAAGACAATTCTCCTATTCGCACCGGGATGGGGAAGGTCGAATCAATCAGTGGAAGAGAACTGGTGTTATCAATTGCAAAACCTCGGTGTGGATTGTGGGCTTTTGACCGTCCCATATCATCAGGCACGAACTCCTGCGGGTTCCTTTTCAGGGGAATACTTCATCAGTGCGAATATGCTGTGGACGGTTTCTACCTTCCGGCACTTCACCGCTGAGATCCGCAGACTGATACAAGAAATGCGGAAGGAATATGAATATGTCGGTTTGGTTGGGATGAGCAGTGGAGGATTCCAAGCGGCACTGGCCAGCAATTGTGAACCGGTAGATTTCTTTTTTCCCCTTATCACTGGCGGTCAACTGGGGAGCATCACCTGGCATGGATCTATTACGCAGTTTGTCCGTCGAGATCTGGAAGGGAAAGGCATTGACGAGATCTCACTTGGCAAGGCATGGAGTATCGCAGACGAAGTGGTGCTAGGCAGACATTGTAAAGCCAAGACCATAAAGCAATATGTCTCCCTCTATGACCGCGTGGTTCCTACCATTTACCAACTGAAGCTATGGGAAGCACTAGGCAGGCCACCCAGATTGGACCTCGAATGCGCCCATTACAGCAGTTTCTTTCATGGTAATGCTGTGATGAATGATATTGCAAAGACAGTTAACGATCACAACCTGTAATCACTGATGATCTGTTTACCTTGAGGTAGCATTCCGGATTATACTGAGATATGCCCTTGGATTGCGTCAGGATGACCTGTGTGATCTTTTTAATATGATATGCATGCTTCCCCTGTCTTATGGGAATAGAGCCTCTCCTGAGGGCATCTGTGGACTTGGGAGGACTATTCCTGTATATGCGTGACAGGTAGGGGATGACCCAGCAACGCAGGACGGGGAACAATAATAAAATCATCCGCAGATCCTACAGTGTTATACTTGGACGTTTCCTTTGATTGGTATTCCACCAGACGACCGATATATTTCTGACGCTTCTGGGATACAGCCTCACGGATATGGGATTCGGACCATCTATCTGGTTTTCCTGCCATTGTATTGACCAACAGGAATGCTGTCTGACGGATCTCCCTCATTGGAAGGCGCATCATGTTTTCCAGATTATCTTCATCCCCTACCTCGACCCCGTAGATCTCCGCAAATCTGGTAAGGGCTCTACGGTAATTGGCCAGATTGGGATTATAGCTTTCAAACGTCATCGTATCGATCTTCAGATCCATAGGGACATTGAACATCCTGATTGCTCTCCCCCTGTAGTTCCTGCGGTTCAACAATCTCTCTTTCATAAAATCGCGGTAGTTCTTTGCGAAATATCCCGCTACGTGCTCTGGGGATATCCTGATGGGTTCAAAGTCAAATATGATACCGAACTTGGCTTTGGATTTTGCTGCCTTGAAGACCTTTTTTAATTTGTTCACTGTGAGGTACCCGTCTTTCATTACCAAAAGCAGGTGGACATGGGCGGAATCCTCCAAGAGGGAACAAACGGCTATAATGGACTGGAAGTGGGGTTTGAGGGTATTGAGCAATACGGTCAGCTTCCTTCCCACTACATACATGGTTTGTCTCCCCCTGAGGGTAACGGTTGCTACTCTGCAATTCTCCTCTTGATAGTGCTTTATCAGATTGAGTGCTGCTATCTCTAATCCTGTTTCTGTTTTACTTGTCTTATTTCTCATATTCTCTCCTTATTGTCTTGTCTCTTTTCCTTTAAAGTCTGTCTCTCTTTCACTCTTATCTATGTATATATATCCTATATAGATGAAGGACCCCTTTTCTGACCGCTTTCCTGTCATGTTGGTTGACTGGAATATCTCATTTCTTACTGTCAGATCGAAAGATGAATTGTTTTAGATATTTCGAGATGGTGGTTTGCCGTTTAACATCTTTATTTCTTTTCGCATGATTACTTGAAGATGACTTGTATTAGATATTTGAGTTTCAGTTGGATTACCGTCTAACATCATTTTTTCTTTTCGTATGATTACTGGAAGATAACTTGTATTAGATTTTTAGAGTTCAGTTAGTTAACCCGGAAGGCTTCATTTACTTTGCTGGAAGGATTGGATGATATCTTTTGTTGTCCGAGGCTTTAGACGAAAACACCACCCCACGTTATTGAAGCGTAAGGTGGTGTCGTCGGTTGCGTTGTTTATCACGAAGGGCTGGGGATCCTTCCAGCCGCCCGTGAATTGTTGCCCATTATTCCATTCCTACTGCGCTTTCGTTTTTGCTCCGATTACGAGGTGACCTTGCCTGCCGAGTCACTTTCCGCGACGGTCGGGATTTCCGCCACGACTGTGACTTCCGGATTCACCGGGGCCTGGGTGGCGCTCTTGATGAAGCGATGAGGGCCACGAGCCACGACTTCGTAATCCGGGTTCTCTTTGGCGAATTCGATCACCGCCGGGCGCATCGAGGACTTCCAATCGCGGACGCGAATCATGCCCTCCTTGTCGAGCTTGTCCGGGTCTTCGAGGTATTCCTCGAAAACCGCCTTGCTGGGGTCGCGGTCCTCCGCGCCGTCTTTGACTGCCCGCGCTTTCTTTTTGCCGGTCACATGTGCCAGCTTTGCCTGATTCTCAGCAATGATGGATTCGAGCGAGGAAACCACTTTGGGTTTCAGGATCTCGATTGCTGCCAGGGCGCTCTCGTAGTCCGAAAGCACCTTGGCCGGATCGATTGTCTCGATGGTGCCGGCTGTTTCGTTGATGTCAGTCGTAACCGCATCGGATGCGATTTCGCTGACGTTGGTAGTGTTTGTGTTTGACATGATATATTTTTTAGCCTGCTCTGTCCGCCGAGGATTTTCGCGGACTTCTGCGAGTCACGGCAACTGCCGCGACACCTCGAAAGTTTTGTTAGATCTATGGGTTTTGTTTTTTTGGTTTCACCGACATAATCGCCGGATTGATCAAAGCCTATGAGTGCATCGGTGAGCCTGCCTCAACAACGACCGCTGTTTTTTTGAGATGATTCCGTGAATTGGTCGGATGCATTTTACTCACCTTTTCGTGACAACCGCCCCATCGGTCTTGTCACTGATTTGCAGCTTCAACCTCGAAACGATCTGGCGGAATGCCTCATCTCCAAGAGAGTTGGTTTTTTCCAGGCTATTAAGTTCAACATTGCATGCGGGCAGTCCCAGACGCCGCCGCCGCCAATCGGGCCAGTGGGAGGCAATCGTCCATCTGCATTTTTCGGGCCGACTGGGCATATACTCGTCATTGACCTCGCGGATGTATCTCATTCGCGCACCGGCTTTGTGCGGAGCGATGAGGACTTCTTTGAAGGCACCCCGGGCGAGTTCCAGCAACGCGGCCACCGATTGGGAGTTGAATTTCGCGAACATGGAGGATTCGAGAAACTCGGTTTCGAAAACGCAGGCTTCGGCGATCCACACATTGTCACTGGCACGGAGGATGACGGCAGGTGTCACTGCAGGTTTTACGTCGCCTTCCACGGGGAGACGAAACGCAACCGCTCCCAGTTCGGGATGATCGAGATCGGGGATGACGAGCCCCAACGCTTTTTCATCGTCAAAATCCGGAAACGCGGCTTTCTGTTTCTTGACGCATGTTTCGACCTCCTCCCAATCCATCCTCCCCGCGAGGAACTCAATCACGGGAGCGGAGCTGCCGAATTGGATGGGCCGACGGCGAGGCCTCAGGAAATTCACGGTTTTCCGCGTGATCTCCAGGTCGATCTTCTTCCTCTCGACGCCGTAACCGTGAATGACCGTCGCGCTCATTGGTTCCTCCCGATGGTGCGGACCTCGGATTTTTGAAGATCCCCGAACGGGCGGTTTTCAAAAATCGTGTTTTCCATAGGGTTGCTCCGGCTGCTGATGGTTAAATGGAAAAATCGTTGCCCAGGTTGGCCTGCTCGCCCTCCTGTTGAGCCGTCTCGGCCTGCGACTGCTCGGCTTCGAGCCGACGCAAAAATTCAAGGGTTGACGAGGTGGAGACCAATCTGGCTCCACGTAGGGTTCCCTTGCGACGAAGGGAAATCGATTTGATCGGTGGACGGAATCCGTTTTCTTTGCAGGGGAGCACCAACAAATTAAGCATCGACCTTGAGAGCCCGGTCAATGGATCCCGGCAGCCAGCACGCGGCAGTCTGAAAAATTCCCTCGGGCAGCTATCAGACGCACTCGCTCCTTGCGCTCCGTAACAGGATGGAGCGGATGTCGTGAAGCTCTGTTCGAGAGTGGGCGATGCAGTGGGCTGGATCACCTTTTTCGGGCTGCTTTGGATTTGCGCTTTCATTTGCATCCCGTTTAGATGAATCCGTGGAAGCGGTCATAATACTCTTCTACATGCTTTGGGTATTATCGTGCATTTGACTGTGCTTCAGTATTTTGCTCGCATGAAATATTTTTATTTTCAGATCGAAATTTCTAAAAAAAAGGGAACAAGGATGAATTGATGGTCGATTGCGGTTTGAAATCAGGCGTCCCAGAGGTTGATGTCCTGCTTGCCGTAGGTGGCTCACAACAACCACGGCGGGGTCAGAAAACGCGCTTGTTGCCCGCATGTTCCGGCTGATCTCTTCGATGCTCAGTGGCAGCAACTCCGGGAGCGCACCCCGGAGATCCGCTCTTGCCCGCTCGGAAAAATGATCCTCCCCATCTCTGACTCGGGTACGGACATGCGGTTCATGCGATTGGCGAGGCTCGCCGCCCCACGGAAAACACGATCAATCCTCTCGCTTCGAGTTTGAGCAGCAGCGTGCGCCCCGCCATATCCTTGAGATGACCTGCCGCGCTGCGACAGTCCAAGAGGAAGGCTTGAATGATGCCAGATCCGAACTCAACCTAGTTCATGAAAGAGAAAAATCGTAGAGCCTTGAAAATCTGAAAATATTGTTTCTGAACGAAGCGATACTGGCCATTACACGCTCAATAATTGAGCTGATGAATTGAGTATTTGCGCGGAAATGCAAGCTGAACCTGGACTTTATCGCCTTCTTGCTTGCGTCCCCAAACGAGGCCCGACCGCAATCACTTAATCATGATTATCCTCTGGTTGCATTCGAAGCTGTTTACGAAACATTCGTTTAAAATAATAATTGATAGCTCTTCGTTGGTCCTTCAACTTATCCTCTGGAGTGATTGACGTATTCTTTTTTGTTGCCGGTATCTGAGAGTCGGCCGGTAATTTTAATGCCTCGTACTTCTCAGGTTCTCTTCCTGAGATATATTCGAAGATATCGAAACCAACATTTACCCATTCCTTTGAACTGTCTTTGGACGGCAGGGGTAACGAACGGCATCGGCTTTCAAACCGCCTCATCAATTCCAAAGCAGGAACAGCAGGCTGACAAAATGTCTTTCTTAACAGCGCTGGATAAAATGCAATTGGAAGGATCCGGGCCTCATCAGTCCATGATTGAATGCCACCAGGGAACGTACGGGGAAACATGTTCTGCACAACTGGAATAAGAGGAATTCCGATAAAGGGAAGAAACATGAAGGGCCGGTATTTTGTCGTTATTTCCTCAAAAGTAAGAGTGTATTCGCCTTTTATGCCAAACCTATCATGTAATTGCTTCGGTTCGCGGAGGCTTGCTACGATTTGATGGATCATCAATGCGATTTCTGTATACGCGGCATCCGAACGAGTGGCAGTTTCAAGTTTGAACGGTAACGCTTTTCCAACATTCATCTGAGCTATTTCATCGGAAGCACGTTTTTGGGCTGCGGTGCTTGGATACCAAAGCAAAGGCCAAGCAAAGCATTTTTCCGCAATTGGCCCAACAAGATCCGGTCGTTCTTTCCCGTATATCGAAAGCATTTTCGCTATGAATTGTCCGCAAATGCTTAAAAGCGTTATATAGACCGCTTTCTCTTGATCACTTTCCCATGGGCGATCCGAAAGTTTCCCAAAAACCCTCAAGAACTCCGCCATGTCCAGCATGCTTTTGCTCTGATGTTCGGGTTCATCTTTTGCAGTTTTAAATTCAAGCGCTGTATCGTTGAGGGACTCAAGCGCCTCCTTGGTCTTCTCATCAACGGAAACTGTGCCCTCTGCGGTCGTTTCCTCGACTCCTTTTTTTTGTCCAAGTTGAGGCGTCTTGGGCGGCTTGGGTTTTCGAACGGTTCTCTTCTTGGTAGAGACTCGACGTTTCGTTTCTACCTTTGCTCCTGACCGTGGCGATTTTTTCATGGCTTTGTGTCCAACCGTGGCAGTTTGTCGATGGCCGCCCTGAGAGCTGCGATCTCCGGGTGGGTGTAGTGGAGATTCTGCTGTTCGCTGGCGTGGCCCGCAAGCTTTTGTCTGAGTTCTACTGCAATGCCAGCTGTCGAGAGAGCGGAGACAAACGAGTGGCGCAGACTATGAAAGCTTCGCTCTGCTACTTTACGACCGGCCTTGCCTGCGGCATCGCGCAACGTACCACTGACGAGCCCTGCCTTTTTCATGATTCCTTGAAACGTGCGGGACGCGCCACGGTTGCCCCCAACCCCCAACTTGCAAACGGAAGGGAAAAGAGGGTCTGAATCCCGTTTACCAGCCGGATGGGTGAGCAAGAAATCTTCAATGTCGGGATGCATCGGAATCAAAAGAGTCTTCCCTGTTCGGATTGTCTTTCGCGGGGTGATTTTCAACATCCGCCCTTGCAAATCAACATTCCCCCACGTCAACGAAAGACAATCGGCAAGGCGGAGACCGGTGAAGTAGCCAAGCAGAATCACCCCCTTCCAATCGGGGGATGCGGCGGAGGCAAGGCTCGCCACTTCGCTGGGAGAAAAAGTCCCCTTTTCTACCCGTTCCGCATGGACGGGAAGAAAATCAACCGCTCTGGCGGGGTTCGCCCGAATATAGCCCTGCCGTTCAGCGGCGGCAAAAACCGAAGCAACCGCCTTGTGCGCAAAGTTCGTTGTGGCGGCGGCTCTCCCTGCTTTGCGTTGCTCGTCCCGAAATTTGCGGACATCTTTCGGAGTCGCTGCGGTAAGTGGAAGATCAGCCCTGTCGCCCAGGTGAACAAGAAAATCAGACAGCGGCTTTCGGTATCGCTCGGCAGTTGCGGTGGCATGAGATGCCTTTTTTCCTTCAATCCATTCCGTGAACCACCCCTTGACGGTGTAATCATCCAGCGGGTCATCGCCCGCCATTTCGAGGATCTCATTGAACAGTTTCCGGGCCTGCGAGGTGGTGAGAGTTCCACGTCGAGCCAGTCCTGTTGCCTTCTCAAGATTGGTTGCAAACTCGAATGCCTTCCGGCGGTCGGTAAGCTTTGTGGATTTTTTCAGCCATCGACCATCGGCAGCTCGGTAGCTGCAAAAGTAGAACGGTGAACGCGGGCGTTTGAATATGCTCGGCATAGTGGGAAAATAGTGGGAAAGCACACCCGTGTCAACCATGTCCGCAGATGTAGTGTTTATCAGGGTTAGCGGGCGACAAGGGGTGCATGAATAGAATCGGGGGTTCGATTCCCTCCCCAGCCATTTCCCTAATAATCAACAGATTGCGCAATCTGTTGGACGCAACTCGGGCATGGAGGGCCATCGCCATCAGAAGAAGGCCCAGCCATTGGAGTGCTGGTTTGTGAAGGGAAAATGCTTCCGCCGCCGGCGACCAGCGACAATTACAAATGGTTGGGTATCCGGTAAACCTCCTCAAACAGGGAGCTGTTTTGCCCCGGGTCCTTGAACTCCGACATCAGGGCCTGCCAGCGGATTTCGACCGGATGCGCGGCCAGCGCCGCCTCGGCCGCAAGGAAGACCGAGGGGTCGATTTCCTGATAGACCACCAGCTCGCAGCCACAGAGGAAACAGGAGAGATCGGTGACGCCGTGGGTGCGGTAGAGCTCCTCCAGCTCAGGCCAGACGGCCTCATGGTGGCGGCGGTATTCCCCGATGCGCTCAGGACGAAGAAGCCTGCGGTAGAGGCGGCGTTCTGTCTTCATGCCTTCGAAGCATCCTCGATGATGACGCCGCCGACAAGCCGCCTGGCCTCGATCATGGCGTTGGCGCGCACGGTGTATTCGCCGGACTGAAGCACCTTCGCCCCCCGCACGGATTCGCGCTCGAGGGCGACGGTCAGCCACTGGCGTGCCAGCGCGGCATCGCCCCGTTCCTCCGGAGTTCCGCTGGAGAGCAACTGGCCCGCCTTTTTTGCGATCAGCCCGCATTGAAGGGAGAGGATCTCTTCCAGAGTGACGGCCGGGTCGTTGGCGAGCAGGGAAAGATCAACCCCGCCGACAAGCCAGTGGGCGGCAAGGAGATTTTCGAAACAGTAGCTGTAGTTGAAAGGGTGGATGATGTGCGGCGCATCGGGGAGAGTCGGAGGCCACTGGCCATCGCTGTTATAAGAATTTGTCAGATGGAACCAGGCGGCTTCCCTCACCTTTTCGGGAAGATCGGCTTCGATGGCAGCAAGCTTCTCCCGGACGAGATCCTGCCACGGGCGCAGCAACCGGGCCATGGGCGTGGAGGCCCACACGCTCGCCTGCGCGCCATGCCATGCGGCATCTTCGTCCCAGGTGATGACTTGCGGGTTCGGGGAAAGTTCGCACGCTTCAGCAAAGGTGACGAACTCACCCATCTTTTTGACCGCGACGACGAGTTTGACGAGCTTCTCACGCGCATCCGGGACAATTTCGAAAACATTGTCCGGTTGGTTCTGGTATTTCAGTTTGAACCACCCGTTGGTGCCGACGTATTCCGCATCGTCGGCGAAAATGACGAGCGCCCCCTCTCCACGTCCGGAAAGATCCTCGCTGTATTTTCCGATCATCGCGAGGTATTCCTCGTGCGAATATCCTTCCATGCCCATGAAGTAGCGGACCGCGTATTGGCAGACCCGGTCGCTTCGCAAAAACGTCTTGATATCGTTCTCCTTCAGCCCGGCGATTTTGTTGAACGGATAGTGGAGCGCGAAGTCGTTGCCGGGCAGATCGTATTTGAAACCGAAGCTGTAAAACGCCTTCTCCTTCGTCGCCTCCTTCTCAAAAATTTCCGGGCGCTGCGGCCTTCCATCCGCGCCAAGAGAGCGGCTGTAGCTTTCAAAATCTCCCGTCAGGTATTTGTAGCCGGCATCCCTCACCTGGCGGGCAATGTAATCGCGCCACCCGCACTCCGGATTCCAAAAGCTGACCGGCCGTATGCCGAGGTATTTCTCGTAGATCCGGTGCGAGAATTCCAGCGTCCAGAGCCCGTCCTTCTCGGGGAAGTTCGGCAGCATGGGATGCGCGTAGGGCGAGCCCATGAATTCGCATTCGCCGCGCTCCATCGCCGCTCGAAGCTTGGCCAGCACATCCGGCGTGCGCAGCGCGATCTGCTCGACCGTGTAGCCAGATGCCTCGAAGACGTATTTCGTTCCCGGAAATTGGGAGGCCATCGTGTCAAAGAGGAGCTCGTAGCTGTTGCGGATCACGAACTCATATTTGTCCGGTGTCAGGTAGGCGTAGTTGAGATTGGCGTGGAAAATGGCGACGTATTTCATACTCTGGCCACGGTGACCGGTCGGGCAGGATAAACTCCATTGCCAATTCTGCTTATTTCCATATCTTTTTCTGCATGGCTTATGCCCACCGCCATGCCCGGCTGATTTCCCTGGATGCCGCGCCGCTCAAGCAACTGCTCCGGGGCCGTTGCTATGCGGTTGACGAGGCTGTTCTACCTGGTTTCCGTGATGGCTCGAAGCGCACCGACTACTGGGCTGTCCTCTTCACGGTTTCCGGCATGAGCGATTACAAGATCAACCGGGAGTCCGTGCGCATCATCCCCGGCAGCCTATTGTTACTGCCTTCAGGAATATCTTTTTCTGAAAGCGTTCCCGGTCCGGATCCCTGCCACAACCGCTACCTGATGCTCGACGGGACGCCGGCGAAAACCCTGTCGCGGCTCATCCCCCGGGGACGCCCGTTCGCCTTCTGGCCCCGATGCCCAAAGGATGTCACCACGGCATTGTGGGAGTGCATCTCCACTGCCCACGCGCGCCCCGAAATCTCCCCCTGGCGATTTGGCGCCGCCCTGTGCCGCCTGCTCGATGCGATAGCGCGGCATGACTCGCAGGTTCCTCCGACTTCGGAACTGGCCGCAGACATACGGGGTTTGATTGAGGAGGATCCCGGCGGCAAATGGACCGTCGGGACTCTGGCGCAACACGTCGGCATGAGCGTCAGCGCTTTCGCACACCGTTTCCGCAAGGAAATCGGCGTTTCTCCCGCGGCCTTCGTCCGCCGCGAACGCTGCCTCCTGGCGCGCGGGCTCCTCGAGGCCGGACTGAATGTGTCATCCACAGCGGAGCGGCTCGGCTTCGGCAACCCATACCATTTTTCCCGAGTTTTTAAGTCCGTGCATGGCGTCCCGCCCTCATCCCTCGTGCCGGCTCAGAGGCGTCTCCACCGCGCGGCGGACGAGTCCTGAGTTGAAAGTTTGATCCTTTGCGATGGCGATCGGCGGCCGGCTATCTCAATCTGGAAGGAGGCAACCCGAAAGCTCGCTTGCAAACGCCATAAAAAAGAAAGTGCGTTTTGGCGGGATATTGCGGGTGGCACGGCCGCTGAAGACCAATCCGGCTTCACTACTGGCACCAGTTTGGGTTACCCGCCTTTTGCGTAGGTCGCCAAGGCGAGAAGCGGGAAGTAGTTCCGATACATGTCGTATTTCAAATAGAACACGCGGGGGAACCCGGTGCCGGTCGTGTGCTCCTCGGTCCATGAGCCGTCGGGGTTCTGCTGTTGGACGAGCCATTCGACTCCACTGCGGATGGCTTCGCGGGGGGCGGTGCCGCACGCGCAGAGGCCCATGACCGCCCATGCTGTCTGGCTGGCCGTGCTCGGGCCGCGTCCCTTGAGCGCCGGAAAATTGTAGCTTTCGCAGGTCTCGCCCCAGCCGCCGTCGTCGTTCTGGCAGCTTTCGAGCCAGTCGCGGCCGCGGCGGATCCATTCCTCCTCCATGTTCGTCCCGATCGCCGCGAGCCCGCGGAGCGCCTGCCAGGTTCCGTAAATATAATTCACGCCCCAGCGGCCATACCACGACCCGTCGGCCTCCTGAGTGCGGCGGAGCATGGCGACCGCGCGGCGGACGTCCTGTCCGCCGGGGTCGCGGCCAAGAGTGCCGAGGAGCTCGAGCACGCGGGCGGTGAGGTCGCTGCAGGTGGGGTCGAGGATCGCGTTGTGGTCGGCAAAGGGAACGTGCTCGAGCCATGAGGCGTTGACGTCCCTGTCGAAGGCCGCCCAGCCGCCGTCGCGGCACTGGAAGGCCATGAGCCACCGGAGGGCGCGCGCGAAGACGGCGGCGCGCGCGGTTCCGTCTTCCGGCTGGACAAGGTTCAGCGCCATGAGCGCCATCATCGTGTCGTCGGTATCCGGATAATACTTATTGTCGTGCTCGAACGCCCAACCGCTGGGCTCGAGGTCGGGCAGGCGGACCGCCCAGTCGCCGCGGAACCGGATCTCCCGGGCTTCAATCCATCGGGCCGCACGCAGCAGGGCGGGGTGGGCGCGCCCGATGCCGGACTCGGCAAGGGCGATCGTCGTGATGGAGGTGTCCCAGACCGGCGAGAGGCACGGCTGGATCCGGAAATCGTCGCCCTCGTCCACGAAGAGCCCTGAAAAATCCTTCCATGCCTTTTTCATAAGCGGGTGGTCGTCGGCATGGCCGAGCACGCGGAGGGCCATCATCGCGTTGAGCATGGCGGGGAAGATCGCCGAGAGGCCCTCGCTTCCCTCGCCCATGCGCGCGGTCATCCACTCCTTCGCTTTTCTGAGCGCCCGGTGCCGCAGCGGGTGGAACGGGAACCGGTTGTAGAGCTTCAGCACGACGTTGCAGCGGAGAAAGAAGTTCCGCCAAGCCCAGAACCGCGCGTCTTTTTTGAGCGAGAGATCGGTGTTTTCCATGCCCGCCGGATAGAGCTCGTGGAGGTGGAGGCGGGCGGGCAGCGCGCGCGTCGGCCTGTAGTGGTTGAGGATCGCGAGCGGCGCGATGATCGTCCGGCTCCACGCCGACATCTCGTAGATGTTGAAAAAAAACCAGGCCGGCAGCAGGAAGATCTCGGGCGGGATCGTGGGCACGTATTTCCACGGGAACTGGCCGAGCAGCGCGAGGTAGAGCCGTCCGTAGGTGTTCATCTGCGGGATGCCGCCCAGCCGCAGGATGTTTGCGCGAGCCTCCCGCATCCAGGGAGCGCCCGGCAGGTCGCCGGCCAGCTTGAGAGCGAAATATGCCTTCACCGAGGCGTTGACCTCCGACGGGCCCCCGATGAAAATGTTCCATCCACCGTCCGGCATCTGCCGCCTGCGGATATGGGCCGCGCATTTCTCCTGCAGGCCGGCATCCTCTTTTCCGCTCCAGTGCAGGTAAAGGATCGTGTCGCAGCAAAGCGTGGCATCCACCATCAGCTCGCCCTCCCAATGCCCGTCGGGCCGCTGAAGCGAGAGGAGAAATTCCCGGGATTTGTGGATCGCCCGCTCGATGCCGCCGGCCGGAAGCACCTCGAAGGGGATCAGTTTGTTTGAGGTCGAGGGCATGGTTTGCAGTTCAGCCCTGACGGAGCGGCGCGGCCGCACCGGTTCGCGGACGTTCCACCTGCGCCAACAGGCGGCTCATACGACATCACTTTCCATTGGCATTGCAAGGATTCACGGCGTTCCCGCGGACATCCCATTCGGCAACGGTGAAAACTGGCGCGGGAGGCACAGGACTCCTGAGGCTTGACGGGGAGCGAGAGGTTCCTGATAGGATATGCGGTTCATGACTGCCCACGAATTGTTTGCCCGGTTATCCCCCGGAGATGCCGCGGAGGTTTTTGCATGGCTACACGAACACGACCGGTCCGCCTACAAAACGACGGCCGGGCTGCTGGCCACGCGGCGCAAGCTCCGCCCGATCTTTGTGGAGCGGAAACCCCGGGAGGAGCGCCAGGCCTGGATGAAGGACGCTCTCGGGAGGCCCGCGAATTCCGACCTTGCGGCCGAGATCCTGCAGGCGTGGATCATGGGCGGAAACGGTGGGATGGTTTGCGGTTTTCTGGATTCGCTCAAAATCCCCCACGACGGCAAGGGCCTTCTCGAATCCCTGCCGCCCGAGCCCCCCGCCGCCGATGTCGGCCGGGCGGTGGACGCGCTGCTTTCCGATTACCCCGCGAACGCCGTGCGGGTTTACCTGAATCTTTTTACATCCATGGAGATGACCGAGTGGCCGGTTCTGCGGGCCCTCGTCTCCACCGATCCCCGCTTATGCCCAAGCACTCAAGCCCCGTAACCGCGTTCTCGCGATCTCTTCACGACGCCGTCGAGACCTTTCGGGCGCTCGGTCCGCTCGAGCCCGGCATCACCGCTGCGGCGGACGCCGTGCTCGCCTGCCTGAAATCCGGCGGCAAGCTCCTCTTCTGCGGCAACGGCGGCAGCGCGGCGGACTGCGCGCACATCGCCACGGAATTCACCTGCCGGTTCTCGGGCGACCGGCGCCCCTACTCGGGAATCGCCCTCACGGCTGACGGCGGGCTCCTCACCGCGATCGGCAACGACTACGCGTTCCAGGATATTTTTTCGCGCCAGATCCGCGCCCATGGTCGGCGCGGCGACATCCTTATCGCGCTGACGTCGAGCGGAAATTCGCGCAACGTGCTCTCGGCGATCGAGGAGGCCCGCCGGGCCGGGATGCGGACGATCGCCTTCCTCGGCAAAGGCGGCGGCTTCACGAAAGGGGCCGCGGACATCGAAATCCTGGTGCCCGGCACCGTCACCGCACGGATCCAGGAGGCGCAGAAATTCCTTCTCCATGCCCTCTGTGAACTTGTCGAGCCGGGGCTGGAAAAAGAATGACAACCGTCCTGGCGGCATTTTCCGCGGTGCTGGGCGCGATCGTCGGGTCGTTCCTGAACGCCTGCATCCACCGGATGCCGCAGGGGATCAGCCTCTCGGATCCGAAGCGTTCGTTCTGCCCGTCGTGCCATAAGATGATCCCGTGGCACGAGAACATTCCGGTCGTGAGCTGGGTGGTGCTGTGGGGAAACTGCTCGGGCTGCGGCGCGCGGATCTCCCCGCGATACGTTTTGGTCGAGATCCTCACGGCGTTTTTCTTTGCCGCCCTCTGGCTGCGGTACGGGATCCCTCTCGCGCCGGCCTACTGGATCCTGATCTCGCTGCTCATCGCCGCCACGTTCATTGACATCGGGCACTTCATCATCCCGGACGAAATCACGCTCGGCGGAACCGTCGTGGGAGTGCTCTGCTGCCTGGCCCTGCCGGAGCTCATGGGCACTTCCTCGCGCCTTGTCTCGGGCGGGCTCTCGCTTTCCGGCGCGGCGCTGGGCGCGGGCCTCCTCTGGCTGGTGGTCGAGGGCGGAAAGCTCGCCTTCGGAAAAAAGAAAATTCGTTTTGAGAAGGCCGAGGATTTTTGCTGGGTGCGCGACGGCGACCGCGCGGATCTTCACATCGGGGACGAAACCCACCGCTGGGAGGACATCTTCAGCCGCGTGAGCGACCGGCTCATCCTGCACCCGAGCGGGTCGGCCGTCTGCGACGGGCGCGAGCTTCCCGCCGGGCCGCTCCGGTTCCACTACAACCGATTGGACGCGGGATCCGAAACCTTCGCCCTCGACTCCCTCGACCGGATCTCCGGAAAACTCGCCGCGGTCGTCATCCCCCGCGAGGCGATGGGCATGGGCGACGTCAAATTCCTCGCCTGCATCGGAGCGTTCCTCGGATGGCAGGCGGTGCTCTTCACGATTTTTTCCTCCTCCATCATCGGTTGCGTCTTCGGCGTGGCGGGTCTTCTCGTCGCCCGGGACAAGGCCAAGGCGATCCTTCCCTTCGGCCCCTACCTTGCTCTCGGTGCCGTCCTCTGGCTCTTCGGCGGGCACGAGCTGACGAGCTGGTATTTTTCGCAGTTTCACGGGGGACTCTTTTAGATCCCCCATTTCCTAAATAACCATGTCCAAACAAAAGCTGTCGTTCCTCCAACTCGTCCAGGCGTTCTGGAAGCCCTACCTTCACCTGCTCCAGTATCTCAAAACCTACAGGAAACGGTTTATTCTGGGGTTGGTTTTCGGGAGCCTTGCCGGCGTGCTCAACGGCATCTTTCCGCTGGTCATCAAGCTCGCCGGAGATGCCATCCTGGCACCCGGACAGTCGGTCGTCAGCCCCTCCGAGTTTCTGAAATCCGGCGTGGATTCGGGGCCTGGCATCGAGAAAGTCTTCTGGATCGCGCTGCTCATCCCGGCCGCCATGGTGGCCAGGGGAGTTTTTTCGTATCTCAACTCGTATTGTCTCGCGTGGGTGAGCCTGCGCGTTCTCCGCGATATCCGGACCCAGTTGTTTTCGCACCTGATGTCGCAGTCGCTGAGCTTTTTCAACCACGCAAAGGCGGGCAAGCTCATCTCGCGGGTGATGAACGACACCCGCATGGCCCAGAACGCGCTGACCTCGATCTCGGGGGATCTCGTGCAGGGCCCCATCGCCGTGATCACCGGGGTCATCGTGCTGATCAAGCTGGACTGGGTCTTCAGCCTCACGACCCTCTTCCTTTTCCCGATCTGCATTTTCCCCGTCCTCTTCTTCGGAAAAAAAGTCCGCCAGGCCGGGAAGGCGGAGGAAAACGAGGCCGGGCAGATGTCGGTCATCCTGCAGGAATCGTTCGCCGGGATCCGGATCATCAAGTCGTTCGCCCGCGAAAGCTACCAGGCGGAGGAGTTCGACAAATCCAGCGAAGTCCAGTGGAAGAACAGCCTGCGCGTGCGGAGAAGCTCCGACATTGTCCAGCCGCTCATCGAGTCGGTGTCGGCCCTCGGCGTCGTCCTCGCGTTGATGTATGTCTATTTCTACCACATCAGCTTCATCAAGTTCGCCGCGCTCTGCGCGGGGATTTTTCTCCTCTACAACCCGGTGAAATCGCTGAGCAGGATTCCGATGCTCATGCAAAAATGCATGGCTTCGGCCACCAACATTTTCGACCTGCTGAAGCTGGTGCCCGACATTCAAGACAAGCCGGACGCCGTGGTTTTGAAGAGCTGCGCCGGGCGGATCGAGTTCGACCGCATGACCTTTTCCTACGGGGTGAACAAGGCGGCGGTCGAGGACATCTCGCTCGCCATCGATTCCGGAAAAAAATATGCCCTCGTCGGGGCAAGCGGGGCCGGCAAGAGCACCCTCCTCTCTCTGATCCTGCGCTTCTACGACCCGCAGAAAGGGTGCATCCGGGTGGACGGCCACGACATCCGCGACCTCACCCAGAACTCGCTCCACGAGCAGATCGGCGTCGTCACGCAGGAGTCGTTCCTCTTCCACGACACGATCTACGAGAACATCCGCTACGGGCGGTTGGACGCGACGCGTGAGCAGATCGTCGCCGCATCGCAGTCCGCCTTCGCGCATGACTTCATCCTGGCCCAGGCGGACGGCTACGAGACGGTCGTCGGCGACAAGGGCTGCCTCCTTTCCGGCGGGCAGCAGCAGCGCTTGGCGATCGCCCGCGCCCTGCTCAAGAACGCGCCGATCCTCCTCCTCGACGAGGCGACCTCCGCGCTGGATTCCGAATCCGAACGCATGATCCAGGCCGCGCTCGAGCGCCTCTCGGAGGGGCGCACGGTGATCGCCATCGCCCACCGGCTTTCGACGGTCCTCAAATCTGACTGCATCGTGGTCATGGATCAGGGGAGGATTGTTGACACGGGCACGCACCACAATCTGCTCGGGAAATCGACCCTCTACCGCAACCTCTACGAACTCCAGTTCCACCACCACGAGGTTCCGGCATGATGTGGCTGATCGGGTGAGTTTGTAGAAGCGGTATCTTGCCGCTTGCCGGAAAGCCCAAGCGGCGGGACGCCGCTTCTACAGTTTGAAGGTCACCGCTTCCGGAAATACTGCATGGGAAATCCTGCCACGAGCAGCCGGACGAAGGTCCGGAAGTTCCGCGGGGGATGCCACACCCCGATCCGGCGCAGCGCAAATGGGTCGTCCGCCGTGCCGTTCACTCCGAAATTCAGCGTGACGGCGGTTTCGTAACCGGCCTGCTCGACGAGATCCCGGATCCGCCGGTTCCACTTTCCGTAGGGGTAGCAAAAGTGCCGGATCTCCCGCCCGAACAGATCCTCGAGGATTTTTTTCGATGCGGAGATTTCCTCGCGGGCCTGATCTTCGGGGATTTGAGGGAGCCGCGGGTGGGTCCGCGTGTGGGCGCCGATCTCGTGTCCGGCCGCCAGCCATTCGCGGATTTCCACCGCATCCATGAGCGGGTCCTCCGCCTCGTTGTTGTCCCGGATGTCCCAGTGGTTGACCCCACCGATCGCGTCCGCGACAATGAACTGGATCGCCTTGAAGCGGTTCGTGTCGAGTTCCGCCATGGCGTGGCGCATGATGGTGCGGCTACCGTCGTCGAAAGACAGCACCGCCCGCGGCGGGGAGGGCTTGGGGAAATTCCGCCATTCGCCCAGGGTGTCTGTCGAAAACCCGGCACGATTCAGCTCCCGCATCTGCCATGCAAAAAGTCTTGCATCAACATACAGGCTCTTCATGTTCACGCCCTGCGGAAGCGGCCCCAGCTTGTGGTAAACCAACGTCGGCACGCCGTGCGCAAACGAAGCGCGGTATGGGCCGAGCGCCGAATAACCGGGGTTCCTCACTGATTTTTTCGGCATGATATGAAAAAGAATTCCCTCATCGAAAACCGGGCGCTGAACGTGATTTTAACCGACTGTAGTCCGAACTGGGGCGGGCAGCAATACCGGCTTCTGCGCGAAGCGCTCTGGCTGGCCGCTCGCGGGCACAAGGTGCTCGTGATTTGCGGGAAACGAAGCCAGCTCGGCGTGCGCCTGCGGGAGCACTCGCCGCAGATTTCCCTGCATCTGCTGAACTCGTGGGGAGGCCTCCACGGGTTGCTGGAATTTTTCTGGGCGGTCTGGCGATGGAAACCGGACATCATCCACACGCGGAACTGGCAGGACGCGTTTTGGGGAGCGCTCGCGCACGTTGCCGGCTGGACGAATGTCCGTTCGTGCCATGTGACCATGCCGGCCCACCTTTCGGCACGCCGAAAATTTCCGTTCCGCTCAGGATGCGCGAGGGTCATCGCCGCCGCGGAATTCATCAAAAAGCATCTCGTTCTTGTTGCCGGCATCCCGGAATCCCGAGTGGATGTGGTCGGCGAAGGCGTGGATTTGAACGAGTTCCATCCGGGGGTGGACGGGCGCGGGTTTCGCTCGGAGTTCGGCATCGCGGAAGGGGTTCCGGTTTTCGGGCTCGTCTCGATGATTCGCGGAGAAAAGGGATACAACCACTTCGTCAACGCCGCCGCGAAAGTGTTGGAAAAATTTCCCGATGCGCGTTTTGTCATCGCCGGTGATGGCGAGCCAGCGCGGGTGGAGAAGCTCCGCGCAAAGATCTTGAAAATGTTTCCCCGGCAGCCATCGCCGGTCCTGCTTGTCGGCTATCGGGACGACGTGCCGAAGGTGATGGCTGCGATCGATGTCTTGGTCCTGCCATCGAAGCAGGAGGCGCAATCGCTTGTCATTCCCCAGGCATTTGCCACGGGCAAGCCGGTGATCGCTTCGAACGTGGGAGGAATCCCGGAAAACGTCCGCGATGGAGTGAATGGGTTTCTCGTGAGCCCCGGCGACGAAAATGGCCTTGCCGCCGCGATGGAGCAACTCGCCGCCTCGCCGGATCTTCGCCGGCGTTTTGGGACGGCCGCCTTGGAGTTGGCGCGCAGGGAGCTTTCGTTCGATATGAAAATGGATTTGCTGCTTGCGAGCTACCGCCAAGCGCTCGGATGAGGCGTCATCCGGAAATTTTCTCCAGGAGCCGATCAAACGCGGCCTCGGCATCGTCCACCGTGATGTCTTTCACGTTCCGGGTGGTGGGGTTTAGCAACTCGTAGGGCACGCCCCAGGGATGCCAGTTCCGAGGGTTCGAGTCGCCGAAGAAGCAGACGATCGGCAGGCCGAGGCCTGCGCCGACATGCATCGCCCCCCCATCGCTGCAAATCATGGTGTCGCAAACGGACAGGCCGCCGATCAACGTCTCGAGCCCCCCGGTCGCGTAGGGCAGAACCGGCAGGCCTGCCGTGGCGGCAATGATGGCCGCCGCTGCTTGATCATCGCCCGGATGCATCCGGTTATTCTCGTCGCCCGGCGACCAGAAGAGCATGAACTGGCAACCGGTTTTCGCGTGCAGACGCTTGATCAATTCGGAAAAATGTTCCCGCGTCCACCGCTGGAGCTCTTTGCGCGAGCTAATATGAACTCCGATTATTGTCTTGTCGGAGCGAAACCATGTCTGCGAACACAGCAGATCCCGCGCACGGCGTTTCTCTTCCGCATCCGGCACCAGGCGCAGCGGGGGCGGCGGGCCTTCGATGCCAAGCGGGCTAAGCAAAAAAAACACCTTCTCCACGCTGTGGCGTGGCGCGGTGTTGATGGGGATCCCGTGCGTGATGACGGGAATCTCAGTCCGGGCGGGAACAAATCCGATGATGGACGCGGGAGCAATCCACCGGGCCGGGCGCAGCAGGCGGGGGTGGTAGCCCCAATTGGCAACAATCACCGTATCGTAGTGCATGGAGCGCAGCTCAAGCATGAGCCGGAAACGGCGCCAATGGGTCATCAGCAAGCTGTCACCGGGAGCGCGGTGCTTGCCCTTGGTATAGATGTGGATCCGGCTCAGATCCGGGTTGTTGTGGAGGATCGGAAAGTTATACGAATTCACCAAGGCGTCGATCTGCGCTTCGGGGAAACGCTCCCGCAACGCGCGAAAAACCGGAGTGGTGATGATCAGATCACCAATGTTGTCGTGCCGGATGACAAGGATCTTCATGGTTGTGCGAGTTTGTCGAAGGGCACCCTGCGCGGGCTGTCGCGCGGGCTTGATTCCCGGCGTCCCACTCGATATCATAACATCTCTTGGAAAGAAACAGACGATATTCTCTCGGAGCAAAACAGGGGGCGCAGGCGTTCCGCCTGTGAAAAACGCCCGCCTGCGTTTGCGGGACCAGTGCCAAAACGGGCGGGATGCCCGTTGCCCATGGCCGCTGCTCAGTGCAGTTTTTTCCAAGAGATGGTATCCGATGCCGACACGTTTTTTCCGGGAGCAAATCCGGTGACATCCTGGCGCTTCCAATCCGGCACATGGAAATGCGGTGCGAACCTCCCGCTGGACGATCGCGCGTTCCGCTACGGGATGAGCGTGTTCGAGACGATCGCGGTGGCCGGCGGGTGCCCGCTCTTCCTGGACGGGCATCTCGACCGGCTCCGGCGCGCCGCCTGTGCGCGGGGCTGGCGGAACCCCTGCGTGCCGGATGACCTGCCGGACTCCGCGCACGGGCGAGACGAACGGGCGACGGGAGTTTTCCGGCTTTATCTCACGGCCGGCCCGGGAGGGGCGGGCGATCCGCCTTCGGGCTCCGTGTTTGCGCTGTTCGAAGATTGCGAGGTGGGGACGGACTTCCCGCCGCTGCGTCTGGTTTCCTCTGCGGTGCCGTATTTGCCCGGATCCGGCGGATGGAAGACCGGGAATTACTGGCAGAATGTCGAGGCCTCGGTTTTCGCGCGCTCCACCGGTGCCGACGACGCCCTGCTCTTCAGCCCGGACGGCTGCCTCGTCTCCGCGAGCATGGGAAATGTTTTTGTCGAAAGGGATGGCGCATGGACAACTCCGGCGCTCGGGACGGGTGCCCGTGACGGCGTGGTTCGGGACTGGGCGATAAAAAATCTGCCGGTCGAAGAAACTCTGCTTGATGCGGGCGCTGTGGCGAACGCCACGGCTTGCTTTGTCACCAACAGCCGGATCGGGATCCGCCCGGTCGGAGAGCTCGACGGGCGCGCGCTGCGGCCCGGCATCGGCGCGCTCCAGCGGCTCTACCGCGAACAAATCCTCCGACAAATCAGCTGAACCCAGATCCGGCGATTCCTCGCAAGCCCGCAGAGGAAAAACCTTTGAGGGGTTGAACAGAACCTCCCCGGTTTCGCCCCTCGACATTGCCAGCGAATGCAGAATCTCTTCGGGTCGCACCCGCTCAAAATCCCAATCGGGCAGGCGATGGACGGAAAAAAAACTTAATCCGGCTGCTCTCGATGCTGGGGGAGGCTTCCCCGACAAGGATCCCAACTCTGTAAAACAAATGGACTCAGAACATCGGCAAGATGCCGATGCTACGTAGCCTTGGCTTCCAGCCAATGATCCCCCCCCACTCGAAGAGATGGTATGAGGTGGCGCAAAAAGGTCTTGCAATCGGTTGCTAAATTATCGCACGTTTCGCGTATCACGTCCTTCTCCGCCATGCATTCGCACAAAACTTTCCATCCGTCTTCGGGGTTATCCGCGTCCGGGAAGGGGCGTTCCGGCGAGGCGGGGACGTGGGAGGAGAAGGTGGCTTTTTTGGAGGCGGAGCTGGAGCGGGCAAAGTCGCGAGAGGATTTGTATCGGCTGCAGATTGAGGAGACCCGGAGCAAGGCGGGGCAGGCGTTTGCCTTTCAGGTGGAGCTGGCGCAGCAGCAGGAGGAGACGCTGGAGGAATATCACAAGCGGGAGCTGACGATGCTCGCGGAGTTGGAGGCCGCGAAAAAAGAGGCGGGGCGGGCGGGCGAGTTGGAGGCGCGCTTGGACGGGCAGAAGGCCGAGCTGGAGGCCCATTTGCAAGAGAAGGAGAAGCTGGCGGCACAGCTCGAGGAGGCGCAGGTCGAGGCGGCTCTGGCGCAATCGTATCAGGCCGAGACCCGGGAGCATCTGGCCCGGCTCGAGGAGGTGCGGGAACGGGAGCAGGGGCTTCAGGACGAGCTTGCGGCGGCGAGGAAACTGGAAGACCGGGCGCAATTGCTCGAGGTCGCGATGGCCCGGCAGCGCGCCGATTTGAAATGGGGCCACTCGTCGCGGGTTTGGGCCCGCAAGCTTCAGGAGGAACTGGAGCAGGAGCACGCGGAACTTCTCGTTTCCAAAGGCCGGGAAAAAACGCTGGAGAACCGGCTGGAGTCCGCAGAATACCAATTCAAACTGGTCGAGGCGCTGCAGGGCGAGCTGGTTGCCCAGAGGGCGGAGCTCTTGGAGGCGCGGAAGCAGGAGGAGGCGCTTTCCTCCGAGCTCGCCACCTCGCGCGAGGCGGGGCATTCCGCCAAGCTCCTCGAGGAGCTGGCCGGATACCGGGCATCGGTCGAGGATTTGCGGCGGCGCGAAGAGGGCCTGACGTTCGAGCTCGAGAACGTCCGCATTCTGGCCGGGCAGGCGGAGAAGCTTCGCTCGGAGCTCATCGCCCAGCGCCTGGCGCTCGAGGCACTCCGGAAGCGCGAGAGCTCCTTGGTTGCCGAATTGGAAGCCGCGACCGACCTCGCCTCCCGCGCGGAAGGCTTTCAAAAAGAACTTTCTTCCGTTCGTGGCGAGGCGGAGGCTTTGCGCTCCCGCGAGCGGGCACTCGAAGGGGAGTTGGCGGCGGAAAAGGCGCGGGCGGGCATGGCGGATCGCCTGCAGGACGAACTGGCCGTGCAAAATCTCGCCCTCGATTCTCTCCGGAAACGCGAGGCAGAACTTGTTCAGGAACTCGAAAACTCCAGAAAGGAAGAAATCCGGGCCGGGGAGCTGAATCAGGATTTATCCACTCATCGCGCCGCGTTGCTGGCTCTCCAGGATCGCGAAAAATCGCTTCTATCCGAACTCGATGCCGCACGCTCGCAGTGCCGCGACGCCGGGGCGCTCCGCCTCGATCTGGCGGCCCAGCGCGCGGATTTGGAGGCGCTGCGCGAAAAGGAAAAATCTCTCGCTTCGGATCTCGACGCCGCCCGGCAGGAGGCCGCCCGCGTCCAGTCACTCCAGGCGGAGATGGCCGAACAAAGCGCCGCGCTGGAGGCTCTCCGCAACAGCGAAAAGCTCGTCCGCAGCCAGCTCGCGGAGGCGCGCGGCGAAGCCGCCCTTGCCGCCTCTCTCAAAGTGAGTCTCGCCTCCCAGGAAAAAGCCATCGAGGAATTCCGGAAGCAGGAAAATTCTCTCCGCGAAAAAATGGCCGGGATCGAGTCCGAATCCGCCCGGGCCCTCAAGGAGACGCTCGACCGCCACCGCTTCGAACTCGAGGAGGCCCGGAAGCAGAACCAGAAATGGATCCGCCAGCTCGCCGGGGTTTCGCAGGCGCTGGAGAAAGCGAAGGCCCGCGGACGCACGCCGGGAAAGGCGCTCGTCTTTGCCTCGCTCGCCTTGGCCTGCGCGCTCGTGTTCCTCGCATTCCGGCTGATTCCGCAGCAGTCCTCCGCGGATGCGCTTCAAAAAAATGCGGAGCTGCTCGACCGCCTCAAGGAGCAGAACTCCCAGCTGGCCGGCCAGCTCAACGACACGCTTCTCCGCCTCCAAACCGCCAAAGAAACCGAGCTGACCCTCGACCGCAACCGCGGCCTTGCCGAACGCCTCGCGACCGCCGAGGCGACGGCGATCGGCCTGGAAAAAGACCAGCCGGTGAAGCTCGCTCTCATCACCCAGCTTCAATCCGATCTCAATCTCGCCAACGACAGGATCTCCAAGCTTTTCACCGAGCTCGCCACGCGCGACATGAAGATCCTCGAGCTGGAGAAACTTCTTGGCGAGGCGGGGGCCCAGGCGTTCCAGCTTTCCCTTCCCCCGCCCCTCGCCCTCAACGAGATGGCCCCCGTGTTTCTCAGCAATGCCTCGCCGGCCCTGAATTCCTCCGCCCTCCCGGCCGGCGAGCCGCTCCAGGAAATCCAGTCGCGCGCGGAACGCGAGTTCAAGGCAAAAAATTACGAGCTCGCCGCATCGCTCTACCAGCAGGTCGCCGACGCCTCGCCCTCGAACAGCCTCGCCTGGTCGAACCTCGCAGCCGTCCAGATCGAACTCGGAAAAATCACCCTCGCGGAAAAATCCATCCGCAACGCCATCGCCCTCAGCCCGGACGACGCCTTCTCGCACACGACCCTCGGCATCATCCTTCTCCGCACCGGCCAGGCCGACGCCGCCATGAAATCCCTCCTCTCCGCCATCTACCTCGATCCCAGCGACCCCGCCGCTTTCAATTACCTCGGCGTCGCGTTCGACCAAAAAGGCGACCGCAGCCGCGCGATCCAGGAAATCGAAAAGGCCGTGAAACTCGCCCCCGACTACGCCGAAGGCCATTTCAACCTCGCCGTCCTCCGCTCATCCGGCGACCCCGCCTCCCGGCAGCTCGCAAAAAAACATTACGCAAAAGCCCTCGAGCTCGGTGCCAAGGCGGACCCCAGCCTCGACCAGCTGCTCAAGTAGCATTCCCCTTCCTCGCGGGCCAGGATGTCGGAACCCGCAAGATGCCGCTCCTACGGCAGCTTCCAGATGCTCCGGAGCCGCGCGTAGTCGGCCTCGGGCAGGATGACATAGAGCGGGTTTCTGGCGGGATCGAGCGCGGCGATGAGCGCCCGCAGATTGTTTTCCGGCATCGTCGTGCAGCCGGAAGTCGGCTTCGCACCGCCCGCGCGCCAGATGTGAAAAAAAATCGAGCTTCCCGCGCCCGGGCGGATCTCCGGCCCGGCGTTGTGGGCGATGAAAAGTTTGAGCGCATGCGCCGGGTCGTCCTGCTTCATCTGCTGTTTTTTTTCCCATGCGGTGGCGGGATCGGCATCGAGCCGGACGTGGCGGTTGTATGACGGCGAAGCGGGGTCTTCGATCCAGAGGTCGCGGGGCGTGATCCGCGTGTAGGACATGCCCGGCCGCCTCGCGATGTCGGCCGCGTAGCCCCAGGCGCCGCCGATGCGGAAAACTCCCGCCGGCGTGCGCGAATCCCCCTCCTGCTTGATGGGCGCGGCTTCCGGGACCGGGTGGAGGCCGAGCCCCCAGATCAGGCCGTTCTTCCCGAGCCGCGCCTTCCAGGATTCTCCGACCTGCCGCCAGCGGCCGCCGGATTTTTCAAAAAGCCGGAGCGTCGCCTCGGAGGAATTCCATCCCGCCGCCGTACCGACCAGGCATTGCGTCGAATCCGCGGGGATTTCATAAAAGGGAGCCGGCCCGGCCCAGGCGGCAAAAAGCAGCACGGCGATCGAAACCGCATTCATCCTGAAAAAATGACACCCTAAGCGCCGTTTGTCACGGTTCTCTCCCCCCCTCCCAAGAAAAAAAGAATCCGGGCGTTCTGCCCCTGTGCGTGCGGACGCCAACCGGCGGGGCCGGGCGATTTTGTGGGTCCGCGCCGGAAGTTGGTGCGCCGTGTGCTTGGATGTCACCCGAGATCACGATGTTCAACGGATACAATCCCGGAAATTTTTACGATGAGATGTTCAGCCCCGATGGTGCTGTGCGGGGTCATTGCGCGCCGCTGCTGCGAAAATTCCACCAGCTTGACCAGAAGGATTTCCTGGCGCGCAAGGCGAATTCCGAGATCTATTTTCTGCGCCAGGGGATCACGTTCAACGTCTATCACGACGACCGCGGCACCGAGAGGATTTTCCCGTTTGATCCGATCCCCCGGGTGATGCCGGCGCACGAGTGGGAGCATTTGGAGGCGGGCCTCACCCAGCGGATCGTGGCGTTGAACCTTTTCCTGCACGACATTTATCACGACCAGCAAATTCTCAAGGACGGGGTGATCCCGCGTTGCTACGTCGAGGAGGCGAGGCATTACCGCCCGGAGTTCCGCGGGGTGGATGTGCCGGAGGACATCTACATTCACATTTGCGGCAGCGACCTGATCCGTGGAGCCGACGGCGCCTACCAGGTGCTTGAGGACAACGGGCGGTGCCCGTCCGGCGCCTCGTATCTGCTGGAAAACCGGAACGCCCTGAAGCGGGCGTTCCCCTCGATTTTCGACGAGATGGGCGTGCGGCCGGTCGATTCGTATCCGCGGGATCTGCTCGCCATGCTCCACCATATCTCGCCGCGGAAGGACGCGGATCCGGTATGCGTCCTGCTCACGCCCGGCTGCCATAACAGCGCCTACTTCGAGCACTGCTATCTCGCCCGGGAAATGGGCATCGCCATCGTCGAGGGGGGAGATCTCGTGGTCGCTGACAAATTTGTTTACATGCGGACGACCCGCGGGCTGCAGCGCGTGGATGTGATCTACCGGCGCATCGACGACGATTTCATCGATCCCGTGGTGTTCCGCAAAGACTCGGTGCTCGGGGTGCCCGGTCTGATGAACGCATATCGCGCCGGCAACGTCGCCCTCGCCAATGCCGTCGGAACCGGCGTGGCCGACGACAAGGTGATCTACTGCTTCGTGCCGCGCATGATCGAATATTACCTTGGCCAGGAGCCGATCCTGCCCAATGTTCCGACCTATCTGGCGTCCGAGGAAAAAGATTTGAAATTCATCCTCGGGCATCTGCCGGAGCTGGTGGTGAAGGCGGCGAACGAGTCCGGCGGCTACGGCATGTTGATGGGTCCGACCGCCAGCAAGGATCAGATCGCCGCGTTCCGGGAGCTGATCGTCGCGGATCCGAGGAATTACATCGCCCAGCCGGTCGTCTCTCTTTCCCGCTCGCCGACGTGGTGCGACGGGGCGATGGAAGGCCGCCACCTCGATCTGAGGCCCTACATCATTTATGGGGACGAAGTGAAAATCGTTCCCGGCGGGCTGACCCGCGTCGCGCTGGCGAAGGATTCTCTGATCGTCAACTCCTCGCAGGGCGGGGGCAGCAAGGACACTTGGGTGCTCCGGCACTGATCCCGCCATGCTTTCCCGCGTCGCCAATTCGCTGTTCTGGCTGGTCCGCTATGTGGAGCGGGCCGACAACCTCGCCCGCCTGATCGATGTGAACCAGCAGCTGCTGCTGGATTCCGAGCGGCTCGACAGCGACCGCCTGCGCGGGTTCTGGATGCCGATCATCCTCAGCATCGGCGAGGAGGACGTGTTCGGTTCGCTTTATGACAAGGCGGGAAGCGCCGAGGTCATCCGCTTCCTCTCCGACGACCGGCGCAACCCGAACAGCATCGCCTCGTGCATCGGCCTGGCGCGGGAGAATGCCCGGACGGTGAGGGATCAGTTGTCAGACGAATTGTGGGAGGAACTCAACGCGCTGTATCTGTTCACGCAGTCCGGGGAGGCGGCCCGCCTGATCGCCTCCGATCCGCCGCGGTATTACGAAAATATCCGGCGCTCGTCCGAGACCTTCCTCGGCATCGCCACGTCCACGATCCCCCGCAATGAGGCGTGGGAATTCATGAGCCTCGGCCGGCAGTTGGAGCGGGCGGACAAGACGACGCGTTTCCTGGACATGTCGAGTTATCTGCCCGGCGGCGAGGCGGACATGGCGGCGGCCCCCGGGATACTCCATTGGTCGGCCATCCTGCGGTCGTGCGGGGCGCTGGGGGCGTTCCGCTCGATGAGCCGCAGCTTCAACGCCCATGAGGTGGTGGATTTCCTGGTGTTCTCCCGCGAGTTTCCGCGCTCGGTGAGGTTCTGCATCGAGCAGGTGGACGTCAGCCTCCACCGGATCTCGAACACCCCGCGCGGAACGTTTTCCAACGACGCGGAACGGGAAGCCGGCCGGCTGCTGGCCGATCTGAATTTCGGCTCGACCGATGACGCCTTCGGCGGCCAGCTTCACGGATATCTCGACTCGCTCCAGGAACGCTTCAACCGGATCGGGAAAGCAATTTTCGACAACTACGTCCTGCTGCCGGAGCGGATTCAGATTTGCCCTGCGGAGAATTCCGGGGCACTCTCCGCCCTCGCCGCATGGCAGATGCAACAACAACAACAGTGACCGGGACTGCCGAACCGGCGGCTTCCGGAATCGGCACGAAGCTCTCGGTGATGCACCGGACGACCTTCCACTACGGAATGCCGGTGCACCACAGCCTGAACACGCTGCACCTGGAGCCGCGGACGTTTCCCTATCAGAAAACGCTGTCCTCATTGATCCGGGTGATCCCCGCCACACGCCTGCAGCGGTTCACGGATCTGTTCCAGAACCACGCCCATCATTTCGAGCTGCCGGATCCGCATGTGAAGCTGGAAATCGAGAGCCGCCTCCGCGTCCACAACCTCCCGCTGACCGTCACCGCTGCGAATCGCGAGGCAACTTCGGAGGCCTTCAACGAACCGTCCGTCCGCGAGCGGATCTGGCCGTACCTGCAGGCAAGCAACCGGGTTTCCCTTTTGCCTGAGGTCTGGCGCCAGGCGGTGGATGTCACCTTCGGCATCGCCTCGGTTTACGATCGGGCTGAAGCCTTGATGGGCTGGATCCACCGGGAATTCCATTACGTGCCGGGGGCGACCGGCGTGAAGGCCCTCCTCGAGGAGTCCTTCGCCCTGAAACACGGCGTGTGCCAGGATTTCACCCACGTGATGCTCGGCATGTGCCGGGCGATCGGAGTGCCCGCCCGCTACGCTTCCGGCTACCTTTACAACGGCCCCAAGGACTCGCTCGTCGGAGCGCAGGCCTCGCATGCCTGGAGCGAAGTTTATCTGCCCGGTGCCGGATGGATCGGGTTCGATCCGACGAACAACACGCTCGCGGACGACCGGTATGTCAAGGTCGCCGTGGGCAGGGACTACGATGATGTCGCGCCCGTCGTAGGCAACTACAAGGGCACCGCCCACTGCCGCCTCGAAGTCCGCGTGGAGGTCGAGAAGCTTTGACCCGAGCCTTGAATTCCTGAGCCTTGAATTCCTTGCGCAATCGGGCGGGGCGCGTAGTGTAGACGGAATGTCCCGGAGACCTGTTGTGAAAATCGGACGCCGCCAGCTCGGCGGCCGCGAGCTGCTTTTCTTTCTCGGGCCGTGCGTGATCGAATCGCCCGCGTTCACCCGCCGGATGGCCCGCAAGATCCAAGCCATCTGCGACGGCGAGGGCGCCTCCTTCGTTTTCAAAGCCTCCTACGACAAGGCGAACCGCACGTCCTTGAAATCCTTCCGCGGCATATCGGTCGAGGACGGGTGCAAGCTCCTGGGGGAGATCGGCGGCGAGCTCGGGGTTCCCGTCACCACCGATGTCCATTCTCCCGAAGAGGCCGAAATCGCCGCCGGGCATGTGGACGTGCTCCAGATCCCCGCGTTCCTGTGCCGGCAGACCGACCTGATCGTCGCGGCCGGCTCGACCGGACGGGTCGTGAACGTCAAAAAGGGCCAGTTCCTCGCGCCGTGGGACATGGCAAACGTCGCCGTCAAACTCGACGCCGCCGGATGCAAGGCGTTCTTTTTTACCGAGCGGGGAACCACGTTCGGCTACAATAACCTTGTTGCCGACATGCGATCGATTTATTGGATGCAGGCGCTGAACTGCCAGGTCGTGTTCGATGCCACCCACTCCGTCCAGCGTCCCGGGGGGGCCGGGGAGACGACTGGCGGCGATGGCGCGCTCGCCCCCGTGCTGGCGCGCGCCGCCGTGGCCGCCGGCTGTGACGGCATCTTCCTCGAGACCCATGAGAACCCAGCAAAAGCCTTTTCCGACGGACCGAACCAGATCCCCCTGCGGGATCTTCCGCGGCTTCTTGCCCAACTCAGGAAAATTCGCGATGCGGTTGTTTAAGCTTTCCCTCTTAGTTGCCGTTCTGCTGCCGGCCTCGACTCTCCGCTGCGCCGACCCCGCGCCCGCAGAGACGAAAAAAGATGAGCCCAACGAATTTGAATTGCCGGTCCCGATCGGGATCCCTGTCAAGGGAATCAAAATCCCGCACCGGGATGAGGCGGGCAAACTCGTGATGACGATCGAGGCCGAGGTGGCCAAAAAACTCGACGACCAGCACGTCGAGATGGAAAACATGAAGATCGAGTCGTTCGATGCCGATGGGAAGACGATCAACGTCGAAGTGCCTCACTCGATTTTTAATCTCGAGACCCGGATCCTTTCCGGCGATTCCCAGACGTGGATCCGGCGGGACGATTTCGAGGTCACCGGGGACTCCGTCGAATTCAACACCAAGACCCGCCATGCCACCCTGCGCGGGAAAATTCGAATGATCATCCAGTCCTCAAACATCGCACCATGACAAAGCACCCCGCACTTCTGCTCCTCCTTACGGTTTCCGCCGCCCTCGCCCAGACCGGGCCGTCCATGAGCCAAGGGGAAAAACAAACCGCCTCGCCCATGCCGGGTTTCGCCGGGCTCGGAAAAGACCGGCCCGCCGACGCCAAGACCGAAATCACCGCAAACAAAGAAGCGACCTTCGACAACGCCGCCAGCATCGCGGAGTTCGACGGCCGCGTGGTCGTCCGCGACCCGCAGTTCACCTTGAGCTGCGACCACCTCAAGGTCACCCTCAGCAAGGCCCGCAAGGGGATCGAAGTCGCCGAGGCGACCGGCCACGTCGTCATCGTTCAGGAAAACACCGACAAAAGCGGCAAGGCCAACAATGCGATCGGCCACGCCGAGTCCGCCACCTACATCCCCGCCACCGGCGAGATCACCCTCAAAGGCTGGCCCTCGGTTCAGCAGGGGATGAATAACCAGGTCGCCACCGAACAATCCACGGTCATGGTGCTCTGCCGCAACGGCAAGTCCCGCACGCTCGGAGCCAGCAAGACGGTGATCGCCGAAACGAAAGATGCGGGGGGAGCCCAATGAGCGAGGAGCCCGACAAGACGGCCCGCACGCCCGTCGCCGACGGAGCCCCCCTCCTGCGTACCGAGGGACTCGTGAAAATTTACAACGGCCGCTCGGTGGTGAACGGCGTGGACATCAACGTGAAGCGCGGCGAGATCGTCGGGCTTCTCGGCCCGAACGGGGCCGGCAAGACGACCACCTTCTACATGATTGTCGGCCTGATCCGCCCAAATGGCGGGCGCGTCATTTTCGAGGAATCCGACGTCA
Organism: Verrucomicrobiia bacterium; assembly: GCA_037128135.1. GTDB lineage: Bacteria > Verrucomicrobiota > Verrucomicrobiia > Chthoniobacterales > Terrimicrobiaceae > QYQL01. The sequence goes on from JBAXXD010000026.1 coordinate 38,370, forward strand.
CCGACATGGCGATGTATCGCCGGGCCCGGCACGGGATGGGCTACCTCCCGCAGGAGGAATCGATCTTCCGGAAACTCACCGTCGAGGAAAATATCCTCGCCATCCTCGAGACGACGAAGGCCACAAAATCCGAGCGCAAGCAACGCTGCGACGAGCTCCTCACGCGGTTCGGCATCGAGCACCTCGCCAAAAACCAGGCGCTCACGCTCTCGGGCGGGGAGAAGCGCCGCCTCACGATCGCCCGCTCGCTCGTCACCAGCCCCTCGCTCCTCATGCTCGACGAACCGTTCAGCGGCGTGGACCCGATCGCCGTGCATGACGTCCAGCAGATCGTCCAGGACCTCCGCGAGCAGGGGCTCGCAATCCTGATCACCGACCACAATGTCCGCGAAACCCTCAACATCGTGGACCGCGCCTACCTGATTTTCGAGGGACGCGTCGAGAGCCAGGGAGACAAGGATTTTCTCCTCAACGACCCGATCAGCAGGAAACTCTACCTCGGCGAGTCGTTCACCATGTGAGCGTCCCCGCCCGGATTCCCATCCCATGCCACAGAAGACCTCTTCAAAAACCAGCGGAAACCGTGTGCCCCACATCACGGTCGGGCACTTCTACGCCAACCACGCCGAAAAACTCGGCCTGCACATCGAAGGCTCCTCGCGCGGGCTGAACCGCCTGATCCGCGAGCCGACCATCAACCGCCCGGGACTCGCCCTCTGCGGGTTTTTTTCCTACTTCGCCGTCAAGCGGATCCAGGTCATCGGCTCCGCCGAGCTGAGCTACCTGAAGAGCCTTAAGGCCCCCGAGCTGCGCGAGCGCCTGCGCGGGCTCTTCGCGAAAAACATGCCCTGCCTCGTTGTCGCCAGAAACGCCCCGATCCCGGCGGCCCTCCTCGAGGCGGCCGAGGAGTTCGAGACCCCGGTGTTCCGCACGGGCATGATCACGATGAAATTCATCAACGCGGCAACGATCGCGCTCGAGTTCGACTTCGCCCCCTCCACCTCCGAGCACGGCAGCATGGTCGACATCATGGGCGTCGGCACGCTCGTGCGCGGTGCCAGCGGCATCGGAAAAAGCGAGTGCGTCCTCGGCCTCATCGAGCGCGGATACAGCATCGTGAGCGACGATGTCAC
>JBAXXD010000027.1:0-39183 GCA_037128135.1 Verrucomicrobiia bacterium
TTCAAGAAAAATCTCCCTTGTATCTGTTCTTTATAATTCTGCCGTCATGCACCCGAGGAACAGATTCAGTTTGCACTCAAAAGCGGAGAGGCACAAGGTAATTTTTTTAGATTCTGGGCCGGGTGCCGGATGTGGCCCCTTTGGCGGGAGACGAACGGTAAGGTGCATGAACAGACCCGGTACCGTCCAGCCACCGGCACGCTGAAATTCCAGAGCAAGCCCCTGGACATTTCGCCCGCCCGGCGGGCTTTGGAGTGCGGTGACTTGGCACCGCTTTTGATATCAGCGCGGCTTCGAGATTCCCGCGTTCGTTATGTTGGCGGCGGGCTTCACGGAAAAGCGCGGACGTGTCCGCGCACTCCAAAGCGCTTCGCGCAAAATGCGAGGAGCCTCTCCCTCTCCGCTTCCCGGCTCTCGAGCTTCGGAACTCATTGAATCGCGTGCCTGTTTCGCGTTTACTGCCTGTTCATGCCCTCATCCATTCTCATTGTTGACGACGAGAAGAACACGCGGGACGGCCTGCGGAACGCTCTCGAGGGGGGCTTTGACGTCTATGTCGCGGCGGATGCGGCCGGGGCGATGCGGTCGATGGAGACGATGCTGCCCGATGTGCTGCTCACGGATTTGCGGCTCGGCGGGGAGGACGGGATGTCGCTCGTCGGCCGGGCGCTCGCGCTTCCGAAGCCGCCGCTCTGCATCATGATGACCGCCTACGGGTCGGTGGACACGGCGGTCGAGGCGATGAAAAAGGGGGCTTACGACTTCGTCACGAAGCCGGTGAACATCGACCGCCTCGAGATCCTCATCAAGCGCGCGCTGAAAGATCGGGCGACGGAAAACGAAAACAAGGTGCTGCGCGAGAGCGCGAGCCGGCAGTTCACGATCGAGGGAATGATCGGGCGCTCGCCGGCGATGGTCGGAGTTTTTGAAACGATCCGGCAGGTCGCCCCCTCGAAGGCGACCGTCATGCTCCAGGGCGAGAGCGGCACGGGTAAGGAACTCGCCGCCCACGCGATCCACCACCTCAGCCCGCGCGCCAAGGAAAAATTTCTGGCCGTGCACTGCGCGGCGCTGTCGCCCGAGCTGCTGGCGAGCGAGCTTTTCGGGCACGAGAAGGGGTCGTTCACGGGTGCCTTCGAGCGGAGAATCGGGCGCTTCGAGCAGGCGAATGGCGGGACGCTCTTCCTCGACGAGATCGGGGAAATCGACGCCGCCACCCAGGTGAAAATCCTCCGCGTGCTCGGCGAGCGGACGTTCGAGCGCGTGGGGGGGAACCGGACGCTCGAGGCCGACGTCCGCCTGCTCACCGCCACAAACCGCGATCTCGCAAAAATGGTCGCCGAGGGGAAATTCCGCGAGGACCTGTTTTTCCGCCTCCATGTCGTCCCACTCACGCTCCCGCCTCTCCGGGATCGGAAGGAAGACATCCCTCTGCTGGCCGGGGCATTTTTGAAGGAATCCGCAGCGGAGAACGGGAAGCCCTGCCGCGAGCTTGCCCCCGACGCCGCGGATGCCTTCCTCGCCTACGACTGGCCGGGAAATGTCCGCGAGCTGAGAACGGCGGTCGAGCACGGGGTCGTCATGTCCAACTCCGGAAAAATCGCGCTCCGCGACCTCCCCGCCAGCCTCCGGGCGCCCAAACCATCCGGATCCCTTCCGGCCTCCGCCGGATTAAATTTGCAAGAAACCGAAAAAGCACTTATCCTCCGCGCCTTGGAAGACTGCCGTGAAAACCGTGCGGAGGCTGCGCGCTTGCTGGGGATCAGCCGGCGCACGCTTCACCGCCGGCTCACGGATCTGAACATCTCCAAAAAGCAGAAACTTTCGACTTAAATATCTTATGGCATCCGGCGACTTCAGCGTTCAATCGGCGGTGCATTCCCTCGAGCAGGGGAAGCTTGCCCCCATCATCCGCGGGGCGATGTTTGTCGGCCTGATCATCGCGCTCACGCTTCTCTATTTGTTCGTCCAGTTCCGCGGGTTCTCCACGGTCACGGCGATGGATCAGGCGCAGATCGCCCGGAATATCGCCTCCGGCAAGGGTTTCAGCACGCAATTCATCCGCCCGCTCGCCATCTGGCAGCTCGAGAACGCGGGGAAACCCGTTCCCGGCGACAACTTCCCGGATTTTTATCAGGCCCCGTTAGGCCCGCTCGTCAACGCTCTCCCGCTTTCGCTGGTGAAGTCCTCGTGGAAGATGACCCCGACCGACCTGGTCTATGCGGGCGACCGGGCAATCGCAGCATTCTCGGTGCTTTGTTTCCTGCTCTCGGTGGCGGTCTGGTATTTTGTCGGGGCGGGCCTTTTTGACAGCAAGCTTTCGCTGATCGCGTGCGCGATCATCCTGATGACCGACATGATGTGGCAGTTCTCGCTTTCCGGGCTTCCGCAAATGCTGATGCTCCTGCTGTTTTCCGGAGCCGTGTGGCTCACGCTCTTCGCGATGAGGAGGCGCTACGAGCTGGTGCCGGTGATCCTGTCGCTCTTCGGCGCCGGGCTGCTTTTCGGGCTGATGACCCTGGCCCACGGGCTGGCGGCATGGATTTTTCTCGGCTGGCTGGTCTTCGCGCTGGTGTATTTTCAGCCGCGCGGCCTGGCGGCGCTCGCCGCGCTGGCCGCCTTGCTCATGGTCACGCTGCCGTGGATGGTGAGAAATTATTCGGTGTGCGGAAACCCGCTCGGACTTTCCGTCTATGCGGCGCTGGTTTCGAATGTGAGCCCCGAGGATGGATACCTGCGCTCGCTCGACGCCGCGCCGGCCATTGGCGGCGCCTACATCGTCAACAAGATCAAGACCGGCGCGTTCGACCAGGTGGGCGGGCTCTTTGCTTTTCTCGGGATGAACCTCGCGGCTGGGGCGTTTTTTCTCGCCCTTCTTCATCCGTTCCGATCTCCGGTGGTGTCGGCGTTCCGCTGGTGCATCGTGCTGATGTGGGCCGCCGCGGTGGTTGGCATGGGGGCGTTCGGTGTGGTCGGGGTCATCTCCTCGAACCAGATGCACATGCTGTTTCTTCCGCTGTTCATTTTCTTCGGGCTCGCGTTCCTGATGGTTCTCTGGAGCCGGTGGGAGTTCGGATCTCCGCTGGTGAGGATCCTTTTTCTGAGCGGCCTCGTGTTCCTTTGCTCGCTGCCGATGCTGTCGAGGCTTCTTTCCTCGCAGGGCGCGGCGATCCAGTGGCCGCCCTACATTCCGCCGTTCATCGCGATCCTGGGCGATTGGTTTGGGGAGAAGGAGGTCATCGCCTCCGACATGCCCTGGGCGGTCGCATGGTATGCGCAGCGGAAGTCGGTGCTCCTGCCCGAGTCGGTGAAGGCGTTCAACCGGCTCAACGATTACCGCACTCTCGGCGCGTCGATCAGCGGGCTTTACCTGACTCCGCTGACAGGGAACCGCGCACTTTTCTCCGATATCTACAAGGGCTCCTTCAAGGAATGGGCGCTCCTGATCACGCGCCCGCCGAGGGTGGACGGGTTCGCGCTGCCGTTCTACACAGCTCTTCCGATCGAGGGGGAGTGCATCATTTTCTCGGACCGCGACCGCTGGAGCGCGCCGCAGGAATAAAAATCAGATCAGCTCGGCGGCCACCTCGTCGGCCAGCAGCCTGCCTTTGCGGGTGAGCGTCACCCGCGAGCCGCCGGTGGCGACCAGACCACCGGCCTCGAGCGCGGCGAGGACCCCCGGGTCGGCATCCTCCGGCCGGATCCCGTCCGACGTCCGCAGGCCGAAGGCGATCCGCTCGGCATGGCGGATCGACGGTGTCACGTCCTCGGAAAAATCCTGCGCGGGCAGGCCGTGCTGGATCCGGCGGATGTATTCCGATGTGTTGGCGATGTTCCGGCGGCGTTTTCCCGCGCGCGTGCCGAACGCGCCCGGTCCGAGCCCGGCATAATCCTCGCCGCGCCAGTAGCCGAGGTTGTGCAGGCATTCGCGGCCGGGCCGCGCGTGGTTGGAAATTTCGTATTGCGCGAAGCCCGCCGCCGCGAGCGTGTCCATCGCGATCTCAAAAAATTCCGCGTCCCGCGAGTCGTCCGGCGGACATCCGCCGCGCGCGTACCGCCGGAAGTATTCGGTGTCCTCCTCGTAGGTGAGGCAATACGCGGAGATGTGCTCGGGCGCGAGGCCGATCGTCGTCTCCAGCGTGTCCCTCCACTGACTTTCCGACTGGCCCGGGATCCCGAACATCAAATCGAGGTTGATGTTTGCGAACCCCGCCGAGCGGAGGATCGCGTGGCTGCGCGCCGCCTGTGCGCCGGTATGGACGCGGCCGAGCGTGCGGAGCAGGGAATCGTCCCACGACTGGACGCCGATGCTCGCGCGGTTCACGCCGAGAGCGAGCAGGGCGGCGGCTTTCCCGGGTGAGACGGTCGCCGGATTCATCTCGACCGAAAATTCCTCCACCGCCGAAAAATCCACGCGCTCGCGCAGGCCGGAGATCAGAAATTCGAGCTGGCCCGTTGCGAGCGCGGTCGGAGTTCCCCCGCCGAAAAAAACCGTTTCCGGTCGCAGCCCCGGCGCCTCGGATTCCGCCTCGAGCAGCACCGCCTCCAAAAATCCCCTCGTATGACTGCGGTCTCCGGCTTCCTTGTAAAAACTGCAATACGGGCACGCCTTCAGGCAGAACGGAACATGGACGTAAAGGTGGCGGGTCATCGGCTGGACGGGCGGCTAATTTTTTGCGGCTTCCCGTCTGACGCTTGCCTGCTGCAATGCCGTGATCTCCATAACGGCCACCTTCTCACTCCCTCCCGTCGAAAGTCAATCCGCCCGCCCGCCCCCTGATCCGCGCGTAAGCGCAATCAATGGAGGGATGTCGCCCCCGGCATCTGCTCTGCCACAGCAAGGGCGCCGGGGGCGACGCCCCTCCTTTCCTATATCGCTTGTCGATCCGCGCGCCCTGCGTCCAGCGTTCTTACGCACGGATTTGGGCCGCCCCGCAGCTGCCGGGTCAAAAGCGGCGTCAAGCCGCCGCACTCCAAAGCGCTCCGCGCGAAATGCAGATGGGCCCCCTTTGCGCGGGACTCTTCTGCCGGGCTCGGGGCAAATCAAGGCTTGCGTTTCCAGCGTCGGCTGGACGACATTCCGCGCTTGCGGGGCACTCATGAAACACAAAAAGGCGCGGAAAATTTCTTTTTCAAGGACGCCATGAAAGGATTCCTGTTGCTCACGGCAGGCAAAGTGGGCGCGTGCTTTTTTGCACTGTTTGCGACGGCTGGCTTTTGCCGCGCCGCCGTTGCGGAGGTGCCGCCCGCGAAAATTTATTATGTGGCGGACACCGCGGCGCTGACGCCCGCGCGGGAGGTGAATCCCGGCGTCGTGAGGCGGATGGTGGACCGCCTGATCATGGCGGCGACCGGGCAGCCGGATGTGGCGCGCGCCTGGGGGAGCCTGGTGAAGACGACCGACCGGGTCGGCATCAAGGTCTCGGCGGCGGGCGGCGCGGTGAGCGGGACGAACCCGCAGGTCGTGGATGCGATCGTGGACGGCTTGAAGGCGGCTGGCCTCCCCGCCTCCCGGATCATCGTCTGGGACAGGAACATTGAGGATCTGATTGCCGCGGGCTATCGCCGGGACGGATCCCGCTACTCGCTCCGCTGGGTGGATCGCGCCACGGGATATGACCCGCAGGCCCAGGTCAACGCACCGGTTCTCGGCAAGCTCATCTGGGGAGACTTCGGGTTCGGCGACAGATCGGGATCGCGGTTCTCCGACATGTCCGGCGAGCAGCTCAGCAACAAAAGTTTTTATTCAAAAATCCTGAGCCGCGAAGTCACGAAGATCATCAATGTCCCGTCGCTCACCGACAGCTTCCTCACCGGCATCAACGGGGCCCTCGCAAACATGGTCCTGCCGAACATCGACAACTGGCGGCGCTTCACCAAGCCCCCGTCCTACGGCGATCCCTACCTCGCCGAGATCTACGCCGACGCGATGATCAAAGAGAAAATTGCGATCACGATTCTGGACGGGCTTGTTCTCCAGTATGCCGGCGGGCCGTTTGCGAACCCCGGGTTCCTTCAGGATCATTTCACGATTTATGCGAGCCGGGATCCGGTAGCGGTGGACGCCACGGCGGCGCGGCTGGTGGACGATGCCCGCAAGCCCTCGAAGCTCCCCGCCCTGGCCCCCATGACTTCCTGGCTCCAAGCCGCGTCGTCGATCGGGCTCGGCCAGCATGCAGCGGAAAAAATCGAGCTCATCCAGGTCGGGGCCGAGGGGCCGCGCTGAACGGCGCGCATCAACTTCCCCCCGAACGCGGCGCGTGGCGGATGTCCTCCGCGTCCACGGCGAAGACCGTATCCTCGGCGATGTTTGTGGCCTGGTCGCCGATCCTTTCCAGGAAACGCGCGATGAAAATCAGATCGAGTCCCTCTTCGATCTTGTCGGGATTTTTCAGATCCCCGCGCGGAACCGGGCATACGCGAGCTCCTGCTGGGCACCGGAGAAGATGAAGAGCGCGATGAAGACGAGCATCGGGGACTCGAAGTAGCCGACCACCGCAAACCCGACCGCCAGCACCTGCCCGACCCGCGCAGCGATCGTCGTCGCCAGCACGTGGTCGAGCCGCATCGCCAGCAGCGCCCGCAGCACCCGGCCGCCATCCATCGGAAATGCCGGGATCGCATTGAACGCGACCAGCATGATGTTGATCTCCAGAAGCTGCGCCGTCAGGCTGCTTCCCAAAGAGTCGAGCCCGGTGAAATGCGCCATGCTGAACTTCGCAGCGAGGACAAAAATCAATATTGTGCCGATGACGACATTGACCGCCGGGCCGGCGAGCGCGACGACGAGTTCCTGGACCGGTTTGTCGGGCATGCGTTCGAGCCGGGCGACCCCGCCGATCGGGAGTAGCGTGATATCCGGGGTGCGGATCCCGTAGGCCCGCGCTGCGAACGCATGGCCGAACTCGTGGAGCAGCACGCAGAGGAAGAGGAGCAGCGTGAACCCCACGCCCTGGACGGCCCCCGCCATCCCGCCCGCCTGCCAATACATCCACCCGAACCACGCCAGCAGGAGCAGGAATGTGACGTGGATTTTCACGTCGATTCCCGCGACGCGCGCGATGCGATAGGACCATCTCATAAAAAAATAGGTTTTCCGTCGCGGCGGTTTGGCGATAGGTTTCCCAATTCCCTCTGCCGCCGACGGCAGGCCATTCATAATCCAGAATTCCAAAAAGAAAATGCCATTCCTCAAAGTCCTCGTTGCCGACCCGGTTTCCCAGAGCTGTGTTGATGAACTCTCCTCGGGTGGTGCGCTGGAGGTCGTCGTCCGAACCGGTCTCAAAGAGCCGGAGCTGATCGCGCTCATCCCAGAGTTTTCCGCGCTCGTCGTGCGGAGCCAGACGAAGGTCACGGCGGCGGTGCTTGCCGCCGCGGCGAAGCTGAAGGTGGTCGGGCGCGCGGGGGTCGGCGTGGACAACGTGGACGTGGATGCCGCGACGCGCCAGGGGGTGATCGTGATGAACACGCCGGGCGGGAACACGATCTCGACCGCCGAGCATGCGTTCTCGCTCCTCATGAGCATCGCCCGCAGCATCCCGCAGGCGGACGCGAGCGTGAAGGCCGGGAAATGGGACCGCAAAAAATTCGAGGGCGTCGAGCTCTACAACAAGACGCTCGGGATCCTCGGCATGGGACGGATCGGCACCGAGCTCGCCCGCCGAGCGATGGCTTTCGGCATGCGCGTGCTCGCCTACGATCCGTATCTTTCCTCCAGCCGCGCGCGCAGCCTTCAGGTCGAGCTGGTCGAGGATCTCGACGCCCTCGTCCCGCTTGCGGACTTTATTTCGATGCACATGCCGCTCACCGACGAGACCCGCCACATGCTGGATGCGCGCCGGCTCGCGCTCTGCAAAAACGGCCTGCGGATCGTGAACTGCGCTCGCGGCGGGCTCATTGACGAGGCGGCTCTCGGGGAGGCTCTCCAATCCGGCCACGTCGCCGCCGCCGCCCTCGACGTCTATGAGGTCGAGCCTCCGCCCGCCGACTTCGCGCTCCGCGCGCTCCCGAACATCGTGTTCACCCCGCACCTCGGGGCCAGCACGGCCGAGGCCCAGGAAAACGTGGGCATCGAGATTGCGCAGGCGATCCGGGCCGTCCTCCTCGACGGGGAGATCCGCAACGCGGTGAACATGCCGAGCATCGATGCCAAGACCGCCGCCGTCGTGAAGCCGTACCTCACCCTCGGCGACAAGCTCGGACGCTTCGCCGCCCAGCTCGCCCCGAAGCGCAACGACCGGATCGTCATCACCTATGGCGGCAAGGCCGTGGACATGCCGACCGAGGCGATCTCCCGCGCCCTCCTCACCGGGTTCCTGAAAAATGCCGGCGGCGAGGAGGTCAACAGCGTCAACGTCCGCACGATGGCCGCCACCCTCGGCCTCAACGTCGAGGAGGTCCGCTCGAGCGAGCAGGCCGACTTCAACGAGTGGCTCTACGTCGAGGTTTTCAGCAACGGCAACAAAGTCTCCGTCGGCGGCACATTCTTCGGCGCAAAAAACAACCCGCGCATCGTCCGCGTCAACAGCCACCCGGTCGAGGTCACGCCCTCCGGCATCGTCCTGCTCCTCGAAAATAAAGACCGCCCGGGAATCGTCGGCCATATCGGCACCCTTCTCGGCAAGGAAAACATCAACATCGCCAGCATGAGCCTCTCCCGCACCGAGCAGGGCGGCCGCGCCCTGACGCTGCTGAATCTCGACAGCCTCCCCGACGCCGGCGTCCTCGGCCGCCTGTCCGCCGACGCCGACATCTTCGCCGCTCAGGTGATTTCCCTGTAGTTTGGCTTTACATCGGGGCCAATCGTGAGAAGCTGACCTGTTCCAATCATCCACCTGCCGTGGCACGAGACTTATACCAAAAATGCCGGGAATACCGGGACAGCGCCGACGCGCGCGCACAGGGTTTTTATCCATACTTCCGTTGTATCGAGGAACCCCACGGGAACTACGTGGTCTGTGACGGGCAGCCGAAAATCATGATCGGCTCGAACAACTACCTCGGTCTGGCGCAGGATCCCCGGGTCATCGAGTCGGCCTGCGAGGCCACCCGCCGGTATGGCGCGGGCTGCACGGGGTCGCGACTGCTCAACGGCACGATCAAGCTGCACGTCGAGCTCGAAGAGGCGCTGGCCGCATTCCTCCAGCGCGATTCGGTCGTCCTCTTCTCGACCGGGTTCTTTGCCAACCAGGGCGCGATCTCTTCGCTCACCGAGGAAGGCGACGCCATCCTCTGCGACCGCGAGAACCACGCGAGCATCATTGACGGCTGCCAGTTTGCCCCCGCGAAGCTCATCCCCTACCGCCACAACTCGCCCTCCTCGCTGCGCAACCGGCTCAAGCGCCTGCCCGCCGAAGCCGGACGCCTCGTGGTGACGGACGGAGTTTTCAGCATGTCCGGAGACATCGCCGACCTGCCGCCGCTCGTCGCGGCAGCCAAGGAACACGGGGCGTTCGTCTATGTGGACGAGGCGCACTCGCTCGGCGTTCTCGGCCCGAAGGGGCGCGGAACAGTCCACCATTTCGGCCTCAACGACGAGGTGGACATCGTGATGGGCACGTTCTCGAAATCGCTCGGCTCGATGGGCGGGTTCATCGCCGGCGACGCCCAGATGGTCGAATTTTTGAAGCACCGCGCCCGGTGCCTGATCTTCACCGCCTCGTTAGCCCCGGCCGTGACGGGTGCCGTCCTCAAGGCCCTCGAGCTCCTGCAGCAGGAACCCGAGCGGATCGACCGGCTTTGGAAAAATACCCGCAAGATGCACGAGGGATTCAAGCGCATCGGATTCAAAATCGGGATGACCCAGTCGCCGATCGTCCCGATCCTGATCGGAAGCGAGGCGAAGGCGTTCATTTTCACGCAGAGGCTTTTCGAGCAGGGGATCTTCGCGACCCCCGCGATCTACCCGGCTGTCCGCTACGGCGAGGCGATCGTCCGCACCAGCTTCATGGCGACCCACACCGATTCGGATCTCGATCGCGTGCTCGAGATTTTCGAGAAACTCGCACGCGAGTTAGGAACCTTTGATGACCCAGCCTATATCAACCCCACTCGCAGAAAAAACGTGTTCGATTTCCGTTTGCCGGACACCGAGCGAGCGGATGACGTTCGAGAGGGTGGCGGAGAGCCTGCACGGAACGGATCCGGCGTTCATTCCGCCGTTCCCCGGTAGCATCGCGAAATATTTGGCGCCGGGGTCGGCGTTCCACCTCCGGCACGGCACGATCACGCCGTTTGTGGCCGTGCGCGACGGTCGGGCGGTCGGGCGCTGCGCCGCGATCGTCAACCGCACGCACAACCGCCTCCATTCCGACAAGGTCGGCTTCTTCGGCTTCTTCGAATGCGAGAACGACCCGCGCACCGCACGGGCGCTCCTCGGGCACGCCGCGCAAATTTTGCGGGAGGCGGGCATGGAATGGATCCGCGGCCCTTACAATCCGAGCATCAACGACGAGTGCGGGCTGCTCATCGAGCGGTTCGACCTGCCGCCGGTCATCGGCCTGACCTGGAATCCGGAGTATTACATCGGCCTTCTCGAGGGGGAAGGGTTTGCCAGAGTGCGCATCCTTCACGGGCTCAACCTGCCGATGCACCGGCTCCCGCAGCCGGAGCGCCTCGGGCGGATCGTCGCGAGGATCGCCGCGCGCTCCCAACTGAAAATGCGCACGATGGATCTCCGCCGGCTTCCCGAGGAGCTCGAGATCGTCCGGAAAGTTTACAATGCGACGCTCGAGCGCAACTGGGGGTTCATTCCGATTTCGATGGAGGATCTTCTGGCGGCGGCGGACGACATCCGCGCGATCGCGGATCCGATCCTGCTGCTGATCGCGGAGATGGACGGCCGGGACGCGGGGGTTGCCATCACGCTTCCGAATTTCAACGAAATCCTCGCGCGGATCAAAAAAACCCCGCACTGGCTCAGGCTCCCGCATATTTTTCTCCTCATGAAAACCCACAAGGTCCGCTCCTGCAGGCAGACGGTGCTCGGGGTCATGCCAGAGTGCCGGGATCGCGGGCTCCACGCCTGGCTGATCCACGAGCAGTTCGTGCGCGCACAGGAACGCTACGACAACGCCACGCTCGGCTGGATGGAGGACAACAACACCGAGATCCTGAAAAATTGCATGATCGTTGGCGGCGAACCCGAGAAGAAATGGGCAATTTTTGAAAAGGAGCTCGGCTGAGGGAAAGGCAGAGGACATGAAATTTCTCCTCTTTGCGCTCGCCGCCCTGTCCGTGCTTGCCGCGCGCGGCGACGACGTGCTCCGCGTGGGGATCCACGACAAACCTCCCTATGCAACCAGGTCGTCCACCGGGGAATGGGAGGGCATCGGGGTCAAGCTCTGGAAGGAGGTCGCGCTCGAGGCCGGGCTTCGCTACGAATTCGTCGAGATGCCGTATGCGGACATTCTTCCGGCCGTGACAGACGGGAGGCTGCAGGCCGCGGTGGGGGAGATCGAGATCACCGCCGCCGCGGAAAAAGACGTCAACTTCACGCAGCCCTACCTCCAGTCCTCGACCGGGGTTGCGCTCCAGCAGGGGGTCTGGCACCCGGACTGGATCGCGATCGTGAAAGAGTTTTTCAACTGGACCCTCGTGGAGGTTCTTCTGGGCATTTTCGCGGGGCTTCTCGTGGTGAGCATCCTGGTCTGGATCCTCGAAAAAAACCACCACGTCGGCCACTTTCGCGGGGGGCTCGCCGGGTTTGGCTCGGCGCTGTGGTTTTCGGCCTCGACCATGACGACCGTCGGCTACGGCGACAAGACGCCCTCCACATTGTGGGGGCGCGTGGTTTCTTTTGTCTGGATGCTGGCGGGGGTTTTGCTCGTGGCCGGGTTCACGGCCGCGGTCGCATCGAGCGTGGCCGCCGCGAGGATCAGCGAAACCATCTCCCGCCCGGGCGACCTCTGGCAGGTTTCCTGCGGCACGCTCGACGGGGCGGTCGCCCAGAAATATCTGCAGCAGCACGGGATCCCCTCCCGCGCCTACGACTCGATCGAGAACGCCCTGCGCTCGCTCTCCAAGGGCGAAATCCAGGCCGTGGTCGCCGACAAAATCGCCCTCCGCTACCTCTCGCGAAAAATGCCGGAAGAAAACCCGCCGGTCCGCTTCGCGGTCTCCCATGTGAGCTTCCAGAATGTCTTTGTCGGGATCCCGGTTCACGACGGCTACGCGGGATACGAGGCGATCAACGTCGCCGTCCTGAAAACGACCTCCGCCCCGGAGTGGGAGGAAACCGTCAAGCGGTGGCTCGGAGGTGGAGAACAGTGACGCCCGGCGTGAAGGGCGCATCTCGGAAAGGTGCAACTTCTTGAATCCGGAACGACAAGCCTCATGGCGATTGATCGGGTTCCTGATGGACTCCGCGAGGAAATTTCACACATTTCTGACTCCGCACGCCTGCATTTCCTTCTCAGCGCAGCAATCCGCTGCGCGGATCTGGAATCCTTCGTCAAGGATCTCTGAGCGCCGCGTCATTGTCGCAAGCCGCAATCCACTCCTCGTGGGTGGTGGTCCGCGAACCTGTCGCACATTGTTCAATCGCTCCGATGATCTGATCGCGCAAGAATTGTCAGAAATCTTTGATCCCGAATCTTCCCCTTCTCCGAATGTAAAGAGGGAAGAACCTTTTTCAGGGGAGCATACGCGCCCTCGCGTGTGGTGGCCGGCGACCCGCCGGACCTTGTGCAATACCTTCGGGAAACATTTAAAATATAGGCCCGCCCTTTCTGCCTTTCCTTTCAGATTTTCCTCGATGTCAATAGGCAAGGACTGCCCCCTTCGACCCCTTCGACTACCCGCGATCGTAGGGATGCCTCGCCGAAGTGCCCGTCGAGTGTCGCCACGTCGGCCTAAATCGCCGAGATCCAATCGATCCGGTAAAGCGATGCATTGGGGTCTCTCATTTTGAGCCGTGGTTAGTGGCCTTGTAGTGCCAAAGCGCAGCTTGGGTGAGATCTTTCTCCACGCCAGACCCAGCAGCATAGCAATCTCCAAGAAGCGACTCTGCCCGGGCGTATCCTTGCTCAGCTGATTTGCGAATCCAGAAAACTGCCTGCTGCTTATCCATTTCAACGCCATCGCCTTTTCCAAAACACAATCCAAGATTGAACTGCGCTACTGCATTCCCTTGCTCAGCAGCCTTACGGTACCACTTAACAGCTTCAACAGAGTCTTTCGACACCCCATCGCCATTTGTATAGGCCTTCCCCATGTTGCTTTGCGCTTCAGTGTTCCCCTGCTCGGCTGCTCTGCGATACCATTTCAAGGCCTCGACTACGTTTTTTTCTACGTATTCGCCGCCAGCCGCATATGTATTTCCAAGAACGTTTTGCGCGCTTGGATATCCCTGTTCTGCCGCTTTACGCATCCATTTTATTGACTCCGCAACATTTCGAGGGACTCCGTCCCCAGCATCGTACATAAGAGCTAGCTTAAACTGAGCATCCATGTCTCCAGAAGCAGCTTTTTCAATAATCTGTTTAAAATCCAGCGCATAAAGGGGACAGCACAAGATAGCCATCGATACAATGGCAGAGCCGATGATAATAAGATTCCGTTTTTGTTTCATTTCCTTTGTGTCAGAATAGTGGTGTTCCGGATCGATAAATTAAAGAATTTTCACATTTTAAGTTGTGAGAATAGCGGTGGTGATGCCGGAAGTCAAGCGGGACAGCAGCGCCCAAATCCGCGGGCACGTAAGGCCGCTCTCCAGACATGGCGATCCAATATGCATTGTATAGAAACCGAAAACTGTAAGAGGCCAGCGTGAATCAGGGTTGACGGCGGATTGAATCCATTACGCGCGGATCAGGGCAGCGACGCAGTGACGATTTCAGTGCCGAAGTTTTCGAGATCAAAAAGACGCGCGCGGGATCCACCTGCAGAAGACCGGAGGCGCGTTATTTTCTTGCTAAGCCGTGCTCTGAGTGCAAAATTGCTCCATGAAACGTTACGCACTAAGCATGCACGGGGCGGCATTTGTATGTAAATTGCCGCGCGCGGCGTACTGACCCTATTCGGCGACAGCTCAACCTGGTAATAATGCGAATATACTGGAGCAATTGCCCTCATTGCGGCAAGCAACTTGAGATGGGAACCGGTTCCGATAAAGGACTGGGTAGCCCCTTTTCATCATGCCCGAAGTGTAAACAGTCCATCATAAGGGGCAATCGGCAAGAGTGGGCAACTCTCGATACATTCGGTAGAGCTGGTTATTTTGTATCCTCATTGTTCTACGGCATTTTGGGCGCATTCGGTGCCGTGTTTTTTCTGAACGTCTTCTGGGGTGGGAACGCAAAGAGGCAATTTCCCGATCCGCAAATCCCAATTGAATATACAGTGATCGCGGCTGTTCTTGGAGCCGCAGCGCTTTTCGCAATCGCGATCCAGAGCTATCTTGACGGCATCCGGGAATCCAGACAACGGACTCAAAAGCCAGAATACAGACAAAAGCTTCATGACGCTGGATTTACGCTTTATGACTGATGGCACCTCATCTCGTCCCAACTCCGGCAAACTCCTAACCCCTACAAGTTGGCATTATCGATGCGGAAGTTCTTCGTTTGCTGTAGACTTCATTTTATATCGTCGTCGGGCGTTTCAACTTCCGGGGCAGGCGATGCGTTGAAAATATATGCATGATCCACAATTCACACCATTAGTGCCGCCGACGATTGATTATTTGATATCCCTTTCCTCCGGTGGTCAGAATGTCGTTGATGTAATGCTGATCAGGATTGCAAAGGATCTCTGTAAGATGATGGTCTATCTTGACGATGGCTCCACTAAAGATTTTTATATGGAAGAATCCCCGGATGTGTTTCCGCACTACCGTGAGGCGGTGCAGTATTCAGGTTACGGCCCACGGGGACTTGGTAATCTGATTCATGCGGATGTTATGGAAAAGTGTCGAGATACAGGACAGAAGACGGACCAGTTTATTGCATCAGTATCACAGAAGATATGTGATCGACTTGGCAAGCATGGCGAGTATTGGACTCACTACGGATATTCTCTCATTGTTGATCCTAGGCTGCATGGAATGTCATACCTTATCACTTCCACACAGGCAAACAACCAAACGGAAACAAAATAAATATGAAGCAATACCACATTGATCGGGACGGTCAGCGATACGGCCCGTTTTCGGCAGACCAGATCATCGAGATGCTCCAGTCAAATCAGCTTAGCCTATTAGACAATTGCTGGCACGAAGGGCTTCCTGCGTGGCTTCCATTAAGTGATATGGTTTCAAGAAATGAATTCACGATTCCTCTGCCGCTAACTCAAATGCCTGTTTATGCAAAGACGAAACCAATACCCAGCGATTATAAAAAGCGGATGTCCTCAAGACAATTATTTTTTGTTCGCTATTTACTGGCGACAATCGGAGCGTCTGTAATAGTCTTAGTCGCCGCACTCATTCATTCACCAAATGCATTTGAGAGAACCGGACTTTCCGTTCGGGGCATAATCGAACTTATAGCTGAGACAACTGGGAGGCTTCTCGCATCCTGCCTCGTCGCATTAATTATTTCTCCGCTAATCGCCGGGTTTATGGTCGTATTTAAAAAATCATTTTGGTCGTCGATGTCATATACCTATTCGGCGTGTGTTTTATTAGCCGCAGGTTTTGGATTGCTCACAGGCATTATTTCAAGAAACCACAAGCCTGCTTTTTCGTTCGTTTTAATCTCAAATACCACTAAAACTGGCTTAACGAATGACGCGCAGTATGAGAACACCCTTTGGATAAAGTTTGTTCCAGTGACGGGAACGGATGTTCTCTTTAGTGTATGGGATACGAGAGTGAAGGATTTCGCGGCTTTTGTGTCAGCGACGACCTATAATGCATCAACTGGATGGAAGAAGCTCGGATTTCAGCAGACACTCAATGACCCGCCGGGTTTCTTGGGAAGGAGCGAGGGAGCGACCACCGGCAATCGATACCGAGTTGCTTCAGGCGGCGGGCGATCACGAACCCGCAAGGATCGGCCTCGTAGCAAACGTGCAGCGTGCGTTCCTGGTCGACCCAGATGCGTCGCAGCCGCTTCTCCAGCGCGTGGAGGTCGTTGGTGATCGTCCCCGCCTGCCGCATCACCCGGTGTGCGCCCGCCTTCGGCGATGGCGGCGGTGATCGTTTCTTTGTGGACATCGAGGCCGATGTAGAGTTCAGTTTTATTCATATGGTGTGTTTGTTTGTTCGAGTTTCACTTGTTGATCCAGAACGAATCCCCGCTCAACACGGGTCGTTCTTGCGGATAGGCCCTCACGGGTAGCCCGCGAATATGAAGGGCAAAACACACCACCTTTTTCAAGGCATCGCTTGCCGCTCAAAAGCGGGTCAGTAGCCATAAAGTCTCGCAAATACAATAATGCCCGCGCAGGATCACTTTAAGTTTCTCGTAGTCTCTCCTTTTTGGCGGGGTGGCGTTCCTTTGTTCATAGGAGCAGTTATTGGTCTGTTGACCAATCTTCTTTCCACACACATGATTGTTAACGGAACGATTGTTTGGGAACGGTTCTTCACAACGCGGATGCCTTTAATCATACTTGTGCTAATTGTCATATCGGTAATGCACCAGGTTTGGATTCACAAATATGATTTGGGTGAGGTGCCACTTCTCCAAAAGGCAAAGGAAAGAATTATTGCGGATATCGGAAACTTCTACGCTAAAAAACTAAAAACTGGAGAAATCAATGATCTCGTAGAGGCAGATCAGAAGATGCGCTCCATTTTTGAAAAAGCAAAATGAGAGTCTATTTTACACCTGATTTTTCACGGAAGGTGGAAGTCATAGCGCAGAGGGAGCAAAACGCCACAAAGATGTTGGTCAATTATTTGAAAAACCACCAGAAAGCCGACTTGTATAGCCATCCAACAATCCGCATGTCCTCTACACACCAAGAAAACCTATACATCATCAAGCTTCATGACATAAGCTTTTATGCATCATTTCACAGGGATGAGCGCGGAGAGTATATGATCCTCGTTAACATTGAGAAATAATGCGACACCTAATTCCTGCTTGCCGGATGAGCAGGGGGCAGCCCGGAATGGCGCTAACTTAAGAGCGGTTTGGAATGTAGAAGGGAAAGGGGTCGGAAAGGGGTCGGTTCTTGCTCTTTGACATTTGCGCGTCTCGCCTTGGGATCACAACATCATTGATGTTAAAAAAATCTGACAATTCTTGCGCGATCAGATCATCGAAACGATTGATCAATGTCCGACAGGTCGCCGACCACCCACGAGGCCGCGGATTGCGGATTGCGACAATGACGCGGCGCTCAGAGATCCTTGACGAAGGATTCCAGATCTGCGCAACGGATTGCCGAGCGGTGAAGGACATGCAGGCGTGCGGAATCAACGATGTGACCGATTTCCTCGCGGAGGCCATCAGGAATCCGATCAAAGCGGATTTCCGGCCACCTTGATCCGGTAAAGAAGATCCTCCCGGCGTTCCGCAAGCGCCTCGCTGATGCCGGAAATCTTCTCGACGCGCAGAGTAGACCATTCGACCAGAGCCAGAAATTCCTGGAATGGGGTCACTGGGACTATCAATACCGGAAGGCAACGTGTAAAATTTCGTTGACGCCGTTATCATATGAGCTAACATCGCGGCTATGTTGGAAGTCGTTTTTTACCTGACTGGGGAGGGTAAATCGCCGGTGCGGGAATACCTCGACAGCTTGGACGCGAAACAAGCGGCCAAGGTGCTTTGGACATTTGCCGCGATGAAAACGATACACCCCTCGCCATCAGTTTACCTGCAAAAGATGACCGCCACGGATGATCTCTGGGAAGTCCGGGTGGTTTTTGCGGGAAATATCTTTCGTCTGCTTGGGTGGATGGAAGGGAGCGGCAAACTGGTTCTGGCTCATGGTTTCACCAAAAAGACACAAAAAACTCCTCCGCAGGAGATCCTCCGCGCGGAGAACCGAAAGAAAGAACATGAAAACCGAAAAGTTGGATGATCTGGACCGCTACGTGGCGGAACGCATGAAAAGGGATCCCGAATTCGCCGACGCCTACGAGGAAGAACGTCGCGAGTGGGAGCTTGGGCAGGTTCTCGCCAAGGCCCGCGAACGTGCGGGGCTTACCCAGGAAGCGCTTGCCAGGAAAATCGGGACCACGCGCAGCGCGGTTTGCCGCTACGAGCGTCAACCGACAAATCTTACGCTTTCGACTTTGGAAAAAGTCGCCCGCGCGATGGGCCGCAAACTCGTCGTGAAGTTGGCTTGACCTGCAGGGGAACTGGAACCTGGGGAGTCGGGGTCACTCAAAGATTTCTGACAATTCTTGCGCCGATCAGATCATCGAAGCGATTGATCAATGTCCGACAGGTCGCCGACCACCACCCACGAGGCCGCGGATTGCGACAATGTCTGCGGTGCTCATGAATCTCTCCTTCTGTTCTGCTCTTGGTGGGAATGGTGGGTTTTCTCCTCGGACATGGGCTGTACAAAGGAGTCGGCCAGCGCCGCAAAACACGCTCAATCGCCCTGAGGCTTTCCATTCTGAAGAATTCCCCTCCGGAGGCTTGCGCGAACGGGCGGATTTTGTTGGGATGTGGGCAATGAAATTTTCTTTTCTGCCCGTGGTGGCCATCGCTTTTCTTGTTTCAGGCTGCCTGGTTTCTCCGGTGGCAAAGTCCGGCGGCCCGGGATCGGTCACCGTGACCAACTCGAACCCGTCGGCGATCGGCGCGGCGGCGCAGGCGGTTTTTTCCCGGGCCGGCTACCAGGTCGGACCGTCGAACTTTCCGGATTCGATCTCGTTTGACAAAGGCTCCAACCGCTTTGCAAACATCATGTGGGGGAGCTACGGCGACCCGCAAACGATCCGCGTGCGCGTGAAGATCAACCAGATTTCCGGCACGAACGACTACCGGCTTGTCCCGAAGGTTTACTCGGTGAGCGATGCCGGCGAGGCTGGGTTTGACGACCCGCGCCCGCTCATGAGCCTGTGGTCGGCGGAGTTCGGCCCGCTGCTCAAGCAAGTGGTCGCGCGGGCCGGCGGTGCCGGGGCCATGTAGGAGCCGGGCGATCAGGCCACCGCCAGCTCGATTTCGGACTGGCCCGGGGAAATTTCCAAAAGGATCGGGACGCCCGCGAGCTCTTCGAGGAGGGCGCGGTTCGTTCGTGAGGCTTCGTCCGGCGACGGCTCGATCATGTTGAGGATGATCCCGCGGCATTCGAGGCCGCGGGCGCGGATGCTTTCGATCGTGAGCAGGGTATGGTTCAAGCAGCCGAGCCGGTTTGCGGCGACGATGATGACCGGAAGCGCGAGCGCCGCGCAGAGATCTCCAACAAACGCCCCCTTGGCCACGGGCGTCAACCACCCGCCCACACCCTCGACGATCACCGAGACCCTCCCGGCGGAAACCTTGCGGAACCAGTCCGCCAGCGCAGGGATCGAGACCTCGCGGTTTTCCGCCCGCGCCGCCGCAAGCGGAGCGACCGGAAGTTGAAACCAAAGCGGGTTGACCTCATCGAGGGCCAGCTCGCATCCTCCCGCCGCCCGCAGGATTTCCGCGTCCACGCGGTCGCCCGAACAAACCGGCTTGAGCGCGATCGTGTCGAAGCCGGCACGGCGGAGCCCGCGCGTGAGAAGGGCTGTCACAAAGGTTTTGCCGACCCCGGTGTCGGTGCCGGTCACGAACGCCCTCATTTCCTGGGCCCGGTCGCCTCGAGGAAAACGCCCTCGAGATCCCGCTGCGGACGCCGGGCCGCGATGAACCGCCCGCCGGACTGCCGGACGAGATCCTCGATTTTTTCGCGGAGCCCGTCGGGCGCATCCTCGACGAGGAATTCCGTCTGGCGCTCGATCGCGGTGAGGTCGTCGAGGCTGCCCTCGCGGACCATCTCCCCGCGGGCCATGATCCCGACCCGGTCGCAAACCTCCTGCACCTGGCCGAGCAGGTGCGACGTCAGCAGCACGGTCTTGCCGCGCTTTTTCAGATCAAGGATCAAATCCCGGATCTGGCGCGAGCCGGCCGGATCCACACCGGCCGTCGGCTCGTCGAGAACGACAAGTTTCGGATCCTGCACGAGCGCCTGCGCGAGCCCGATCCGCTGGAGCATGCCTTTGGAAAACCCCCCGACCCGGCGGTGGCTCGCGTCCTGCAGCCCGACGAGCTCGATCAGTTCGCGGATCCGCGCGTCGAGCGCCGCCCCCCGCATCCCGCAGATTTTTCCGTAAAACCGGAGCGTCTCCACTGCGGTGAGGAACTTGTAAAAATACGGGTTCTCCGGAAGGAACCCGACCTCCGCGCGGCTCCGGTATTCCCTGCTGTCGCGCCCGAAGATCGTGGCGCCCCCGGCGTTCGGCGTGACGAGGCCGAGGAGGACTTTGAGCGTCGTGCTTTTGCCCGAGCCGTTCGGCCCGAGGAGCCCGTAAACCTCGCCCTCGCGCACCGCAAGGCTCAGGTTCCTGACCGCCACGACCCGCTGCCTCCGCATCGGTACGGGATAGATCTTCGTGAGGTTTTCGATGGTGACCGCATTCATGGAATGATGGAAAATCCTCGCAACCCGGAGACGCGCGGGACTTCGGAGAGCAGCTCGCGCACGATGTGGCCGGCCATCGCGCTCGTCCGGATCGCCTCCAGAAATTCGTCGACCTCTTCGCCCTGGGCGAGCACTTCGACCCGCCCGTCGGGCAGGTTCCTCACGTTCCCGGCCACATCGAACCCGCACGCCATGTTTTTGACCGTCCATCGGAACCCGACCCCCTGGACGCGGCCTTCGTAGCAGGCTTGCACGGATTTCATAAACCGGAGGATGCACGCAACCGCGCCGGACTTCAAGCGGTCTTCCCGAAACAGCCATCATGTTGTGGCGGCCGCTTCGGCTGCGGGGTGCGCCGCCGGATTTCGATCCGGAATTTCAGAAATCCGCGCTGACCGGGCAGTGGTCGCTGCCGCCGACATCCGGCCGGATGAATGCCGAGCGGAGCGAGGAGCGGAGGCTTTCGGAGACGCAGACGTAGTCGATCCGCCACCCGATGTTCCGCTCCCTTGCGCCGGCCCGGTAGCTCCACCATGTGTAATGGCCGCCGCCTTTTTCAAATTCCCGGAAGGAGTCGATGAACCCGGCGGCGAGCACGCGGTCGAAGGCTTCGCGCTCCTCGATCGTGAACCCCGCGTTCCGCGTATTCTCCCTCGGGCGGGCGAGGTCGATCTCGCGGTGGGCGACATTCATGTCCCCACAAAAAACCACCGGCTTCCGGCGCTGGAGGCCGGCGAGAAATTCGATAAACGCCGGCGTCCACTCGCGCGTCCGGTAATCGAGGCGGGCCAGCTCGCGCCCGGAATTCGGGGTGTAAACGTTGACGACGAAGAAATCCCGGAATTCCGCGGTGATCACGCGCCCCTCGTCATCGTGCTCGCCGCGCCCGATCCCGTTGGTCACCTCGAGGGGCCGCTCGCGAGACAGGATCGCCGTCCCCGAGTAGCCGGCCTTCTGCGCCGGATTCCAAAAAACATGGAACCCGTCAAACGCGTGATCCACCTGCTCGGGCCTGGCCTTGATTTCCTGCAGGCACACGATGTCGGCATCCGTCCGGTCGAGGAAGTCGCCTTTGCCGAGGATCGAACGGAGGCCGTTGACGTTCCAGGAAACGAGCTTCATCCGGCGAACGCGAACTCCGCGCGAACCGCGTGGTGGTCGGAGCAGAGCGTGGGGATCACGGCGCGGCTCGCGAGGCGGATGGGGGAATTGAAAAACAGGTGGTCGAGCACAAACGGCATCCGGCGCCAGGTCACCTCCTCGTTTTGCACGGTCCGGAAGCCCGCCGCCGCAAACTGCTCGACAATCCCCTCGCCGGGCGCGCTGTTCAAATCTCCCGCGAGGATCGCCGGCCCCTGCTGCGCGCGCAGCACCGCCTCCACGATGTCCCTCTGAGCGGGATGTTCCGCACTCGACGAACCGATCATGAAAAACGCCTGCAGGTGCGTGTTGAGCAACTGCACCTGGCGTCCGTGAATCACCGTGGATGCCGCGATGAGCAGGCGTTGCGAGGGGATCCGCGGCTGCCCGCCATACTCGAAAACCATCGCCGCCGCCGGAAGATCGATCCTCTCAAAATCCCTCAGCTTCGACTTGCTGAAAATCGCCAGCCCCAGCCCGAACGGAAGCTCCGACTCGTTCGGCGGCGGATAAGAAAACACCGAGTCGTAGCCGCGCAGCCGCGACCGAAGAAAACTGTAATGCGGAGGCGGATCCATCTGCGCCCCGCCCTCGAACCCCCGCTCGACCTCCTGCAGAAAAATGACGTCGGCATCCTGCGCGCCCAGAAATTCGCAGGTCCCCTCCAAATCCACCCGGGGATCATCCGGCGCCGCCTCGTCCCAGGGTTGGCCGTTCTGCATGTTGAAGGTGAGGGCGCTGAATGTCATGAAGCGGTTTCTTGCCAATCCCCGGAATCCGACTGTATAAACCACGGCTCAATCATTTGCAAACCATGTATCAACTCGTTCTCATCCGCCACGGCGAAAGCACTTGGAACAAAGAAAACCGCTTCACCGGCTGGACCGATGTCGAGCTCAGCGACAAGGGCCGCGCCGAGGCGAAGGACGCCGGCGAACTCCTCAAAAAGGAGGGCTTCTCGTTCGACATCGCCTTCTCCTCGCTCCAGAAGCGCGCCCTCAACACGCTCTGGTCGGTCCTTCAGGAACTCGATATCGTCTGGATCCCGATCGAAAAAGACTGGCGCCTCAACGAGCGCCACTACGGCGCCCTCCAAGGCATGAACAAGGCCGAGACCGCCGCCAAATACGGCGACGAACAGGTGCTCGTCTGGCGCCGCAGCTACGACATCCCGCCGCCGCCGCTCGAAAAATCCGACCCTCGCTGGCCGGGCCACGACCCGCGCTACGCCGGGATCGCAAACCTCCCGCTCACCGAGTGCCTCAAGGACACCGTCGCGCGCGTCCTCCCGCTCTGGAAAGAAAAGATCGCGCCAGCCGTCCAGTCGGGCAAGCGCGTCATCATCGCCGCCCACGGCAACAGCCTCCGCGCGCTCGTCAAGTATCTCGACAACGTCTCGGACGCCGACATCATCAGCCTCAATATCCCGACCGGCGTCCCCCTCGTCTATGAGCTCGACGCCGACCTCAAGCCGATCAAGCACTACTACCTCGGCGATCAGGATGCCATCGCCGCCGCCATGAACGCCGTCGCCAGCCAGGGCAAGGCAAAATAAAAGCGGCCCCGGATTTCCCGATCACCACCCGGCGATCTGCCGGAGCCGTTCGAGGGTGATTTCCTCGAGCGAGGCGACCGCCGCGTCCGCCGAGGCCAGATCCGCAAGCGGGTGGGTCGTCGCCACGGCGAGGACTTTCATGCCCGCCGCACGCGCCGCCGCGATCCCGACATGCGCGTCCTCGATGACAAGGCAGTCCGCCGGAGCAAGCCCCAGCTTTATTGCGGCAAGGAGGAAGACGTCCGGTGCGGGCTTGCCGTTCTGCACGTCATCTCCGCAGACGACCGCATCGAAAAATTCTTCGAGCCCGGTGGCTGCGAAGATGGCGGCGAGGTTCGAGCGGGGCGTGGAGGATCCGAGCGAGCGGGGGATGCCGGCCGCGCGGAGCGCATCGAGAAGTTCGCGCGCGCCGGGCAGGACGTTCACCCCCTGATCCCGTACGAGTTCGCGGTAGAGTTCCTCCTTGCGGTCCGCGATCCGCACGATCTCCGCCGGGTCGTCGGTCCAGCGCAAAAGGCCGGGAATGATTTCCTGGTTTTTTTTCCCGAAGCCCGCCTTGAAATGTTCCGGGAGCAGCGGTTTCCCGATCTCCTCCGCGACCAGTTCCCACGAACGCTCGTGCTGGGCCGACGAATCAATGACGACCCCGTCCCAGTCGAAAATCACGCCATTCATAGCCCCAGGACGCGGGCCAGCATTTTTTCGTCGGGCGAGGGGCCGACCAGGGCGAGAGCGATGCGGGAGGGATCGAGAATCGCGCGCGCCGCCTCGCGCACCTCCTCTGCCGTCACCGCGCGGATCTTCTCGTGCACGGATTCCGGATCCACAATTTTCCCGTAAACGAGGACCGAGCTGCCGAGGCGCATGTTCTGGCTCGACGTGCGCTCGAGCGACATCCGGCTCGAGCCGACCGCGAATTCCTTCGCGCGCTTCAGCTCGGCCGGCGCGGGCGGCCGCGAACTCATCCGCTCGAAGTCCGCGAGGATCAGGCGCAGGGATTTTTCGAGGTTCTTCCGGTCGAGGCCGACTGCGATGTGGAAGGCACCGCTGTCGTCGAGGGTGAGCGGATGAGTGCTCACCGAGTAGCAGAGCCCGCGCTTTTCCCGCAGCTCCTGAAAGAGCCGCGAGCTGGCATTCCCTCCCAGGATGACATGCATCAAGTGGCAGGCGTAGCGGCGTTCGTCCATGTGGCTGAACGCCGGCAGCGCGAGGGCGACCTGCGTCTGCTGCACGTCCCGCCCCTCCACTTTCAGGCGCGGTTTCGACGGTTGCGCCGGGGCCGGCTTCGCGACCGGCTTCCGGCCTTTGCCCAATCCGGCAAGCTGGCGGCCGACCCGCTCGACGACGTCCTCGTGGCGGATCTTCCCCGCTGCCGACACGACCGTGCTGGCCGCATGGTAGTGGCTCGCCCGGTAGGCGAGAAACTCGTCGCGGCCGAACCCCTCGATCGTCTCGAGGGTGCCGGTGATCGGACGCCCGAGCGGATGGCGCGGCCAGAAGAGCGTATTGAGAAGCTCCTGCACGTGGGAGGACGGCTCGTCGCGATACATCAGGATCTCCTCGCCGATGACCCCGCGCTCGCGCTCGATGTCCTGCTTCAAAAGTTTCGGGGCCGTGTAGATGTCGCAGAGGACATCGCAGACCCTCGGAAAATATTCCGCCGCCGCCGTCGCGTAGTAGCAGGTCCGCTCCTCGGCGGTGTAGGCGTTCATGTCCCCGCCCACCCCCTCGATCTCCTGCATGATCCGCTTCGCCGATCGTGTTCCCGTACCCTTGAAGAGCATGTGCTCGATGAAATGCGAGATCCCGTTCAGGGCGGCCGGCTCGTGGCGCCCGCCCACCGATGCCCAGATCCCCATCGCCGCCGTCTGCGCATGCGGCATCTCGCAGGTGGCCACGCGCAGCCCGCCGGGCAGGGTCGTCAGCTTGGTGACATTCGACATCTTCTCACCCGACCCAGTCAAACCGCACAACCTGCTCGATGGCCGGATGCAGGCTGTGGTGAACCGGGCAGGCCAGAGCGGCGTTTTCGAGGGTTTTGCGCTTCGGATGATCCGGCGGCAGCGGGATCACAAACGCGACCTCGAGCTTCGTGATCCGGCGCGGCGAGTCGGACGACATCACCTTGTCCACTCCGACCTTCAGGTCCCCAAGTGCTACCCCGTGCTGCTGGGCGGCGATTCCCATGATCGTCGCCATGCAGGCCCCGAGCGATGCGGCCGTCAGATCGGTCGGGGAAAATGACTCGCCCCTGCCGCGGTTATCCACCGGCGCGTCGGTCAGAACCTTCGCCCCCGATGGCCCGTGCTCGACCTCGCAACGCAACGAACCCAAATAAGAAATGTCGACGTGAACCATCACGTGAATTCACGCACAAATCCCCGGCCTCCGCAACAACTCCCTCAAAAAAATGCCCGCTTACATGCGCGCAGGCCATTTTCTTTACATTCGGTGAAGGGAAAGATTCGAAAGCCCGAGATTCGGGCTCAGGCAAAGGCTGCTCGCTTCCGGGGGCTTAACGGGGTTGACAAGACGCGAAAAATTTCAAAATCTTCACTACTCATGACCGCTGAACTTCTGGCGCGGGCGCAGTTTGCCTTTACGGCTGCGATCCATTATCTTTATCCGCCGCTGAGCATCGGGCTCGGGCTGGCGCTGGTGATGATGGAGGGGCTTTGGCTGAAGACCGGAAACCCGAAGTTCCACAGCATGGCGAGGTTTTGGACAAGGATTTTTGCGCTGACGTTCGCGATCGGCGTGGCGACCGGGATCGTGATGGAATTCGAGTTCGGGACAAACTGGGCGACTTATTCGCGTTTCGTGGGCGACATCTTCGGGAGTGCGCTGGCGGCCGAGGGGATCTTCGCGTTTTTTCTGGAATCCGGTTTTCTTGCGCTGCTGCTGTTCGGCTGGAACAAGGTCGGGCCGCGGATGCACTTTTTCGCGACGTGCATGGTGGCGTTCGGCGCGCATTTCAGCGCGGTGTGGATCGTCGTGGCGAACTCGTGGATGCAGACCCCGGCTGGCTATCATCTCGAGACGGTCGTCAACGGGAAGACGTCCGTGCTCCCGCCGGATTATGTGGTGACCGCCGCCGACCTGACAAGGGTGCGCGCGGTGGTGGACGATTTCTGGGCGATGGTCTTCAACCCGTCCACGCTCGACCGCCTCACGCACGTCGTTCTCGGCGCCTGGCTGGCCGGCGCGTTTCTCATCGTGAGCATCAGCGCGTATTATGTCCTGCGGAACCGGCATCTTGATTTTGCGAAAGCCTCGCTGAAAATCGGCCTTGGTTTCGCCGCGGTCGCGTGTGTCCTCCAGATGGTGAGCGCAGACTTCACCGCGAAGGGGGTCGCGCGCAACCAGCCGATCAAGCTCGCCGCGATGGAGGGCGTGTATGCCACCGCGCCGCGCACGCCGATGACCCTCTTCGGGTATGTGGATGCGAAAAACGAAACCGTCACCGGCCCGAAGATCCCCGGGCTGCTGAGCCTGCTCGCATGGGGGTCCATGGACAAGCCGGTCGTCGGACTCCGCGATCTGCCGGACGGGAAATTTTTATTGGCGCACCATCCCGGTGCCACCCCGCGGGAGTTTCCGGCCCTTCGGAAATCCTACTGGCCGAATGCGCCGCTGGTTTTCCAGTTCTACCACCTGATGATCATCGCGGGCGTGGCGATGCTGGCTGTGGTGGCGGCCGCGTGCTTTTTCTGGTGGCGAGGGTGGCTGTTCGACACCGGCCGTCCGGCCACCCGCTGGCTTCTCACGGCGCTCATCTTTTCGGTCCTCGGCCCACAGATCGCGAATCAGGCCGGCTGGTTCGCCGCCGAAATGGGCCGCCAGCCGTGGATCGTCTATGGCCTCCTGAAAACCTCCGAGTCGCTCTCGAAGGTCGTCACGGCAAACCAGATCGTAACGTCGCTCGTCCTTTTCGCCCTCGTCTACGCCCTCCTCTTCGCGATGTTTATTTTCCTCCTCACCCGCAAAATCCAGCACGGGCCGGATGAGCAGGAGGAAGAAATGCCGGACAGCTGGAAGGCCCTGATTCGCACCAATCCCCGCGCATGACGCTCCCCGACCTCAACATCATCTGGTATATCCTCGTCGGCGTGCTTTTTACCGGCTACGCAATGCTCGACGGGTTCGACCTCGGGGTCGGCGCACTCCATTTGTTCGTCAGGAAGGACGAGCACCGGCGGCTGTTTTTGAACGCGATCGGCCCGGTGTGGGACGGCAACGAGGTGTGGCTCGTCACTGGCGGCGGCGCGCTCTTTGCCGCATTCCCGGAGGCGTATGCCACGGTCTTCTCCGGGTTTTACCTGGCGTTCATGCTGCTCCTCTGCTCGCTGATCTTCCGCGCGGTGGCGATCGAGTTCCGGAGCAAGGAGGAATGGACGTGGTGGCGGCAGTTCTGGGACGTGGCGTTCAGCGCGGGCAGCTTCGTCGCGGCTCTGCTCATTGGCGTCGCCATGGGAAATATCGTGCGCGGCATCCCGCTCGACGCCGACCACGAATTCGCCGGGACATTCCTTGGCCTGCTGAACCCGTATGCCCTGCTCATGGGCATCACGACCGTCCTGCTCTTCGCCATGCACGGCGCGATCTACCTCGCGATGAAGACCGACGGCGAGCTGCTGAAAATCGTCAGCGGGTGGATCCCGCGGCTCATCGGCCTGTTCCTCGTCTCGTATCTGCTCTTCAACATCTACACTCTCCTCGCCGTCCCGTGGGTTCTCGAGACCGTGCGCGCCCGGCCGCATGTGTTGATTGTCGTCGCCGCGAACATCCTCATCGTGCTCAACATCCCGCGCGAAATCCACAAGGGCCGCACGTTCAGCGCGTTCCTTTCCTCCTGCGCCGCGATGGGCCTCATGATGGCCACCTTCGGCCTGACGTATTTTCCGAACATGGTTCTCTCGGCCCCGGATCCCGCGAACAGCCTCACGATCACCAACGCGGCATCCACCGACAAAACCCTCGGGATCATGCTCGTCATCGCGATCATCGGCGTGCCGGTCGTCCTCGCCTACACCGCCAGCATCTACTGGGTCTTCCGCGGCAAAACCTCGCTCACCAAGCACAGCTACTGATCTCTCAGGCCCCTTCGAAATTCGCGGGCTGACTTGCGGGAGGCCGGTCTGACAAAGCGAGGGGAAAAGAAAAGGCTATACAGAATCGCGCTGAAACGCCGGACGGCAGAGGTGGCGCCGGATGGGCTTGAGGTAAACCGGGAGGGATTCGTTCCGGTATTTTTCAGGGATCCCATCCGCCATGAAAACACGATCCCATGTTCGCTCAAAGCAGTGGGCGGCATGGGGGAACTCCCCGGAGAGTTCCAGGGCGTTTTCATAAAAACTTCTGGGCCGAGCATGCACGGCCTCCCGGGTGACAACGAACTGCGCTCCCGGAAAAAAAACGAAGGGGCCGGCGGAGCTTTTTTCTAGAAGCCTCCGACAAAAGGTTTCCATCTCCAAAGTCTCGCGGGATGCGTTTTTGCTCCAGTTCTTGAAAAGACGTTCCCCGCGCGCATCGTCCCAATCAACGATGAAGCCAAGCCACTGGAACCGAGGGAGCGTTTGGAAGCCGGCGGCTTGAAGTTCGCGGAGCACAGAGTGGAAGTTGGAACAGTGGTCAAAGGGATGTCCCTGGCAGAAGACGGTGACAGGGCTGAGCGACTCGTAGCGCGTGACGATATGATGCAGGTAGCTGTGGGCTTCGCGGCCCCGATTCGGCAGGGAGATCGACGGCAGGGAATCCAGCGCCGGGCCTTTGTTGTAAACGGTCGCCCGGATTCCGGGGGCGACGTTGCGGATCCAGGCGAGGTCTTCTTCGCAACGGGCGATGACAAGCTCCATGGACATGCGGCAGTTTTCAGTTTTTGAGAAGCCTCAGCGCCGCCGCGCGGGAGGCGGGGATCCGCCCGCAGTAGGATTCGAGGTCGGCGGGCGAGCACGGGATCCCGAGCGCCCGGCCGAGCTCGGATTCGAAGTGCTCGAGCGCGCGCAGGCTCGCCGGGCTCGTCCTCAAAAATGCGAACGCGCGCGCCAGGAGGTCAAAGACCGGCTCGACCGGCTCGCCCGCCTGGGTGATCCGGTCAACCAGCTCGGCAAAGTAGCCAGCCAGAAAAACGTTCGCACAGGAGGTCGCGCCAAACGGTTCGACGACGCGCACCTCGCGAAGCGTATGGAGCGAGGATTTGCGCGAGACCGCGAACGCGATGTCGGCGGTGAAGAAGAGGTCGAGCTTCCCGGCATGCGGGCTCGACGGACGCCGCGCGCCGCGCGCCATCGTCGAGATTTTTCCATGATCGCGGGTCAGCCAGAGCACGATCCAACTCGTGTCGCTCCACGGCTGTCGGCGGAGCAGGATGGCATGGCCTTCCTCCATGTTACCGGGATCAGCCCCGGAGCGGGTAGTGATGCCAGGTGTGGCCGCTCTTCTCGAGGAGGCTGTCGGAGGCGGGCGGCCCCCACGAGCCGGATTCGTAATTCGGGAAATCCCGCGCGGGCAGCGCCTGCCAGACATCCAGGATCGGGCTCGCGATCCGCCACGACGCATCCACGCTGTCGTAGCGGTGGAAGAGCGTCGTGTCCCCGATCATGCAATCGTAGAGCAGCGTCTCGTAGCCGGTGGCCGCTGTGCCCTCGCCGAAATCGCTGTAGGAAAAGTCGAGCGGGACATTGACGAGGGAGATGTTCGGCCCCGGGCGCTTGGCGCGGATGTCGAGCGTGATCCCCTCGTCGGGCTGCATGTGCAGGACCAGCCGGTTCGGCTTGCTGGTGTTCTGCACCTCCTCGCCGAAGAGGAGGAGCGGCGCGCGGCGAAAACCGATGACCACCTGCGTCGTGTGCGCGGCAAGCCGCTTGCCGCAGCGGATGAAGAACGGCACCTCCGCCCAGCGCCAGTTCTCCACAAAAAGCTTCATGGCCACAAACGTCTCGGTGTTCGAATGCGGGTTGACATCCGGCTCCGAGCGGTAGGCCTGAACCTGCTTGCCGCCGATCAGCCCCGCGCCGTATTGGCCGCGCACCGTGTTCGAGATCACCTCCTCCGGCTGCATCGGGCGGATCGCCTCGAGGACCTTGACCTTTTCATTGCGGACGCTGTCGCCGGTGATCGAACTCGGCGGCTCCATGGCGATCAGCGAAAGAACCGAGAGGATGTGGTTCTGCACCATGTCGCGCAGCACCCCCGAGTGGTCGTAGTATCCCCCGCGCAGCTCGACCCCGAGCTCCTCGGCCACCGTGATCTGCACGTAGTCAATATACCGCCGGTTCCAGATCGGCTCGAAAATCGAATTCCCGAACCGGAAGACCATGATGTTCTGCACCGTCTCCTTGCCGAGGTAGTGGTCGATCCGGTAAATCTGCGTCTCGTCGAGGTTTTTGCAGAGATCCGCGTTGAGCTCGCGGGCGCTCGCGAGGTCGTGGCCGAACGGCTTTTCGATGATGATCCTGCGCCAGGCCCCGGGGGTCTGGGCGGTGAGCCCGACCGCGCCGAGCTGGTCAACGACCTTCGCGAAAAATGTCGGCGACACGGCGAGGTAGAAAAGGACGTTGCCGGGGAGGCCCCACGCCTTCTGCGCCTCCTGGATCCTGCCTTCCAGCGTCTGGAAGAGCCCGATGTTGTTGAAATCCCCCTGAAGGTAATACATCCGCTTCTGGAAATCGTCCCACTCGGCATCGTCCACCTCGCGCGTGGCGAACTCCTTGATGTCGGCCGTGGACTTCGCCCGATAAGACGCGTCGTCCCCGTCGCTGACCGCGACCCCGACCACCGCAAAATCCTTCGGCAGAAGATGGAGCACCTTCAGGTTGTAAAGCGCGGGCAGAAGCTTCCGCTTCGTGAGGTCGCCCGAGGCACCGAAAATGACGATCGTGCAGGGATCCCCGGGACAGGCGTGGCCGGTGAGCGGTTGGTCGGGCATGGTTCGACGAAGTTAGCGCAAAGAACGCCGGCAGGCAAGCGAGAGAACTCCTCCGGCACCGCAGGGGGGCACGCCTCTCCGAAAAGTGCAATCGGCGATGGATGGCGAGGGAGCATGGGGCAAACAGGCGGGACGCCGGTTCTCCCTGTTTGCACAATTCGGAGAGGCGCCCCGCCGCCGGAAGAGGGCGACCCTTTTTCTAACGGCTTGGCGCGATTGTTGCTTGCAACAGCAAGATTCGCGCCCAGATTCTTGCCGCATGGCGGGAATGGAACAGATCGCGGGCCTGGGGTTGCAGCAGACGCTGTCGCCCCAGATGCAGCAGAGCCTGAACATCCTGCAGGCCCCGCTGGCCGAGCTGCGCGAGATCGTGGACACCGAGCTGCGGGAAAATCCGGCGCTCGAGGAAGTGGTTCCCGAGCGCCCTGATTCCGGGAAGGAAAAGCCGAAGAGCGGGCTCGAAGACCAGTGGGACGAGTATGATGTGCAGCGCGCGGCCGCCGAGCCGTGGACGCGCGAAGCCGGGGAGCGCCGGCAGCACTTTTTCGATTCGCAGATCCGGCCGCAGACTCTGCCGGAGCACCTCCTGGCCCAGGCGGCCTCATGGCCCGAACCCGAAGCGCGCATCGCGGAGGAAATCATCGGGAACCTCGATGAGCAGGGCTACTTCCGCGCGGATGTCGCGGACGTGGCCTGGGCGGCCGGCAGCACCCCGCTCGAAGTCGAGCGGGTGCTCGAAAACGTGCAGGAGTTCGACCCGCCGGGGGTGGCCGCAAGGAACCTCTCCGAATGCCTGTTCCTGCAGCTCAAGCGGCAGGGGCGGCAGAACTCGGCCGAAGCCCGGATCGTCCGGCACCACCTGGAGGAACTCGGACGGAAGAGGCTGGCCGAAATCTCCAGGGCGCTCGCCCTGCCGCTGGCCGACATCCAAAAAGCGGCCGTGGAAATCACCCGCCTCGACCCGCGGCCGGGGCGCGCGTTTTCCTCCGAGCCCGAGCAGGTCGTGATTCCGGAGATCGTCATCGAGCGGGAGGGTGACGGGTATTCGGTGAGCCTGAACAGCGACGGGATCCCGGCGCTCCGCATCGCCGACTCCTCGAAAGACATGCTCTCCGGTTCCTCGCGCGAGGTCCGCGAATACCTGCGCGACAAGATCAAGGGGGGGAACTTTTTGATCCGCAGCATCCAGCAGCGCCAGCAGACGCTCCTCAATATCGGCCGCGAAATCGTGGCGAGGCAGCGCGATTTCCTGGATCGCGGCCCCTCGTGCCTGCGCCCGATGACGATGAGCCAGGTGGCCGATGTTGTCGGCGTCCACGAAACAACGGTCAGCCGCGCCGCCTCCGGAAAATACATCGCGACCCCGCAGGGGATCTTCGAGATCAAATACTTCTTCACCCACGGCTACACAAGCAGCGGGGGCGAGGAGGTCAGCAACGAGAGCGTCCGCCAGGCGATCGTCACGCTCGTAAAGGAGGAAAATCAGCGCCGGCCGCACAGCGATCAGGACATCGTCCGCCTCCTTGCCGGACAGGGACTTGCCGTCGCCCGCCGCACGGTTGCCAAATACCGCGAGCAGCTCGGCATCCTCCCCAGCTACTTGAGAAAATCGTTCGCTTCCGAAATTCGGGAATCTTAAAATATTTGATGAAGATCAAGGAAATTTCCCCGCGAAGGGCTTCAGCATTCATCCACGATGGATTTTTCTTTTGCCGTTGATCCGGCGGGTGCCACCGCAAAGGGGACGGAGCGGAGGGAACTGGCAGGCAGGCATTGGCGCGGGGAAGAATCCGGGGGTTGCTGCGGTTTTTGTCAGCCCGCCCGGCCATGATCAACCTCACCGAACTTCTCTGTGGTCTTCCGCCTCCGGGAGGCGGAGATCACCACTCCGAGTGGGGATGCGCCCCGAAAAGTGCCTCGCAGCACAAGCCGGTCGTCGTGTGGAACATCACGCGACGCTGCAACCTGCGCTGCACGCACTGCCACTCCGACTCGACCTCGCACCGCTATCCGGGCGAGCTGAGCCTGACGCAGAGCATCGATGTCATTGACGACCTCGCGGACTACGGGGTTCCCGCCGTACTTTTCGCCGGCGGCGAGCCGATGCTGCACCCCCACTTTTTTGACCTCGTCGGCCACGCGGTTGCCCGCGGGCTGCGGGCGACGGTTTCCACGAACGGGACGCGGATGGATTCGCGCGCAGCCGACTGGCTCAGGGATCTGGGCGTGGGGCATGTCGGAATTTCCCTCGGCGGCATCGGCGAGCATCACGACAGATTCCGCGGGCGCGCGGGGGCATTTCAAAAAGCGGCGGCCGCCTTCCGGCACTGCCGCGACGCCGGCCAGAAAGTCGGGCTGCGGCTCACGCTCACCCGGCAGACGATCGGCCAGCTCCCCGGGATTCTCCGGCTCATTGAGGAGGAAGACATCCCGCGCGTCTGTTTCCGCCATCCTGTCTGCAGCGGGCGCGGCGGAGATCTGGGGCTACTCACGGCCTCGGAGACGCGGGCCGCGATGCGGATGATCGGCGATGCCGTCATGCGCTGGAACCGCACGGGCAGCAGCCGGGAAGTGCTCACGGTGGATCAGCCGGCTGACGCGGCGTTCTTCTGGCTCACCATGCGCCGGAAAAATCCGGAGCGGGCCGATGAAATCTGGGGGCACCTGAACGGGAACGGCCGCACGCGTCGGCGCTCCGGCCTCGGGATCTCGAACATTGACAGCCAGGGAGACGTGCATCCCGACCGGTTCTGGCGGGCCCACACGCTGGGGAATGTGAAAGACCGCCCGTTCAGCGCGATCTGGAGCCAGGCCCAGAGCGGCGATCTGTTCGCGGGCCTGTGCGACCGCGTGCCACGGCTGCAGGGCCGCTGCGCGGATTGCAGGTTCAAGGGGTTTTGCGGCGGCGGGTTCCGCAGCCGGGCGGTTCAGAAAGAGGGCAACCCGTGGGCCGAGGATCCCGGCTGCTACCTGCGAAGCTACGAGATCGCCACGGAAGAGGCGGCCGCCTGATACGAATGGCACCAGCTTAAGAGCGGTTGGTCTTGTCGGTTGCTTTGCGCTGAGTTTTCCCCTGCGGCAATCGGACGAATGGCAGGGCCGAAAAAAAAATTCTTTTTTTTGAAAAAACTCTTGCCATCCCGGAAAGCTCTGATAATTTCGTCACTGTTCTGGGGGGAACAGTAGGCCGTCGCAACACTCGTTGCGGCGGCCTACATTTTTTTTGGGGCGCGGCGCGCTGATCCCGAAAACTGTTTTTTCCGCGGGCTCCGCGTGTCTGTGCGAGGAACTGCCCGCTTCGGATTTATTCGCCTCGAAAAACCGGCGGCCGCTTCTCGTGGAACGCGAGGATTCCCTCGGCGTAATCCTTGCTGTCGTAAACTTCACGGCGGATCGACTGGATCAGCTCGAACGTCTCCGCCGGGAGCGGGAGCCCGCTCGAGAGCAGGCGGAACTGGCGCTTGAACGAACGGATCGCCAGCGGCGAGTTCCTCCGGATTTTTTCCGCCAGCGCGGCCGTGAACGCCACGATCTCCGCGGCGGGAACCAGGTGGTTCAGGATCCCTATGTTCAGGCTGTCCTGCGCAGTAATCGGCTCCGCCGTGAAAAACATCTCCTTCGCCTTGTTGGTGCCAAGAAGGTTGATGAAGTGGATGAGGCCCGACGGATTGTAGGGGATCCCGATTTTCGCCGGGGTCATCGCAAAGCTCGCCGTCTCGTCACCGATCAGGATGTCGCAGGAAAACGCCAGATCGCACGCCCCGCCCCAGACGCTCCCCTGCACCAGCGCGATCACCGCGCCCGGATATTCCTGGATCCGCCGCAGCAGGGATTCCAGCGGCCCCGCATAGGGAAGCGGATCGCGCCCGGGCTTGGGCAGCTCGTTCACGTCGTGGCCAGCCGACCAGACTTTCGATCCCTCCTGCGCCCGCAGGATGACCGCGATCGCCTGCCGGCGCGCGAACCCGTCCAGCGCCGAAAGAATTTCCGATACCATCTCCGAGCTCAGGCAGTTTCGTTTCGCGGGGTTTTGAAATGTGATCGTTCCGACTCCGTCGGAGAATTCCATATTGATGAGTGACATGGCGTTCATTCCAGCAAGCCCGGGCCCGGGATGCAACGCCCGACTTCGCACCCGTTCGCTCCGCGCGCGCCACCGGGATTTGCGCGAAACGAAAAAAGGGCGAGAAAAGGGTTGACGCGCCGGGAAGGTTTTATAAAGTATCCGGCTCCACTGATCCGATTCTATGAAACGCACATACCAGCCTTCCAAACGCACGCGCAAGCACCAGTTTGGTTTCCGCGCGCGCATGAAAACCAAGGCGGGCCGCGAAATTTTGAACCGCCGCCGCCAGCGGGGCCGCAAGCGCCTCCTGCCCAAGGGTGTCGAAGTCCACTACGCCCGGCATACCGAAGCCTGAGCGCCTCGGCTTCCCGAGGTCCGCGCGCCTGC
The DNA here is from genome assembly GCA_037128135.1 of Verrucomicrobiia bacterium. Taxonomy (GTDB): domain Bacteria; phylum Verrucomicrobiota; class Verrucomicrobiia; order Chthoniobacterales; family Terrimicrobiaceae; genus QYQL01. The sequence continues at coordinate 35,587 of JBAXXD010000027.1, forward strand.
GTGACGGACGGGATTTTACCAGCGTCCGGGAAGGTGGAAAAGTCGCGCAGGGCCGCCTGCTGAGGCTCGCCGTTTTTTGCCCCTCGCGCGAGGGTGATCCAAAGGCCGGGATCATCACTTCCAAGCGCGTCGGCGGGGCGGTGGTCAGAAACAAAGTCCGGCGTCGGCTGCGCGAGCTGATCCGCATGGCCCGTGCGGATTTTCCGCCCGGCAGCCTCATCGTCGTGATCGCCAAGTCCGCCGCCGCCGCCGCCGGATTTGAAGAATTGCGAGCGGAATGGTTGCTTCTTGCGCGCCGACTTTCTATTTTGCCGCCTCTCTCATGATTCCTCTGTTCATTTTTCTGATCCGGATTTACCAGCGCGTGCTGTCTCCCGCCCTGCAGGCGGTGTGCGGCCCGGGCTGCGGCTGCCGGTTCGAGCCGACGTGCTCGGAGTATTTCATCCAGGCCCTGCGCGGGCATGGATTTTTCAATGGGCTCGGCCTCGGAATCGGCCGGATCGCCCGCTGTCACCCGTGGGGCGGATGCGGGTATGACCCGGTGCCCTCCGCCTGGAAGACTCTCAACTGATGGACCGTAAAGCCTGGATCGCAATCGCCCTCTCCGTCGCCGGACTTTTTGGCTGGCAATGGTATGTCAGCAAATATCTCACGCCGCCGCCCGCTCCGGCTGGCGCGCCCGCGACGGCCGCACTCGCGCCGTCCGTGACCGCGGCGGCTCCGGCCGCAGCACCGGCGGGGCAGCCAGCGGCGACACCGGTTGCCTCCGCAGTTCCCGCAGGGCCGGTCATGGCACCGCGCGCGGAAAGCCTCTCGGCTGAAAGCGCGGAGTTTATTTTCAATAACGACGCGGGCGGCATCGAGCAGGTGATCCTGTTGATGCACCAGGGGGAGAACCAGCAGAGCGTCTCCCTGAACCGCGACCGCGGGATGCCGATCGGTGCTCTGGGGTTCGCCCCCGGCGAGGTGCTGGGGGGATTCGAGATGCGCGCCGACCGCTCGAAACGGGAGGTCACGTTCTCAAAAACCGCCCCCGACGGCCTCGCGATCACCAAGCGATTTGTCCTGCCTCCCACCTCGGAAAAGACCCGGCTCTACACCGTGGCCCTCGAGGTTTCCTTCCGGAATCCCGGGACGTCCGAGCTCCAGGTGCCGGCATTTTTTGTCGGCACCGGCGGGGCCGCGCCGATCCACCCGAGCGACCTCCCGATGTATACCTGCTTCGACTGGTCGAACGCCGGAAAGATGACCTCGATCGACGTCAACTGGTTTTCTCCGAGCAGTGTCCCGCTCGTGGGCATCCCGCTCCGCGGCGAGCGGCCGCTCTACCTCGAAAGCAAACCCGAGATCCAATGGGCGGCCGTGGCCAGCCAGTATTTCTGCACCGTCGTCACCTCCAAAGATCCGGCCGCCTCGGTCTGGGCCAGGCGGTTCGACACAAAAAAAACCAACAACGCGTCCGTGTTCGGAATCCAGGGCGCGGTCGGGCTCGCGGGGTTCGCCGTCGCCCCCGGCTCGACGGTCACCAAAAACTTCGAGATCTACGCCGGGCCGAAAGAGCTCTCGCTGCTGCGGAGGCTCGGCGGCAACCAGGACGCTGTGCTGAACTTCGGGATGTTCGGGTTCGTCAGCGAGTTCCTCCTCTGGGCGATGAACCACCTCAAGACCTGGCTCGGCAACTACGCCGCCGCGATCATCGTCCTCACCCTCTGCATCAAGTCCGCCCTCTGGCCGGTTCAGAACAAGGCGACGAACGAAATGCGCAAGATGTCTTCGCTCTCGCCGCTGATGGCCACGCTCAAGGAAAAATTCAAGGACGACCCGCAGAAGATGAACGAGGAGACGATGAAGCTCTACCGCGAATACGGGGTCAACCCGCTGAGCGGATGCTTCCCGATGCTCATCCAGATCCCGATTTTCTTCGGGTTCTACTCGATGCTCGGCACCGCGATCGAGCTCCGCAACAGCTCGTTCTTCTGGATCCACGACCTCTCGCAGCCGGACACCATCACCCACCTCCTCGGCTTCCCGATCAACCTCCTGCCGCTCATCATGTCGTGCACGATGATCTGGCAGATGGTCATCACCCCGAAAACCGGCGACGCCACCCAGCAGAGGATGCTCTACTTCATGCCGGTCATCTTCCTGGTCTTCTGCTACAATTACGCCAGCGGGCTCGCGCTTTATTGGACAACCCAGAATATCTTTTCTATTGTCCAGCTCTACCTGACGCGCAACCGGCCGCTGCCCACGCTCCAGAAAAAAAGCGTGGTCGCCCGGCGTGAGGCCGCCGGGGCAAAGAAAAAAAAGCGACCATGAACCAGACGCCCGTTGAAGTCCTCGACACCATTCTCGGATACCTCGGCTTCGTCGTCGAAATCCAGGAGCAGGAGCGCGACGGACAGCAGATCCTCCAGATCCTCACCCACGAGCCGGAACGCCTGATCGGGCGCAACGACACGGTCATGGACGACCTCCAATACCTCGTCAACCGCGTGCTGGCCGCAGCGAATCCCCCGGGCCCGCGCGTCGTCGTGGACGTCGAACACCACCGCGCCATGCGCGACGACACCCTCGTCGAAAAAGTCCGCCACCTCGCCCAGGCCGTCCGCTCGACCGGACGCCCGATCCAGACCGAGCCGCTCAACTCCTACGACCGCCGGATCGTCCACCACGCGTTCAAGGATGACCCGCAAATCGCCACTTGGAGCCCGCAGGACGACGCCCGCATGAAGCGGATCACCCTCCGCCTCCGCCCGAAATCCTAACCGCGTTCGTGCTTGCCAAGCGGCGGCATCCGACTATCTTTTGCGCCTTCACAGAACAGGATCGACTCTTATGAACATGACCGACTTATTGATTTTTGCCCAGGCGGCGGCCCCGGGACAGCAGAACATGCTTGTCTCGATGCTGCCGCTGGTTTTCATCTTCGTGATTTTCTATTTCCTGCTGATCCGTCCGCAGCAGAAGAAGGCGAAGGACCATGAGAAGCTGATCCAGGCAGTGAAGACCGGCGACCAGGTGGTCACGAACGCCGGGATCCACGGCACGGTTTCGAATGTGAAAGAAAAAACGCTCATCATCAAAATCGCGGACAACGTGAAGGTGGAGTTCGACCGCGCGGCGGTCGCGGTCGTGGTGAGCCAGCCCGAAGCCTGATGCGTCCGGCGAGGCCGCTTTTTTTCATCTGATGTCACCCGTCCTTACGTTCACCCTTGGCCTGGCGCTCCTGCTGCTTTTCGGCTGGTATTTTGCAACCGAGCTTCCCGCACGCAAACGCTGGCTGGGGCTGTCCCTCACGGTTTTCCTCCTCACCTACTGCCTCGGGCAGGTGTGGCCGCCGGGGCAGAAGATCCGGCTCGGGCTCGACCTTCAGGGCGGCACGTCGTTCCTGATCCGCCTCATCCCGCAGACCGAGAACGGGATCACGAAGGACCTTCTCGACCAGGCGGTCGAGGTGATCCGCAAGCGCGTGGATCAATACGGGGTGAGCGAGCCGGTGATCAGCCCGCAGGGGAAGGATCGGATCCTGGTGCAGATCGCGGGGCTCGACACGAAGCAGGTCGAGGAGGCGAAATCCCAGCTCCAGCGGGTGGC
>JBAXXD010000028.1:0-38488 GCA_037128135.1 Verrucomicrobiia bacterium
ATCGCCAGCTTCACGATGTTCTCCGGGTCGAAATAGAGCGGGTTCTTCGCGAAGCTCGCGCCCGCCGAATGCTCGATCCCCTGATCCACCGGCAGGATGGAAAGATACCCGCTGCCCGCGAGGCGGCCGGTGCCATACATCCGGCTGAGATTGTTGAGGACCCGCTGGTTCCGGTCGCTCGCCGCGAACACGCGGTCCACAAAATCCGGCCCCGGCAAATGCAGCAGCTCTTTTGGGATGGTTTTCGACGTGTGGCCGAGAAGGTAATCCGCCCGGTCTCCGAGATAGGATGCGATGTTCATGAATGAGATCCGTTATTTAATCCCGATTGCGCGGGCTGTCCAGTGGAGGATTCCCGGAGGCGGTTGCATTTGCTCTGGGTTGCCGGAGGCGGACGTGATAGAGCTTCCCCGTGTCGTGTTTCTCCGCACATCCTCTGAAGCCGAAACACTTGGCGGGCCGGGAAGATGTTTTCATGAGCCGCACGTGCAATCCGGGGAGGTGCGGCGGCTTCAGCCTGCTGGAGCTGCTTGTCGTGATGGCGGTGATGGCCGCGCTGGCGTCGCTCCTGCTGCCCGCCGTTTCCGGATTCTCCTCAACCACCGGCCGCCGGGCGGCGGTCAACATCCTCATGGGCACGTTCGAGCAGGCGCGGGTCGCGGCGATCGAGGCCGGACGCCCGGTGCATGTCGTCCTCTGCCGCCGCAACTTTCCCGAGCCGGATGCCGTGATGGTCGTCAGGGATCCGGAGGATGGCCTGACGACAAGCCCGTTCGAGCGGCTCACCAAATGGCTCCGCCTCCCCAACGGCGTTCTTTTGCACGATCCGGGTGCCGTCAATATCCTCGGCCAGTCTTTGCCGGACGGCTTCACCGCCCGTCTCTCCCCAGCTCCGCAGCTCGCGGCTGGCGAATCGCTGAACGTCGTGACATTCAACGCGGCCGGCGGAGTGGATTTCCCCTCCGGCAGCGAGGCCAGCCGCCAGCTCTACCTCAGCGAGGGGTTCCGGGGCGACGGCGGGAACGAGTCGCTCATCAGCGAACAGAAAAAAAACCAGGGCGCCGGCTTCGAGGTCATCTCGCTCACCCGCTATACCGGCCGCGCGCAGCTCGACATCACCGGAATATGAACGCCTCCAAAAGATTTTGCGCTGGCCGGCCGGCCGGGATTTCGCGCGCCTTCTCGCTCGTCGAGATCGTCCTGGCGCTCGGCGTGATCTCGTTCGCGCTCGTCGGCATCATCGGGCTTTTTCCCGCTGCCATGAAATCCGCCCAGGAGAGCCAACGAGAAACCCGCGCCACCCTGATCGCTCGACAGATTTTTTCCGACCTGCGGATCCAACCCGGGACGAACCGGCTGCTTGTTTGCGGAAACTCGGCGGCGAATACCAACTCGCTGAGGACGAACTTCAACCTCGCCGCGCACGGGCACGCAGAGTTCCTGTCATACGATCAAGAGGGATCCGGCCTGGCCAGCACGAGCGGAGCGGTTTTTACCAACGGATGCCCGGCCACCGTTTTTCTCGTCCGTATCGAGGAGGATCCCAACTTACCCGCGAGCACCGAGAAAACCACCAACTTTCTCGCGCGCATCGAGGTGGACACCAACACCGGCATCCCCAACCTCTCGCGCGTGCAGGCCACGATCGAAACCCCCGCCGTAGCCCCCTCGGCAAACCGCTCGAAATACACGTTCGTCACCCTGATCGGCTATTGATGTGAACCCCGCCCGGACCGCTTTCAAAAAATCCGCCTTCACGCTCCTCGAGCTTCTGGTCGCGATGGTGGTTTTTGCGCTCCTGCTCGTGATGCTCCTGGGCATGGTGGACACCTCGGCGAAACTTTGGCGGGACGGGGAGGGCCGGGTGGATTCGTATCGCGAGGCGCGCGCCGCCCTCGGCGTCATGTCGCGCGACCTTGGAAACCTCGTTGCCACAACAAACACCGGGCAGTTCCTCCTCAAGTCGAATGCCCACCAGCTCGTGCCTGCGATCGCCGGCATCACCACGAACTCGGCCGTCTTCTTCCTCTCCGCCCTTCCCGCCGGCGCCCAGGATCCCGCATCGAACCGGAGCGATGTCTGCCAGGTCGGCTACTTTTTGGCGTTTGGAAAAAGCTCCGGCGCGTCGAACGCCCCGGTGAACACGATGAACATCTACCGCTACCTGCTCAGCAGCGACCCCGCGTTCCATCGCCTCACCAACCCCTCGCCGCCGCTCTTCCCGGGCGATCTCGCCACGGCGGGCGATCCGCGCGTGGAGCTCCTCGCCCGCAACATCACCTCCCTCACCCTCATCGCCTATACCGCCACCAACAACTCCCTCACGAACTTCGACTCGACCAACACCCCGATCCCGGACCTCGTCGAAATCCGCATCTCGGCGGTCAACCAGGACACCGCAAAAAAACTCGGCGGCAACATGGCGGATTGGACCGACCCCAACAGCCCGGCGATCCGCGCCGCCGTCCAGTCCTTCTCCACCCGCATCAAAATCAACCGCCCGCAGCAGGCCCCCTGACAGCATGAACAGGGCCCCGGGGAACAAACTTTGCGGGACGGCCGAGCGGAGCGTCCCCCGTGCAGCGTGCGCGCTCTCCCCGCGTCCCGCCTTCCGCCTGCCCCATCCCGCCTCCTCCCCTGCCTCCTCGCTCATCACCACCCTCCTCGTCCTCGTCGTCCTCTCCACCATCGTCGTCGCCTTCCTCCAGAGCATGAGCATCGAAAGGCACGTCGCGCAAAGTGCCTCCCGTATTCTTCAGGCCAGGTTGCTTGCCGACGCCGCGGTAGACGATGCGGTCCAACGGCTGCTCACCACAACAACAAACGGGCCGCTCGCCAGCATTTGGGACCGGGACACATTGGGAAACCCTTACCTTTTTCTCGGCAAGCGAATCCTTCGCGGAAACCTTGTTGTCACGACGAGGGTTCCGCTTTTTTCAACAGCCGCAGGATCCGCCGGCTACTTCGAAAACCTTTCGGCGGCCCGGATCGTCACGAACCTGATGAGCGTTGCAGATCTGGATGCTTTCGGAAACCAAGTCACGCGCTCAGTAACTTCCGAGGCGGATCTCATTGCAAAAATGAATGCGCCGTCGCCCACCCACTCCAATGGAATGGCCGGTCTGACGGACGGCTCCGGCGGCCCGCGGCCGCTTCCCGTCAACTGGACATACGTCCGGGACACCGGCGGACGGGTGGTCGGGCGCTACGCGTTTTGGGTGGATGACGAGTGCAGCAAGCTGGATCTCCGCTTCGCAGGTCAGGCCGCAAATGCCACAGGCACTCACAGTAGAAGCAACGCCACCAATCTCTCTAATCTCTCCGACCTCTCCCTTCTGGCTCTGACAAACGCTCCGGTTTACGCGACAACCAAGGACATCGCGAACCTGCTGGCCTTGCGAACGCTGACTAACGGGGGTTCAGAGCCTTCGATGGTTCAGTATCCGCTCGCCCCGGTCTCACCGGGATTGGACGCCGCCACCTGGCAGCGCATGCGGCCCTTCGTTACCGTTCACTCGCTTCACGACGACCGCTCGCCCGACGGCAAACGCCGCCTGAACCTCAACGCTGTTGTTAGCGAATCTAACGCAGCCGCCCGCGTCCAGTTGGAAACCTTCGCCATCCGCGATGCCATCACAAACAGCCTGCCCGACTTCGGGCTAAGGTTTTACTCTGCCGATGCGGGCATCGCCACCAGCCCGACCGCCGCCGACCAGTTGGCTTATGTCACAAGGATTGCGGCGAATATCCGCGACGCGATCGATACAAACTCAGTCGCGACGATCATCCAGGCGGACGGCTCGGCCTACACATTCAACTCGCCGGATTTCATCCCGTATGGAACTCTCGCCAGCGACCTCCCGGTGGCTTTCGGAAAAGAAGAGGGACCGTTCCTTTCGGAATATTTCCGGATCGTGCGCGTGATCTCCCCGGATCCGCATCCCCCCACCGATTCGGACGCCCCGGTCGATATCACCGTCCGCTTTGCCCACTACATCGAGCTCCACAACCCGACAGGCCGGACGATCGCTTCCGCCGATCTTGGCCCGGATCCTTTTGTCATTCTCTCCAACAGGAGGTCATGGAATAACAACACGGTCGGCGGTTCGCCCTCGTTGCTTCGCCCGGCCGACATCAAAATCCGGCTCCCTTCCACCTTCACGATTCCGGCCGGTGGGTTTGCCGTTCTGACGACCGACGGCCCCCCTTGGCGGGACTCGCAAACGAATTTCATCGGGGTCGACTCGAACCGGTATGTTGCCGCCCCGGGCACGGGTGCCGGGCAATGGGAACTGGTCAATGCGGACGGCAAAGATATGCCGCTGGTCACCGGCTTCGAGGATTACACGGTGAGCGTCGCGGCCATCAGCACCGATCGATATGCCCTTCAAAACTCCACCCCGGCTGGGGCCGATTATTCCGACCAGCGCGAGCGGCTTGCCTTCGGAAACCAGGACGGCTTGATAGACTTCACGCTGCGGATTTATACAGACCAGAATAATTATCTGGGCCGGAATACCAACAACCCCGCATGGAGTTCCACTTTTCTGGCTGACTCCAAAACAGAAAGCCACAACACCTCGAACGGCTCCGATACAGAGCCGCGTTTAACGAGGGGCGATGTCCGCTCGAACACCGAGGTGTCCCGCATCGACACAAATACTTCCGCCTGCTGGAAGGACGGGGGTGCCGGCTATGGAAACACGCTCACAAACGGCAGCCAGCAGCAGACCCTCGGACAGACAAATTTCAACACTTCGCAAAACCACACCGGGGTCGCTCTCTGGCATCAGGGATGGTATGAATACACTTCCGATCCCGCCGGCAACCACTTCGTGGCCAACAAACCGATGGGCTCTCCCGGCGAACTCGGAGCCATTTACGATCCGGCGCGCCACGACATTGACGGGTTCCGCTCACAGGGAGCCACGCTTCGGATCGGCCATTCCGACTCTCCGACCAACAACCGGGCAAACTCGACCGGCACAAATTATGCCAACTGGCTCGGCGGCAGAGGATCGGATGACATCACCTCGACAAATTCCCTGCGGAACGCATCCCTGCTCATGGACGTCTTCCGGACAGATGACATCACCGCCGGGCGGGTGAACCCGAACAGCATCGTCCGGGATCCCGCAGGGCTCGCGCTGCGTGCGGCATTGGACCAATTTGTTTTTGAGTCCTCATCATCCAACCAGGCTTCCGCGACGCTCGCGGGGCACTCCTTGAACGCGACAACCACCCTTTCCTCCCTCCAAAACTTCGCGACAAATCCCACCAACGGATTTCTGGTTTCGGTCGGCGACATTTCCCGGGCCTCTGCCTTTTCCACCTCCACAAACGTGCTGACGGACGTATCGATGCTGGGGGTATCGGACGCCGGCCGGGAGGAGTTTATGAGACGGACGGCCTCGCTTCTCACCACGCAGAGCCTGGCCTTCACGGTTTTCATAAGGGCACAGGCCGGAAGCTTTGAGCGAACCCCCGCCGGGACGGATCGCTTCCGGATCAAGGCCGACACCGCGCGAGAAATGGTCGTCCAACTCCAGCCGGTTTACCCTCCGGCGGCCGATCCGCTCGTCCCCGCCGCGCCGGTGAGCTGGAATATTTTGTTTCCCCGCACCCTCAACTACTGATGAAACCAACCCGGAGCCTTCTTTATTTTTCGGCCGCCTTCCTTGCGGGCGGCGCGCCGCTCGTGGCGCAGATCAACAGCAGCGCGGAGAAGCCCCGGGTCGCTTCCATCAAGATCCTGAACGCATGCGACACCGCGCAGCCGGACCGCTGGCGCACCGGCCTGGATCTGAAATTCAAGGATCGAGCCATCGGGCGTGACATACGGATCGGCGAACGCGGGCCGGTCGGACGGATTTCGTTCACGGGAAAAGATTTTATTGAGGTCTTCCGCCACGGGGAGGACTCCCGGCCGCTGGCCCGCGTGCCAGCCACTCTCAAGGCGGGTTGCTACACCATTGTCGTTGTGGGACAACTCGACGCGGATTCCTCCAGCGTGGATGTCCAGGTCATCGAGGAATTTCCGATCCCGCAGGAGAGCCTCCGCCCGGGACAGTGCCGCGTGCAGCTATTGAATGCTGTGCGGAAGTTTCCGGTTGCGGTCGAAATCAACGGGCGGAAGCTCGCCCCGATCGCATGCGGGGAAATCCGCGAACTTTTTTTTCCGCCGGGAGAAATGGATATCGTCCTTCTCTTTTCGGATCTGCGCGGCGGGATCGGACGCCTTCAATCCGGGATGCTTGCCAAGGCCGGCGACAACTGCACGGCCGTCATCCAGCCATCCGCCGAGCGCTCCGACCGCCCGGAGTTGACGCGGGCGAATGCCGCCGCCGAAAGTCCCCAGGCACCTGTCCCGGACGACAAACCGCCCGGATAAAAACCCAGCCTCAGACATCCTGATGTCATCCAGAAAAATGGTGGGGCGAGGAAAAGAGAGGATCCCATTCGAGATGGAAATCTGCGCCCGTCCTGGGCGTTCGCTCCTCGCACGCTTTTCTTGCACGTCAGGATGTCCGAAGTTGCGGAACCCGCGGCCCTGTGGCAGCATCCGTTTTCTCAACCTACGAAAATCATGTCAAAATCACCACCGCCGTTCCAATTTCAGAAGCCGTTTCCGCTTGGCGGAGACACGACGGAATACAAAAAGCTGACCGGCGAGTTTGTTTCGGTCGGCACGTTCGAGGGCGAGCCGGTGCTGAAGGTCGAGGCCGGCGGGCTGACGCATCTGGCGCAGGCGGCGATGCGGGACGTCTCGTTTTTGCTGCGTCCGGCGCACCTGGCACAGGTGGCGGAGATCCTCGACGACCCGGAGGCGAGCGACAACGACCGAACCGTGGCGCTCGCGCTGCTGCGGAATGCGGAGGTCGCGGCGCAGGGGGTGCTTCCGTTCTGTCAGGATACCGGCACGGCGACCGTGGTCGGAAAAAAAGGGGGGCAGGTCTGGACTGGCGGGCACGACGAGGAAGCACTCGCGCGCGGGATTTACAACACCTACACCGGAGAGAACCTGCGCTACTCGCAGACGGCTCCGGTCACGATGTATGACGAGGTCAACACCGGGACCAACCTCCCCGCGCAGATCGACCTCTACGCCGCCGACGGCATGTCGTATGATTTTCTTTTCGTAGCCAAAGGCGGCGGCTCGGCGAACAAGACCTATCTTTTCCAGGAGACCAAGGCGCTCCTGAACCCGGCGAGCCTCGAGAAGTTTTTGACCGAAAAGATGAGGTCGCTCGGGACGGCCGCATGCCCGCCGTATCACCTCGTTTTCGTGATCGGGGGCACCTCGGCCGAGGCGTGCCTGAAGACGGTGAAGCTCGCGAGCGCGAAATATCTCGACGCGCTGCCGACCGAGGGCAACGCGCTCGGGCAGGCGTTCCGCGATGTCGCGCTCGAGGACAAAATCCTGAAGGCCGCGCAGGAGTGCGGGATCGGCGCGCAGTTCGGCGGCAAGTATTTCGCACTCGACGTGCGGATCGTGCGCCTTCCGCGCCACGGCGCGTCGTGTCCGGTCGGGATAGGAGTTTCGTGTTCGGCCGACCGGAATATCAAGGCGCGCATTGACAAGGACGGGCTCTGGATCGAGGCGCTTGAGACGAACCCCGGCCGGTTCATCCCCGACCGCCACCGGCAGGCCACGGCGAAGCACAGCGTCAAAATCGATCTCAACCGCCCGATGCCCGCGATCCTCGCCGAGCTTTCGAAGCACCCGGTGACGACGCAGCTCGAGCTCACCGGAACGATCATCGTCGCGCGCGACATCGCCCACGCGAAGCTCAAGGAGCGCCTCGACCGAGGCGAGGGGCTCCCGCAGTATTTCAAGGATCATCCGGTCTATTACGCCGGCCCCGCCAAGACGCCGAAGGGCCTGCCCTCGGGCTCGTTCGGCCCGACCACCGCCGGACGCATGGACAGCTACGTGGATCTCTTCCAGTCGAACGGAGGGTCGCTGGTCATGATCGCCAAGGGGAACCGCAGCCAGCAGGTCACCGACGCCTGCAAAAAACACGGCGGATTCTACCTCGGCTCGATCGGCGGGCCGGCCGCCATCCTCGCGAAGGAAAATATCCGGAAGGTCGAGATGCTCGAATTCCCCGAGCTCGGCATGGAGGCGGTCTGGAAAATCGAGGTCGTGGACTTCCCGGCATTCATCCTCGTGGACGACAAGGGGAACGATTTCTTCCAGCAGATCAAGCCGTGCGCGAGCTGTGCGCTCGGAGCCGTCGCGACTTAAGCGGCCAGCGGCAGGCGGATCGTGAAGATGGTTCCGCCGCCGTCGCGGCTGACGATCGCGATTTTGCCATCCATGCGCTGCAGCGCCTCGGCGACGATTGCGAGGCCGAGGCCTGTGCCGGCGATTCCCGCCGTGTTTGAGGCCCTGTAAAACGGCTCATAGAGCGACGGGAGATCGGCTTCCGGGATCCCTCGTCCCTGGTCTTCGATTTGGATGACGGCCGAAGCCTTCTCCCGTTGGAGCCGCAGAACGACGGGCGTCCCCTCGGGCGAGTATTTCGCCGCGTTGTCGAGAAGGTTGGTCACCGCGCGCTTGAGCAGGGAGGGAATCCCGGTGCAGGAAACCGGCGAGCTGCTGCACTCGAAGGTGATCTCCCGTGGGTTGAGCGATGCGGCACGGAACTCCTCCACGGTCTGCCGCAGGAAGTCCTCCAGAGGGATTTCAGAGAGAGGATCCGCCTGCGGGTTGCTCCCGATGGAGCCGAGAGCCAGGACATCGGAGACGATGCCGACCATGTAGTCGGTAGTTTTGGTGATGCTTTGCAGGGTGCGTTGAACGGTGGCCTCGTCCATCATTTCGCGACGGGAAGAAAGGAGGTCGGCGGCGAGCCGGATCGAGGCCAGCGGGGTGCGGAACTCATGAGATGCCATCGAGATCAGTCGGCTTTTGATCTCTGCGGTCAGGCGCTTTTCTGTGATGTCGGAATGTGTCCCCGACATGCGCAGCGGCTTGCCATCGGGCGACCACTCGGACACCTTCCCGCGATCCCATACCCAGACCCAGCTCCCGTTCTTGTGGAGCATCCGGCACTCGAAATCGTAATACTCCAGCTCGCGGGCAAACACTTTTTCGAGCAGCCCGTTCGAGCGGGCGAGGTCGTCCGGGTGGCACAGCCGGGCCCATGTCCCGATATCGGTGGGCTCGAGTTCCCGGAGCTCGTAGCCCACGATCTCCGCCCAGCGCTCGTTGAACTCGACCTGCCCGCTGGGGATCATCCAGTCCCACGTTCCCACGCGGGTGCCCTCGATGACCATGGCGAGCTTTTCGCACTGAGCCGCCAAGTCGGCCCGCGCGCTCTCCAGCTCGCGCTGGGTGTTCCAGTGGCCGACCAGCGAATGAATCAGCAGGGAAAATTCTTCCGGGACGAATGGTTTGCGGACGAAAAAAACCTCCTGCTGCAGGGTCGAGCGGATCTCGGGAAGAGACACATCGGAAAACGCGGAGCAGATCACGACATTGATCTCCGGGTCGATTTTCCGGAGTTGGATGGCGGCCGCCAGCCCGCTGAGGACAGGCATCCGCATATCCATGATGCAGAGCGGGTGGTGGTCGCCCGACTTCACCGTCCGCTCGTATTCCTTGATGAGCTCGCGGGGATCCGAAAACGTGAGGCACGCCAGATCCGGCGGGCGCGTGGAAACTTGAGATCCCAGGATATCAAATTCCGGTGCTTTCGACGGCGAAAAGAGCTTCCGGTAAAAATCCAGAATCTCCGGGTCGTCGTCGCAGATGAGGAGGGTGTTATTTGGCATTTTTTATTTCCGATTTGACGAGGGCGCCTTTCCCCCGCCCTCGGCTTTCGACCGTGAGGCGTCCGTTGGATGCCGAGAGAAAGACGGCGAACGAATGCAGGCCGAGGCCGTGTCCGCCCGGCTTGGTGGTGAATCCGGCGGTCATGACGCCGGGAAGATTTTCCGAGGAGATCCCTTCGCCGTCGTCCTCCACGGTCACGGTGGCTCCGTCCGGAGTGCGCCGGCACCGAACCGAGATCTTGCCGGACGCGCCGGTGGCTTCGACCGCATTTTTGATGATGTTCTCGATCCCTTGGCGGATCGGTTCGCGGTGGTTGCGGAGCACGACATCCGGATCGGTCTGCAGGGAGATGTTGTCGCGTTGGTACTGCGCACACAGGCCGGCGAGGAGTTCGGAAAGCGAAAACTTTTCCGTCGGCAGGCGGCCGGCTGCGAGGAACCCGGCCTGCTGGTGGGAGATCGTCTGCTTGATCGAGGTGTTGATCCGGGAAATTTCCGTGGCGGTCGCCTCGATGACGGGGACGGTCTTATCCAGGAGGACCTCCTTGAACCGACGCAGCGTCTCCCGGGCCCCCTCGCCGCCGGCCTCCAGCCTGCGGAAGACGTCGGGATACTGCCGGGTGCTCTTCACGACGGCATCGAAATCGAACAGGTGCGATTCCATGCGCGTGATCGCGTTGCCGACATTGTGGAGATACCCGCTGGCCGATTCGTAGAGCCCGCGCGTGTAGGCGAGCTCGGCCTCCTTTTCCTTCATCTCCGAGCGGACGCCGGCTTCGACGAGATCCTTCGCGCGCTGCGCCAGCTCGCGGGACATCGTGTTGAAGTTGTCGGTGAGCTGGTCGATCTCCTCGATTCCGCTGGGCGGGACGGACGTGCTGCCTGTCCCGATCCCGGCGGTGGCGAGCGTGAGCCTCTCCACCGGGCGCGCGATTTCCGCGGCCATCCGGCGGGCGCGGGTTCTGAGAAACACGAAGAACGCGAGGTAGAACGCGAGCATTCCGGCGATGGCGAAATATCCGATGATCTGGGAGATTCGGGCGAGGCGGTTCACCGACCCGAAGACCTGGGAATGCCGGATCACGACAAACAGGTGCCAGCCGGTTTCCGGGATCAGGCCCTGGGCCACGAAGACCGGCTCCGACCGGGCGGAGATTTCCCGGAGAGCGGCGTTCGAGGAATAGAGCTCACGGAAACCGGCCACCAGAGCGGGATCGGCGGTCTGGAAGAGGCTGAACTCCTCGGGCTTGAGCTGCTCCTTGCTGATCGTCTCCGAGTAAACGTGCGACTTGAGCTCGCGGAGGCCGAACAGGTTTTCCACGTCCTCCGACATCGCAAGGATCATCCCCTTGTCGTCGGCGAGAAATGCCGAGGCCCCCCAGGGCAGGTTTTTTTTCAGGATCCCGCTCACGATTTTTTCCACGGTCACGTCGAGCCCGACGACCCCTTCGAGCGTGTCGCCGAGGTAGACCGGGGCGATACACGAGAGCATCCACCCCTGGCCGGCCGGATCCAGATACACGCCGGTCCAGACCGGCTGGCGCGCGGGGTTGTGCTTCGCATCCGCGAGGTAATAAAAGTTGTAGTCCTCCATGTGGAGATCCGCCGGGTATTGCTCCCAGACCTTTTCCATGAACGGGTAGAGCCGGTTCATTTCGCCCGGGGTGTTGATGTAGGACGCGACCACGTTCGGCGCGTCGGTCACCATGTGGCGGTAGAGCGGGTTGAGGGCGGCGGATTTTTCCGCGATCAGCATCTCTCTCTCGCCGAATTTTCCCGTGGCGGAAATGTAGAGGCTCGACCCGTCCTGGAGGTTCGTCTGGTGGAGCGAGCCGTTCGCCGCCTTTGCAAACGCGGGCTTTTCGCCGGGGATCTCGAACGTGTTCGGGTGCGCAAAAACCTCCCGGTGGGCGGCCGCAAAAAATTTTGTTTCGCGGGCGATGAGGGCGAAGTTGGCGTTGATCGAGTCGGCGGACTGGGAGACGAGGCCCGGGAGCACCGCCTGAACCTCGCCCTTCAGCGTCTCTTCGGTCTGCCGCCCGTTGTAGGCATTGATCCCGAAATACATCGCCAGCAGGAGGATCTCGATCGTCAGGATCGACAGCAGCGCGCTCCGCGCGTAGTGCCGGAAAATCAGCGCGTCCAGGCGGGATTTTTTCATGGGCGGAAATTTTCTTCGTCGTGCGGTCTCATGCCTGCGGATCCGGGCCTCCGTCGGCTCCGCCCTCCGCGAGCGGCAGGCGAAGGGTGAAGATACTTCCTCCGCCGGGGCGTTGGGAGTATTCGACATTTCCGTCCATGCGATGCATGGCTTCGAAGACAAGCGGGAGCCCGAGGCCGGTGCCGGGGATCCCGGTGCTGTTCGAGGCCCTGTAAAAAAGATCGTAGAGGAAAGGAACCTCCGCATCGGGGATCCCTATTCCGTGATCCTCGACCTGGATCACCGCCGTCCGGCCGTCGCGCCGGAGCCTCAAAACAATCGGCGAGCCGGGCGGAGCGTATTTGACGGCGTTGCCGAGAAGGTTGAACAGCGCACGCTTGAGCAGGATGGGGTACCCGCGGGCGAGCACCGGCACGCCGTTCCATGCGAAAGAAACCAGATCGGGATTGCCGGTCGGAAAACAAAAGTCCCCGGCGATCTGGCGCAGGAACTCGGCCAGAGGGATTTTCGAGAGCGGTTCCGTGGGTGAGGCGGATCCGAGGGAGCTGAGATCCAGCACGTCGGTGACGACCTCGGTCATGAAGTCGGTTGAGTCCAGGATGGTTTGGAGCCCGCGCTGGATGGCGGCCTCATCGAGCCTGTCGCGGCTGTTGGAGAGGAGCTCGGCCGCCAGCCGAATCGAGGCCAGCGGCGTGCGGAACTCATGCGAGGCCATCGAGACCAGCCGGCTTTTGATCTCTGTCGTCTGGCGCTCGCGTTCCAGCGCCCGCTCGAGGGCCTCTTCCGCGGTTTTGGACTCGGTGACATCGCGCGCCGCCGCGAAGACGCTTCCCCGGATCAGCTTGGCCCGCCACTCGATGGACCGCCATTCGCCCGTGCCTGCGCGGTAGCGGTTGACAAAGCCGGTCAGCGGCTTGCCGGTCAGCACTTGGACGAACTCCTCCCGCGTGGAGGCGATGTCATCCGGGTGGACATTGTCCATGAACGGGGAGCCTTCGATCTCGTTTCTGGAACGGCCGGTCAGGTCTTCCCAGGCCCGGCTCACGCGGACGAATTTGCAGTCGAGATCGAAGATGCAGAGAAGGTCGATGGCCACCTCGAAAAATGTCTCGATCCGTTCGCGGTCGTGGGCGAGCTGGGCGCGTGCTTTTTCCTCCTCCGTGATGTCCGCCGCCATCCCCACGAACCCACGCACCTCCCCGCTCTCGCTGACAACCGGCTGCCCGGTGATTTTTTGATGCTTCACCGATCCGTCGGGGAGCAACGCCCGGTGGATCAGGTTTTCGAACGGCTCCTTTTTTTCCGCCTGCGCCTTGAAGAACTCCGGCAGCACAGCCAGATCCTCCTCGGGAAGGATATCGAACAGCTTGGTGCCAAGGAGCTGGGAGACCGGACGGCCGAGAACATCGGCGGCGCGGGGGCTGACATAGGTGAACGTCCCATCCAGATCCATTTCCCACACATACTCCGAGGCGGAATCAATGATCTTCTGGAGCCGATCCTTGTTCTCTGTCAGATCAGCGGTCAGCTGCTCCGCCATCCTCCGGGCAGCGAATCCGGTTCTGGCCAACGTGAGAACCAGTGCCGCCAGAAGCAGGCTCAGAGCGGTTCCGCCGCCCAGGATCAACCAGACCGTGCTGTGACTCAGCGCTCCGCTCCCGGAAAAACTCAGGAGCCACCGGCACCCGGCCGAATCGCTTTTGATCAGTTGTTCCAGCCGGATGGTGCGCGCCGGTTCTTCCACGCCGCCGGGCTGGCTGTCGTAGAGCAGGTTCTCCGGGGAGGCCGATCCGCCGTCATAGATTTTCAGGCGGATCTGCTTTTGCCCGGCCGATTCCCAGCGGCCGAGAATCCCCTCCATGAGGTCTTTCATCCGGTAGGGGCTATAGACCCAGCCAAAGAGCGCGGCGCGGCGCTCGGCCACAGATTCATAAGGCATTCCCGTGCGATATACCGGCGCAAACATCAGCGTGCCGGCCTGGACATCCTTCCCGGTCTCCTGCACCAGGGTGACCTTTCCGGAGAGAGCGACCTCGTCCAGATCCCGCGCGCGTTCCAAAGCTGCCCGGCGCACCGGCTCGGAGAGCATGTCGTAGCCGAAGGCCCGGAGGTTGCGGTCGGTGAAGGGTTCCAAATAAATGATGGAGGAGTATGTCTCCCGCTCGCCCTCCGGACGGATCCGGTAGTCCGGGAATCCCTCGTCGCGGATCTCCTGCGTGTGGCGTGCGAGTTGTTCCCGTGGGATCAGCCGCGCGAAGCCAAGGCCCTGGATACCCGGAAGCTTCCGGCTGATTTTCTGGCGTGCGGCAAAGTCGCGCCACTCCCCGCGGGTGACGCCGTTGTTGTCAGCAAAAAACGCGACGCCGGCGCGCAGGATCTGCTCGTGTGCACGGAGGCGCTCTTCGATCCTCAGCTGGATCTCGGCGCAGGCGAAATGGAACTCCTGCTTCGCATTCTGATCATCATTCATTTCATGATGTCGCGCGGCAAGGGCGGTGACGAGCAGCCCCGCCAGCAGGACAGCCAGCGCCCACCAGTTGCCACGGGCACTCACGGCGCGGAAAAATCCGGTCAGAGTCTTTGCCGGGTGTTTTATGGACGATTCCCTCGATCGGTTGGGCCGCCCTTCGCCTCTCGCACGCTTCATCGAAGCGAAAGAGTGATTTCTTCGCGCGGCGGCGTCAATCGCGAACGCCCGACGCCACAAGATTTTCAGCGCCTTATGTGCGCATCAGCATGATCACGCCCACGATGACCAGAATGGCGAGCGGGGGGAGGATCAGGAAATTCACGACGCGGGTCAGGCCGTAATTTTTGCTGAGAAAAAACTTTCTCAAGGAGAAAGCCTGCGGTTCGCGCGAATAGTCGTATCGCGCTGATCGCCCGTCTGCCGGCACCGACGGGGCTTTGCGAGGCGTCTGATAAAACGCAGAATTTTCGGATCGCGGCCGCTCAAAAAAAACCGCGTGGGTCGCCTTGGAAGACGCCGCCGAATAGTCATTCCATCCGGTAAAAGGATATATGGCATTGGATCTTTTCATTCCAAGGGAGAGGCTGCGCCCTCGCAGTTCTTGATGAAAAATACAAAAAGCCGCCGCTTCCCGCTATCCCGTATAGACGGTATTTTTCGCACCCGCCCGGCTTCTGGAAATTCCGGCCCGGGACGCCCCGTTATTTGGCCCGCAGGAGAAGCACCGGCACGCTGACGCAGTGCTGGACTTTGATGGCGGTCGTGCCGAGGACGAGGTCGGCCATGAAGTGGTGGCCGTGCGTGCTCATGGCAACGAGATCCGGCCGGTTCTGATGCACCCAGTTGACGATCTCTTTCACCGGTTCCCCGTAGGCGAGGACGGCGTCGCAGCTCAGGCCGGCGGATTCGAACTCGGCGCGGATTCTATCCAGATAAGCCTGATCTTCGCGCACCTCCTCGTCCTCGGCCTCAGGCCCGAGAAACTGGGCGGGCGCGCTGGTGGCCACGTGGAGGAGGACGACGCGGCTGCGGAAATGTTGGGCCAGCGGTTTGATGTGATCGAGGATCGCACGGTCGGTCGTGGTGGCGTCGAGGGTGACGAGGATGGTCGGATACATGGGATGGTTTTGGTTGGAAAAAGGTTAGCGGGCGGCGAGGATTCGCCAAGCTTCGCGGAGGGAATCGGGGAGGCTGTAAATGGCCATGGTGGTGATGAGGAGCGCGCTGCCCCAGCCGAGGGGGCGCAGGAACCAACCGTTGGCCCAGCGGCCCATGATCCGGCGCGACGATGTGAAATACAGCAGCGGAAACATAGCGAACGGCAGGATCAGGCACAGGATCACCTGGCTGAGGTTGACCAGATCGGTGACGCTCCTGTCGCCGCGGATGCCGATGATCCAGATCGCCGGCACCACGGCGAGGAGCCGCGAGATCAGCCGGCGGATCCACGGGCGGATGCGCCAGTTCATGAAGCCCTCCATGACAACCTGGCCGGCCAGCGTGCCGGTGATCGTGCTGCTTTGCCCGCTCGCCAGTAGAGCCACGGCAAAGAGCGTGCTGGCCGCGGTCGTCCCCAGCAGCGGCGCCAAAGTCAGGTGCGCGAGGCGGATCCAGTCGCTGTCCGGGCTGAAATGCACGACCGCGCCGCCGGCCACGGCGACGCTTCCTTTTCCATAAAAAACCGTCGCCGCGAGAACCAGGATGGCCGCGTTGATGAGGAAGGCAACGCCGAGGGCGGCCGCAGTGTCAATCGTGTTGAAGCGGATCGCGTGGCGGATGGAAGGCTCGTCGCGTTCCAGCTTGCGGGTTTGCACCAGCGCGGAATGAAGAAACAAATTATGCGGCATCACGGTCGCGCCGATCATGCCGATCGCCACCACGATCATGCCGGCCTGAGAAAAATTCGGGCTCACCAGCGCGCGTCCCATCTCGAGAAAATCCGGCTGCGTCTGCGGCAGCGCGAAGATTTCGATGCCGTAACAAACCGCGATGGTCGCCACGAAGACCGCCACAACGGCCTCGATCAACCTCCATCCCAGCCCCTGCAGCGCCAGCAGGAGCATCACGTCGAAGGCCGTGATCACAATGGCCCAGGCCATCGGGATGTGGAAAAGAAGATTCAATGCCACGGCGCTGCCGAGCGACTCCGCGAGGTCGGTGGCCGCGATCGCCAGCTCCATCGCCAGCCAGTTCGGCCAGCGGGTCCAGCGCGGAAGAAAATCCCGGCAGCATTGCGCGAGATCCTTCCCGGTCGCGACCCCGAGCCGGGCGGAAATGACCTGCAGGATCACGGCCATGAAGCTGGCCAGCGCGACCACCCAGAGCAGGCCGTATTTGAATTGCGCGCCGCCGGCAAGGTCGGTGCCCCAGTTGCCGGGATCCATGTAGCCGACGCTGATCAGGATCGCCGGACCCGTGAACGCAAACCAGTGCCGCAAAAATCCGGCCTTCTGCGGCGGCACCCTCACGCTGCCGTGAACCTCCTCGAGCGATTTGTGGGAGCCAGTTGCCACGCCGGCTACACCTGGCTCCGCCTCTGGCAGCCGATCCACGCCGCAAACAGGCCGATGACGATGTGCGAGCAAAGCACCCACTGGCAAAGCGCGGCGGGCGAAAGCTGTGTCTGGACAACCATCTGTACGATGTCGTAGTAGCGCTCGCCCTTCAGCGTCTGCAGCACGCCGGACCAACTCCAATACGCCGCGATGAACGGCCGCACCAGACCGCCCAGGAAATCCGGCAGCGCCAGCACGGCACCCGAAAGCGGAAGCTGGAACCCGACAAAATAAATCGAGACGAGCGAAGCCTGCTCGGCCGACCCCAGAAAACTCGACACCGCCAGGCACACGGACGTCATCGCCCCGTTCACCAGGATGAGAAAGAGGAGCTGCGGCGCGAGCTCGCCCGGAAACCCGCAGACAAAATGCACGAACAGCCCCATCCAAAGCGACTGCGCCAGGACCAGAAACCCAAGGAAAACCGCCTTCCCAGCCACGTAGCTCAGCGGGCTGAGCCCGGAGAGTTTTTCTTTCTCAAAAATCAGGCGCTCGGACGCGATCTCGCGCCCGGAATTGTTTGCGCCCATGAGCGTCAGGAGGACGACTTGGAACATGACGATCCCGGAGACGAGGCTGCCGATCTTGCTTGACTGGACGAGGAAATCCTTCGCCTCGACGAGCTGCTGCATGACGTCGAGCCCGAGCCCCATGCTCAGGTTCTTGACCGCCGGGAGCCCGTTCCACGCGAAGATCGTCACCAGCAACGGAAACCCGATGATCAGCCCGAGCTGGAGCGCAAGCTGCGCCCGCGCCCGAAAAAAAATCTTCATCCGCCGGGACAGGAGGGTGAGGAACTGGCTGACCGCGCCGGGCACGGGGATCGCCAGCGAGGGGGCCTCCTCGGCCTCCGGAGCCTCCGGGAGGGTCTCCTCTTTGAGCGCGGCGCTGTCGAAGCTGACCGGCTGGACCTTGTCCATTCCTCCGCCCGTCTCCGCAAAGGCGTGGCGGTGCTTTTTCCAGGATTGCGCCCACTCTTTGGCGGTCCGGAGCTCGAGCTGGGAAAAGAGATCCTGGGCGTCTTCCGTCCGGAAGTAGTGCGTGAGAAACCGCGCGGGCCCGTGATAAGCGACCACCCCCTCGTAGAGCACGAGCACCGAATCGTAGAGCTCGACATGGCGCAGGCTGTGGGTCACCGAGAGGACGACGCGCCCCTCGGTCCGCGACAGCCCGTGCAGAAGATGCACGATTTCATCTTCCGACTGCGGGTCGAGCCCGCTCGTCACCTCGTCGCAGAGCAGCATCGCCGGCTTGCTGACCAGCTCCATCGCCAGCGCCAGGCGCCGCCGCTGCCCGCCGGAAAGCACGCTCACCAGCCGATCGTGAAATTCGCCCAGGCTGACCTCCTCGAGGATCGCCGCCACCGCCTCGTCGAGAGCCGCAGAATGCATCCCGCGCACCCGCAGCCGCATCGCGTAGCTCACGCACTCGTGCACCGTCAACTCCTCGTGCGCGATGCTGAACTGCGGCACATACCCGATCTCGGACGGAGAAAAATCCTCCTCCGAGACATTCCGCCCGTTCCAGAAAATCGCCCCCTCCTCGTCGCCGGGAGCGACCCCGGCGATCACCTTCAACAGCGTGCTCTTCCCGCAGCCGGAGGGCCCGATGATCGCGCCGAAGTGGCGTTTCGGAAATGTGGCCGTCACATCCGCAAGCAGCGGATGCACGTCCTCCCCGCTCCCGATGAATAATGTTACGTCTTTGAGCTCCAGCACCATGAACACTCTGCCCCATCGCCCTCCCGTTGACAACGCCAAAACAAACACGTCAAAAAGAAGGCATGCCTTGGAGGTGCAAAACCAAGAGGAACGGGACGTCCCGCCCGTTTGGGCGCACAGCTCCCTTGCCAAAACTGGAGGGCGCTGCTCCGTCAGCGCCGGAGAATCAATCGGATGGCACGGAGGCCGTCCCTCCAGAAATGGAGGGGCGAGCGGGACGCCGCTTGGAAAATCGATCTCAGCGGCAAGATGTGCTTCTACGGGCTTTCTGATTCGGGCCTGGCGCACCCGGCGGAACGGAAGGGCTGGAGCTTTGCGGGCTGGGCACCGAGGGCGTCGAGCGACCGGGAGATGTCTTCGAGATCCCGCGGGGCGAGGAATTCCGGGTGGACAGTCGTGCGGAGCTCGTAGGGGACGCCGGAGGCGAGGAGGAGGCGGAGGGATTCCGCAGGGGCCTCAAAAGAACGCTCCCGCCCGGTGATCCTGTCGTAGCGGGCATCGAAGGGTGCCTTGATGTCGAGCCCGACCCAGTCGACAAGCGGGAGGACGTCCGCGAGCCGGTCGGGAAAACTCCCCGCAGTGTGGAGGCCGATTCGATACCCGAGCCCGCGCGCCGCCCGGATTGCGTCCGGCAGGGCGGCTTGCGCGGTCGGCTCTCCGCCGCTGAAGACCACCGCCTCCAAAAAATTTTTGCGTGCGGCGAGAAGCGGAAGGATCCTGTCCCAATCCCACGGTCCCGGACCGAACGTCTGGAGGTGCGGGTTGTGGCAATACCCGCAACACCACGTGCAGCCCTGGCAGAACACCACGGCCGCCAGACGCCCGGGATAGTCCACCGTCGTGAACGGCACAAACCCGCCAACCTGGAGGGATTCGGAATTTTTCACCGCAGTGGCCGAAAGGTTGCGATCAGGGGAAACGGGCGCGCCGCCCGTGACCCTTGGAAAACTCAAGCCGCGCGGCGCAGTGTCGTACGTTCCTCGCGGAACGGCGTGCGCTCGCGATGCTCGCTTTGCTTGCCGGCGTTGAATTGCGAGACCGGGCGATGGTAGCCCATCACGCGGGTCCAGACTTCACAGCGGGTTCGTTCGTTGTCAGGCAGTGTGGTTTTCATAGGTTAATTTGGAATTTGGAATGCAGAATGCAAAACGAAGGCCCGCGCTTTGCGCGCACTCGGACGCGAAGCGGCCCCATTTCGCATTTTTTCAAGCGGCTTCGCGATGGCAGGATTTTTTTTGGAGGACTTCCTCGTCGCAGACCGGGCAGAACTCGTGTTCTCCGGCGAGGTAGCCGTGGTTCGGGCAGATCGAAAACGTCGGGGTGATCGTGAGGTAGGGGAGGCGGAAGTTCGTGAAGACGCGGCGGATCAGTTCGCCGCAGGCGCGGGCGGAGGACATCCGCTCGTTCATGTAGAGGTGGAGGACGGTGCCGCCGGTGTAGCGTTTCTGGAGGTCGTCCTGGTGCTGGAGCGCCTCGAACGGATCGTCGGTCCATCCGACCGGAAGCTGGGTGGAGTTCGTGTAATACGGCGCCTCCGGGGTGCCGGCTTGGATGATGCCCTCGAGATTTTTCTGATCCATGCGAGCGAACCGGTAGGTCGTGCCTTCGGCGGGAGTCGCCTCGAGGTTGTAGAGATGGCCGGTCTTTTCCTGGAACTCGACCATGCGCTCGCGCATGTGGTCGAGCAGGCGCAGGGCGAATTCCCTGCCGAAAGGAGTCGCGATATTCTCGCCGTCGCGGGTGAAATTCCGGATGCACTCGTTCATGCCGTTGATGCCGACGGTGGAAAAGTGGTTGCGGAGCGTGCCGAGGTAGCGCTTGGTGAACGGGTAGAGCCCGCGATCCATGTTTTCCTGGATCACGCGGCGCTTGATTTCGAGGCTCTCGCAGGTGAGGTCGAGGAGGTGGTCGAGGCGGGCGATGAGCCCCGCCTCGTCGCCGGCGAAAATGTAGCCGAGGCGCGCGGCATTGATCGTGACCACCCCGATCGAGCCGGTCTGCTCGGCCGACCCGAAAAGCCCGTTGCCGCGCTTGAGGAGCTCGCGGAGATCGAGCTGGAGGCGGCAGCACATCGAGCGCACCATGTTCGGGCGCAGCTCGGAATTGAGGAAATTCTGAAAATAGGGAAGCCCGTATTTCGCGGTGACCTCGAACAGGAGCTGCGCGGTGTCGCTCTCCCACGGGAAATCCTCGGTGATGTTGTAGGTCGGGATCGGGAACGTGAACAGCCTCTGGAGCGCGTCGCCGCGCGACATCACCCGCAGGTAGGCGCGGTTGATCATCGCCATCTCCTTCTCGAGCTCGCCGTAGCACATCCCCGACTCGCGCCCGCCGATGAGCGCGGGCGTGTTCCGCAAATCCTCGGGACACACCCAGTCGAACGTCAGGTTCGTGAACGGCGTCTGCGTCCCCCAGCGCGACGGCACGTTCAGATTAAAGACAAATTCCTGCATCCCCTGCTCGACCTCCTCGTCCGAAAGATTGTCGTGCCGGACATACGGCGCCAGATACGTGTCCACCGAGCTGAACGCTTGCGCGCCCGCCCACTCGTTCTGCAGCGTCCCCAGAAAATTTACCATCTGCCCGAGCGCCGTCCGGTAATGCCGCGGCGGGGCGGATTCGATCTTGTTCGATACCCCGTTGAACCCCTCCGCCAGCAGCTGCCGCAGCGACCACCCCGCACAGTATCCTGAAAACATGTCGAGATCGTGCAGGTGGATGTCCGCATGCCGGTGCGCCTGCCCGATCTGCGGCGGATAAATGTGGTCGAGCCAGTAGTTCGCCGTCAGCTTCCCCGCCGCATTCAATATCATCCCCCCAAGCGAATACCCTTGGTTCGCATTCGCGTTCACCCGCCAGTCCGTGCGCTGGATGTATTCCTCAAGGACAGATGCGGGCTGGATCGTGGTGGGATTCGGATTCGACATGGTTTGGAAGGAAAATTTTGTATCGGGAGAAAAAACCTATATATTGTGGTCAATCTCTTGGCAGGGGCGACATATTGTGGAAAACAGGAAAGCAAATCTTTGACGCATGTCAAGTTTGATTGAGATTTTTTTTAAATCCGGCGGGAAGGCGGCAGAGGCAAATTCCGCAGGCGGTACTCGGGGGAAAACGGCTTTGGCTCAGGGCTTCCTCTGGGAGAAATGGCGCGGAAACGGAAAAAAAGCGTCCGGAAACCCTGCGGAATGCGGCGCGGAGTGGCAAGGAAAAGCTCCCGCATGAGAAAAATGAGGGGATTTTCCTCTTGCCGCTGGCGCAATGCAAAATACCTTGCTGGTTGACTTATGAGCGACGAGAGCCCGATGACTTACGATTTGAAGCGCGAGGGCAACATGGTCTTCACGCGCCTGGATGCGGCGATCAACTGGGTGCGGGGCAATTCGCTCTGGCCGATGCCGATGGGGCTGGCGTGCTGCGCGATCGAGTTGATGGCGGCGGGCGCGGCGCGGTATGATATTTCGCGGTTCGGGGCCGAGGTGATGCGGTTTTCTCCGCGGCAGAGCGACGTGATGATCGTGGCCGGGACGGTGACCTACAAGATGGCGCTTGCGGTGAAGCGGATCTGGGATCAGATGCCCGAGCCGAAGTGGTGCATCGCGATGGGGGCGTGCGCGTCGTCGGGCGGCATGTATCGCAGCTATGCGGTGCTGCAGGGGATCGACCGCCTGATCCCGGTGGACGTGTATATTTCCGGGTGCCCCCCGCGGCCCGAAGCGCTGCTCGACGGGCTCATGAAGCTCCAGAAAAAAATCATGGGCGAGCACGCGATCGCGGATCAAAAGAAAGCCCTCTTCGAAGCCGCATGACAGCCGCCGAAGCCGCCGCAAGCCTCGCCGGGGAATTTTCCGGCGCGATCACCGGGGAAAAAGAATTCCGCGGGGAAACGACGCTCGTCCTCCGCGCGGGCGCGCTCCGCGACGTCTGCGCGTTTGCGAAGGAAAACCTCGGGTTCGACTACCTGATCGATATTTCCAGCGTGGATCATTTTGGCGACGAGCCGAGGTTCGAGGTGGTTTACGAGATTTATTCGATGCGGGACGGCGCGCATTTGCGGCTGAAGATTCCGGTGAGCGAAGAGGATTGCGAGGCGGCGACCGTCTCCGATATCTGGCCGACCGCGAACTGGCACGAGCGCGAGGTATACGACATGATGGGGATCCGCTTCCGCGACCACCCCGACCTGCGCCGGATCCTCATGTGGGAGGGATACCCCTACCATCCGCTCCGCAAGGACTTTCCGCTCGAGGGCAGGCCGTGCGATGTGCCGGGGCTCGCATTCTGCGAGGCCGCGCCGCTGGCGGGCGGACCATTTGTCACCGTGCCGACCGATGGCACCACGCAGGCGCGCGAGCCGAGAGCGCGCCATGCAGGAGAAATTTCCAGCCCGGCCAGAAGCCCCGAAGCGCCTTGATCGCCGACAAAAAAAATCTCGCGGAGCTCGTGGGCAGGCTGGCCGGCTCCTCACAGGTCGCCTTCGACACCGAGGCCGACAGCCTCCACTGCTACTTCGAGAAGCTCTGCCTCATCCAGGTGAGCGCCGAAGGCGGCCACTGGCTGGTGGATCCGCTGGCCGGACTCGACCTGCAGCCGCTCTTCGATGTCGTTTGCTCGCGGCGCCTGGTTTTTCACGGGGCGGACTACGATTTGCGCCTCCTGCGCCGGGCCGGCACCTTCGAGCCCTCGGATCTTTTTGACACGATGATCGCCGCGCGGCTTTGCGGCCGCACCGGACTCGGGCTCGCCGCGCTCGTCGAGGGGTTCAACGGAATCAAGCTTTCCAAGGCCTCGCAAAAAGCCAACTGGGCGATCCGCCCGCTTTCCGGGCAGATGGTCGAATACGCGCTGAACGACACACGCTACCTGCTGGAAATTGCGGCGCAGATCGAGGGCGACCTGCGTCAGCTCGGTCGCTGGACGTGGTTCGAGGAGTCGCGCGACCGGATGATCGCATCCACCCGCGAGACCAAGGAGCGCGATGACAACACGGTGTGGAGGATCTCCGGAAGCTCCGCGCTTTCGCCGCGCGCCCAGGCCGTCCTGCGCATCCTGTGGTTCTGGCGCGACGCCGAGGCCCGCGGATGGGACCGCCCGCCCTTCCACGTCATCGGCAACGAGGATCTGCTCCGCGTGGCCGATCAGGTGAGCAAAGGCGATGCCTACTCGACCCCGCGCATGAACGGACGGCGACGCGCCAGCTTCGAGGTCGTCCTCTCCCTCGCGCTCCAGATCCCGGAAAACGAATGGCCGAAGGTGGAAAAAATCCGCCGCAAGCGCGCGTCCAAAGACCACCTCGTCCGGTTCGACGCCTTGAAGAAAACCCGCGACGCCGTCGCGACCGAGCTCGGGCTGGATCCCGCGATCGTGGCCCCGCGCGGGGCGCTCGAGGCGACAGCGGACGACCCGGCGTCCGCCGCGCTCATGAACTGGCAGCGGCAGCTTCTCGGCCTCGAGGCGCGCGCGCATGCCTGAGGATCTCATCGGCCTCGCGCTTTCGGAGGACATCGGAAGCGGGGATGTCACGTGCCGGTGGTTCACGGATCCCGCACGCCGCGCCACCGCCCGGATCATTGCGAAGCAGGAGGCCTGCCTCGCGGGGGCCGATGTCTGCGCCGAGGTTTTCCGGCGCGTGGATCCGGAGCTGAAAATTGTGGCGGTGCGGCGCGACGGGGACGCGCTGCGCGACGGGGACGCGGTGCTGGAAATATCCGGCTCCGCCGCTTCCATCCTGACCGCCGAGCGGACGGCGCTGAATTTCCTTCAGCGGCTCTCCGGGGTGGCCACCCTGGCGAGAAAATATGTCGCGGCGGTCGCCGGGACGCGCGCGGTAATCCTCGACACGCGCAAGACGACGCCCGGATTCCGCGCGCTGGAAAAAGCCGCCGTGGCCGCGGGCGGCGCAACGAACCACCGCTTCGGGCTCCACGACATGGTGATGATCAAGGACAACCACCTCGCATCCGGCACGGAGCCCGGACAAATCCAAGCCGCCATCGACGCCGCAAAAGCCGCGGCCCCGGCACTCCGCATCGAGATCGAAGCCGACTCGCTCGTGCAGGCCCGCTCGTTTTTTCAGCTCCGCGGCGTGGACGTCGTCCTCCTCGACAACATGCCACCCGAACTCTTGCGCGAAGCCGTCCGCCTGCGCCCGCCGTACATCCGGCTGGAGGCGAGCGGCGGCGTGACGCTCGGCACAATCCGCGCGATCGCGGAAACCGGCGTGGATTTTATCTCGGTCGGCGCGATGACCCATTCCGCGCCTGCCGTGGATTTCTCGCTCGAGCTTTAAGCCCGATCAAAGGACGTTTTCGGGCTTAGTCCTCGTCGGCGATCAGCGGGTCGCTCTCGAATGGGCGCGCGGTGCCGCCGAACTTCGGATAGACGAACCGCGCGGTGAGGGAATTCGCCCGGGTGATCCCCCGCGCGAGCGCGATGCCGTTTTTGCCGAGATGATCGAGCGAGGCGGCAAGGAGGGCGGAGGCCAGCCCGCGGTTCCGGTATTCGTGGAGGATGCACGGCCCGCTGAGAAGGTGGCTGGGCGCTTCGGCTCCGGCGTCCAGCAGCGAGGCCCCGATGACGCGATTTCCGTGGACGATGACCACGCAATGAGGATCCTCCTCGGAGAAAACCGCCTCGGCGGCCACGGCCAGTCTCGCGGAGACGGCACGGTTCACATCCCCCCACGCGGAATCCGCGGAAAAAGCGCTTTTCAGCACCTTGGCCACCACCCCGGCTTCGGACTTCTTTACGGCGCGAACCGCCAGGGGCGCCACGAGCGAAGAGAAGTCCGGCAGGCTGTCCGTCTGCCACTCAAAACATAGCCAGCTGATCATGAAAAAAATCCGGTTGCCGGAAAAAAGCGATGGGACACGGTCAGGAAGCGTCCTGATCGTCGCGGCTCACCCACCAGACGCACCCGAGGAGCGCGGAGGAAAGAACGGTAAAGGCGGTAAATGTAAGCATAGGCAGCGGCGGGGAAATCCCAACTTTTCGACCAAGAGTCAATAAGAATCCGAAGAATCATCGCGGCATCAGGGAAGGCGGACGTCAAAAAAATCCTGGAAAACCCGGCGGTAGACCGTGCGTTTGATCGGCGGCACCCAATCGATGAGGAACTCCTCCGGCTGGATCCACCGGAACGCGCTGAATTCTTTTTTATCCACGACGATCTCGGGCGAGCCCAGCGCCTCGGCGAGAAAATAGCGCTGATCCTGCCCGTCGAATCCCTCCTTGCGGAACCCGGAGCGGAAGACATACCGATAGGGGCCGCGCTCGGCGACGATCCGGTAGGCGTCGGGGCTGAGTGAGATTTCTTCTTCGACCTCGCGGTGAAGCGCATCAAGGTTGCTTTCCGACTCCTGCGCGCCGCCCTGCGGAAACTGCCAGGAGCCCTTGTATCCGCTCCGCTCGCAAAGGAGAATCTCCCCGCTGGAGCGGGTGAGAATGAACGCGACGTTGCGGCGGAATTTCATGGGCTTGTCTCCTCAGGTGGCCGGCTGCTGCTGGGTCAGGCAGTGAAAGGCGCCGAGGCCCCAGATCAGCTCGCGGCAGTCGATGGGGACCACCTTGCGCGTGGGGAACGCCTCCCGGAGCACGGATTCCGCCCACGCATCATTCCGCTCGCCGAAGACCGGAAGAAGGACAATCTCATTGGCGATATAAAAATTCGCGTAGCTGGCCGGCAGCCGGATCCCCTCGCGGACGATGCGCGCGGGCATCGGGAGGGGGAGGACATGGAGTGGCTCGCCGTCGGGCAGGCGCATCTCGTGAAGCCGATTGAGGTTCGTGCGCAGCGGCTCGAAATTCGGATCGTTCTCATCGTCCTCGGTCACGGTCAGGACAACCGCATGGGATACAAATCGCGCGAGGTCGTCCACATGCCCGTCGGTGTCGTCTCCCTCGATGCCGTCGCCCAGCCAGAGGACCTGTTTGACGCCGAGAGTTTCGTGGAGCTTTTTTTCGATCTGGTGGCGGCCGAACTTCGCGTTGCGGTTCGGGTTGAGCAGGCAGCTTTCCGTGGTCAGCACCGTGCCCGCACCGTTGACGTCCACCGAGCCGCCCTCGAGCACAAACCCGCCGCAGTCGAAGACCGGCAGGCCGAGCCGCCGGGCGATCTTCGGCGGCACCTCGTCGTCGTCCTCGAACGGGGAGAGCTTCCACCCCCAGGCGTTGAACTCGAAATTCAGCACGGCGAGACGCGGGGCGTTTTTCCGCCGCACGAAGATCGGGCCATGGTCGCGGCACCACGGCTCGTTGGTCGGGATGTGAAAATATTCGATGCGCTCGGGAGGTGCGCCCGCCAGCAGCTTCCGCACGGATTTTTCCTGCGCCGCGTCGCGGACGTTGATGCGCACGATCTCGGAGCCGGCCAGCGCGCGGGCCATCGCCACGAAAGTCGGGATCACGCGGTCGTAGGATCCGGGAAAGCTGTTGCATCCGGGCTGCGGCCAGGAGAGCCAGGTGGCTTCGTGCGGTTCCCACTCGGCGGGCATCGCATATCCTTGGGCGGTCGGGGTCATGGCGGATTCAACATCCGCGCGGAAGTGCGCGGAAACAAGCGGAAACCTTCTCTTTTTCCGCCGCACGGAATTTTGCTTCCAGAACGCCCGCGCTTTTGCTAACTGGATCGCATGAGCAATCATATCTATAAAAAAATCGAGCTGGTCGGATCTTCTCCCAGCAGCATCGAGGAGGCGGTTCAGAACGCGATCGCGAAGGCGTCGCAGTCGTTGCGCAACCTCCGCTGGTTCGAGGTGGTCGAGACGCGCGGGCAGATCGAGGACGGCCGGGTCGCGCACTGGCAGGTGACCGTGAAGGTCGGCTTCACCCTGGAGGATTAATTTTATGACCGCTGGCACCCTTGTCTCCAAAGCTCCCGGGCGCGGATGGCTGCTTTTCGGCGGGATCGTTTCGATCCTCGTGGGATTTTTCGCCATCGCCGCCCCGCTGCTTTTTTCCTATCTCCTCACGCAGTTGATCGGGGCGTTCTGCCTCGTCAGCGGTTTCATTTCGCTTTTTCAGGGGGCGTTTGGCAAGCAGCGCCCGCACCGGTTCCTTTCGATGCTCTCCGCGATCATCCGCATCGCGGCCGGCTCGGCGCTTTTCTTTTACACCGTGGCCGGCGTCGCGGCTCTGACGCTGGTTCTTGCGGTGGTGTTCCTCACCGAGGGCATCGTGTGCATGATCACGTCGCTCCGCATGCAGAAGAACCCGGCCTGGATCTGGCTGCTTCTCAACGGCGTGGTCGCGCTGATCCTCGGCGGCATGATCTACAAGCACTGGCCGTTGGACGCCACGGAGGGGATCATCGGTCTCCTCTATGGGATCCAGTCTATTTTCAGTGGAGCCACCATGCTCATGGTCGGCCTCCAGTCCGACCGGGCTTGAGAAAAGGGTCTTGATTTGATCCGGCGGAGAGGGAAACTGTCAGCCATGATCGAACTGGAAGTTTATGCGGCAGGGGTTCGGAAGCCGGACAAGATGATGGGGCTGGCACTGGAGCTGGATGTTTTGCCGGAGCTGCGCTACAAGGTGGATACGAACCACGATATCATCTACATGGAATTCAGCGGGGAGGTTCCGTCCCGGCACGGCATCGAATCCATTTTCCGCAAGCTCGGCTTAGAGGTGAAATTCGTCGGCCAGCTTCCGCCGGAGGTCAGTTCGAAAAGCAAAACCCAGCGGATCGTTTAGATCCACATGCCGATCCTGTCTGTTGTCCGAGGGCTGCTTGTCTCGAATCTCTCGTCGCTCGGCGAGCTTGCGATACTTGCCGGAGAGACATTTTCCTCGATCGGGCGCGGCCGGATCCGGTTCGGGCTCACGCTGCGGCAGATCGCCGAGATCGGTTTCGGGTCGCAGCTGGTGGTGGTGGTGACCGGCGCGTTCACGGGCGCGGTTTTCACGGCCCAGGCGTATTTCCAGTTTTCGAGCCTGAACATGGAGACCGCCGTCGGTTCGGTTGTGGCGCTTTCTCTGTTCCGCGAGCTCGGTCCGGTTCTTACCGGCCTGATGGTCGCCGGCCGGGTCGGCGCGGCGATGAGCGCGGAGATCGGCACGATGAAGGTGACCCAGCAGATCGACGCGCTGCGCGCCCTGGCGGTCAATCCGGTGGATTATCTTGTTGTTCCGCGGACTCTGGCGATGCTGGTTTCGATGCCGCTGCTGGTTGTCGAGTGCGTCGGGCTCGGCGTGCTCGGCAGCTACTACGTCGGCGTTGTGGTGCTGAATATCCCCGGGGTCTATTTCATGGCCAACATTCAGAAATTTGCCGACAGCAGCGATATCATGATGTCTCTTATCAAAGGGTTTGTCTTCGGCGGGCTGATCGTCTTCATCAGCTGCCGCGAGGGCCTGCGCGCGAAGGATGGCGCGGTCGGGGTCGGCCGCGCGACGACGGCCACCGTCGTCGCCTGCTCGCTCGCGATCCTCATCGCGAATTTTTTCCTCACGATGGCGCTCAATATTTTCTACCCCGCCGGCCAATGGTGAACGGGCCCCTCATCGAGGTTCGCGATCTCGTCCAGCGCCTTGGCGGACAGGAGATTCTCCGCGGGATGACGCTCGACCTGTTCCCGGGGGAGACGCTCGTCCTGCTCGGCAAGAGCGGCGGGGGGAAAAGCGTGTTCCTCCGCCACCTCATCGGGTTGATGCGTCCGGTGTCGGGGAGCATCATTTTCGAGGGGCAGGAGATCACGCATCTGAAGGAGCGCGAGCTCGAGCCGGTGCGGAGGAAAATCGGCATGCTCTTCCAGGACGGCGCGCTTTTCGACTCGCTGAATGTCTTCGACAACGTCGCCTTCCCGCTCCGCGAGCGCGGCGAGCGCGACCCCGGAGTCGTCCGCGACAAGGTTGCGCGCTCGCTGGCGATGGTGAACATGACCGGCCACGATCACAAGATGCCGGTGACCCTGAGCGGCGGCATGCGCAAGCGCGTCGCCCTGGCCCGGGCGATCATCTCGCCGCCGGACGTCATCCTCTACGACGAGCCGACCTCCGGGCTCGACCCGATCGTTTCCGACAGCATCAACCGCCTGATCCGCCACCTCCAGAAGGAGCTCCACGCCACCTCGCTCGTGGTCACCCACGACATGGTCAGCTGCAACCATATTGCCGACCGCGTCGCCCTCCTCGACGAGGGCCGCATCCGTTTCCTCGGTACCACCAAAGAGCTGCGCGAGTCCCGCGACCCGGTCGTCCGGGATTTTGTGGATGGACGCTCGGGCGAAACCGTTTAATAAAACGTGAGAACATGACCAAAGACGAACGCTCCATGCAGATAAAAGTCGGGATATTCCTGTTGATCGGCCTGACGACCATCGGGATGCTGGTTGTGTATTTCGGGCGCATCGGCGAGGGGGTGAGCAGCTACTACAACCTCCGCGTCGAGTTCCCGAATGCGAGCGGGCTCATGCGGGACGCGCATGTGACGCTTGCCGGCGCGAGGATCGGACGAGTCGTCAACGACCCGATCATCCTCCCGGACATGGAGGGCGTCTATGTGGATCTCCGGATTTTCGCAAACGTGAAAATCCCGAGCGTCAGCGAGTTCACGATCGGCAGTTCGGGTCTCCTTGGCGACAAATTCGTGCAGATCGACCTGAAGCCGGGCGCGAAGGGATCCGCGCCGATCGCCCCGGACACGACGATCAAAGGCATCACCGGCGGAGGCGGCATTGGCGGGATGACCGAGGACGTCGGCTCCCTCGTCGCGGAACTTCGCACCACGGTCGGCAACGTCAACTCGGTCGTCAAAAAACTCGATACCGGGCTCCTCACCGACGAGGGCGTCACCTCGCTCCGGGAAACCCTCAATAACCTCCGGACCACGAGCGCCTCGCTTGCCGCCGCCTCGGCGAAGGTCGATAATGTCGTCACGCAGGCGGACACAGCGATCCAGAGCGGCAAGGGGACGATGGACTCCGCCAAAAAGGCGGCCGACGAGCTGCAGCGCGCGCTCGCCGATATCCGGGGGCTCGTCCGCGAGATCCGCCAGGGACAGGGCGCGCTCGGCACGCTCATCTCCAACCGCGAAACCGCCGACAACCTCCGCGCCCTCGTCTCCAATCTCCGCCGCTACGGCATCCTCTGGTATCGCGACGGCGACAAGGCCAAGCCTCCGGGGCCTGAAAGATAGCGCGGGATTTCCGGGAGTTGCAGGCCGCCGCAACGAGTGCTGCGACGGCCCGCGTGTTCCCCCCAGAACAAATGAATAGCGAGCAGGCTTCATGCCAAAAGCCAGACATCCTGACCTCGCCCGGAGAAATTTGGCGGCATTGCGGCTTTTCATCCGTGTTGGCGCGGGTAGTTTGTTTCAGATGAAACGTCTCGATACCAACCGGCTTTTGCGTCCCCGGCTTTCGGTGCAGTCGCTCGCGCCCGATTTCGGGGAGAACTACAAGCCCGGCTACATCGGGTTCACGCATACGGGATCCTCGCTGCTGTCGACCGGCATCGCGTATTTCACCCGCTGGTCGCGGCTCGGCGACATCCATGTCACGCACGCGCTCGTCGTCACCGGGGAAAACGAATGCGTCGAGGCGCTTGGCGGGAAGGGCGTCGTGAAGTCCCCGCTCGACGGGTATTTCAACGATCCGAAGACGCAGATCTTTTTTCGCAAGCCGCGGAAATGCACGCCCGCGATCGGCCAGCGGATCGCTGAGACAGCGCTCGCGCAGGTCGGAACAAAATACGACACCCTTCTCCTCGCCGCACAGATGCTTGAGGGCAGCTTCCTGCGGCGCTGGATGATGTCGCATTTTCACGAGAGCCCGGATCACTTTGTCGGCCGCCTTCTCAACCGCGACAACCGCTGGATCTGCAGCGAGCTCGCCGCCTACTGCCTCGACTGCCAGCCGGAATATGCCGACAAGGGGGTTCTCGCCAATCCGAACTACGCCATCAATCCCCAGGAGCTCTTCGAGGATCAGGAAATTTTCGCCAACTGGCGGACCGGGCCCGAGGAGGGCCCGAAATCTCCCTGAACGGAATTCAGGCCCAGACCCCGGCGATCCGGGCCTGGCAGAATTTGCACCGGCCGCCGACGATATCCATGCGCGTGACGGCGAAGATGTCGCGCTCGACGATGGCGCGGCGGCAATCCGGGCAGAAGGTGGTTTCGGCGTCGGGCAGTTCGCGGACGTTCCCGATATAGACATAGCGGAGGCCGGCGGCCCGCGCGATGTCGCGCGCCTTCACGAGCGTCTCGACCGGCGTGGGCGGCAGGTGGGCGAGCTTGTGGAGCGGATGGAAGCGGGAGAAGTGGACCGGCCGGTCGGGGCCGAGGTGGTCGGCCAGCCAGCCGCACATCCGCTTGATCATCTCCGGGCTGTCGGTGTAGGTCGGGATGACCAGGTTGATGATCTCGAACCAGATGTTCTCCATCGCGTGCAGGATCTTCAAGGTATCGAGGACGGATTGCAGGCTTCCCGCATTGAGCTTCCAATAGGTCTGCTCGTCGAATCCCTTGAGATCCACATGGGCGGCATCAACGAATTGGCCGAGGTCGCGCAGCGCACGCCCGTCAATCGAGCCGCACGTGACCAGGATGTTTTTTAGATTTTTTTCCCGGGCGAGCCGGCACGTGTCGTAGGTGTATTCGTAATACGCGATCGGATCCGAGTAGGTGTAGGAGATCGACGGGGAGCGCAGGGATTCCGCCAGCGCGACGACGTCCTCGGGGAACATGCTCAGCCGGGCGATGTCCTGGAAACTCAGCGTGGCCGGCACGGGCGGGCGCAGCCGGAATTCCGGCCCGGTGGCATCCTTTGTTTGCTCCGGTGTTTTCTGGGAGATCTCCCAGTTCTGGCAGTTCAGGCAACGGAAGACGCAGCCGGCGGTGGCGATGGAAAACGTGGTGCTGCCAGGCAGGAAGTGGAACAGAGGTTTTTTCTCGACCGGATCGAGATGGAACGTGCACGGGTTCCCGTAGGCGAGCGTGTAGAGGGTGCCGTCTTTGTTGATTTTGTTGCGGCAGTGGCTGCGGTCGCCGGGTGCGAGGATGCAATTGTTCGGGCAGACCTTGCACTGCACGTTGTCTCCAAGTTTCAGGTAGTGGTAGCCCTCCTTGACCCACCCGCGCTGCTGCCACAGGCGCCACAACTCGCCCGTCGGCGCGTCGCCGGGGAACACGTCGCCCGGATTCGGCCGCATCGCGCTGCCGAGCATCCATGCCGCCGCGCCGCCACCAGCCGCGCCGGCCAGTCCGACGAGGCAGTAGTTGATCGCCTTGCGGCGGGAGATGCCCCTGCGGGCAGCCGTCGTCATTCCTCGATGTTTTTCCGTCCCCATCGTTTGAAAGCAAGATACGCCGCCGGCAGGGAATGCACGAGCAGCAGAACGAGAAGCGGCCCGTGAAGCATGTTGTGGATCGCGAGGGCGCGCTTCGCTTCGATCATAGAGCCCAGCCCGTATTGCCCGCTCATGGCGTAGCCGGTCATAAAAAAAAGGAGCACGATCAGGAACAGCGGCCAACTGCTGACCCGGACGATTTTGTTCAGCACATAATGCGGGGGCTGTTGCATGGCGGTTTTCATGGGCGTCAACTCTTTCGCAGAAGAACCAGGGTGCCGCCCAGAATATTGAGTCCGGCGGTGAGCAGGCAGGTCTCCGTGACGCCGAGCAGGGGGATCAGGAGAGTGCTGGACAGCAGGGCGCCGAAAGCGGCTCCGACCAGATCGGCCGTGTAGAGTTTGGAGGCGGTCGTGGCGCCGGTTTCGAACCGCGTCCGGCAGGCGATCGGGAATTGCATCCCGATCAGCAGGCCCAAGAGCCCTGCGAGCCCGGCAACCGTTGCCTGGACGCTTGCCAGCGCAAACGATCCGCTCCCCGCCCCGCCGAGACCGGCGAGCACAAGCGGCAGCAGCACCGCGAAGGCCGCAACGGCAAAGGCGAGTGCTGCCAATCGGGCGTTCGCGCGGGAACGTTGCGCCGGGTTCGGGACGTCGCCCGGCACCCGGATCACCAGCCATGCGCCGGCCGCCAGCCCCGCCATGAAGAGCGTGATGATCACGCCGAGCTGCCGATATACCGAGCCGTAAAGAATTTGAAATCCGAACAGCAGGACGATCTCGAGAACCGAGGCGGAAAATCCGGACACAAAGATCACCAGGGGCACCGGGCGCAGCCACAGCAGATAGACGGCCAGCGCGGCCAGCAGAGCCCATTCGAAGATCCCGAACCGCAGAGGGAACTGGCTGATCCAATGCCTCAGGTGGTAGTTGTAGAGCACCGGGTTAAAATCCCGGTTCACGGCCGCCGGCTCCTCGAGCGCCCGGCTCATGTCGGCAAGCCGGTCGGGTGCCATCATCGCCTCGAGATAATGCCGTTCCACCAGGCGCGTCGGAATCCCGGCCGCCTCGATGCGCGCCGCGATGTCCGGAAAAAGCTCCCCGTCCGACGCAAGAAAAAAGACCCGTCCGCCCGGGATCACGAGAAGGTTCTTGAAGATGTCTTTGGCCGTCCGTCCCGCCGACGCCAACAGCCGGGCGAGTTCCGGGGTGACGTAGTTCGCGTAGCGGCCCGGGGAAAACGAAAGGACGCCTCCCGGGGTGAGCACGCGCCGGACCTCTTCGAAAAACTCGGCCGTATAAAAGCGGTTGATCTGCGAGGTCGACGGCTCGGGCACATCCACGATCACCACGTCGAACTGCTCGTCCGTCTGCCGGATAAAAAGCCGCCCGTCGGTGTTGGCGACCCGGATGCGCGGGTCGTCGAGATTTCCGGGCAGAACCTCGCGCCCGGCCGCGAGGACGAGCGGATCGAGCTCGACATAGGTGACCTGGGAGACGCCGTATTTGAGGATCTCCCGCGCCGTTCCCGCGACGC
Source organism: Verrucomicrobiia bacterium (assembly GCA_037128135.1). Lineage (GTDB taxonomy): Bacteria > Verrucomicrobiota > Verrucomicrobiia > Chthoniobacterales > Terrimicrobiaceae > QYQL01. The sequence continues at coordinate 34,513 of JBAXXD010000028.1, forward strand.
CGCCCGACACGAGCAGGACATGGCGCGCGCCGGGCCGCTGGGCCATCGCGTAATGCACGGTCTCCTCGATTTCCCCGGCGTTGTTTGTCGAGAAGAGCGGCAGGCCGTTCTCGATGAAGGTGAGCTGGCCGCCGGCTTCCGCGACCAGAAGTTTCCCATAGGGCGAGCTGCCCCGGAACACGATTTTCTGCCGCGGGTATTCCAGCGCCGTGGAAAGCGCGTCCGCATCGCAGCGCAGAACCCAGGCCGCCAGCCCGGCTGCCGCGGCCAAAATGACTCCCGAAAGAATCCTGTTCCCGAACACGGCCGCGGAAATCCCGGCCAGTGCGAGGCCGAGCAGGGCGGGAAAGCAGAGGATGGCGAAATGGTCGAAGAACCGGATGAGAACAAAGCTGAAAACCGCGCCGCCCGCGATGCTGCCGAGGCTGTCGGCAATGTAGACGCGCCCGATGGCCGTGGAGCCCTCGCCCGGTGCCAGGATCGAGGACGCCAGCGTCAGCAGATAGCCCGACAAAACACAAAACGGAAGCAGCAGCACAAAGCTTCCGGCCACGGTCCCGGTGATCCCGACCGCCGCGCCGCGGAGGAAAATGTCGTTGTGAAATGCCCGCAGGAAAAAGACCTGCGCGGGCGGAACAACGGCCATGAGAGCGAGTCCGGCGGGCAGAAGGCCCCGGGGATTTGCCAGCCGCCCCGCCGTTCTTCCCAGCCACGTGCCGGCCCCGGTGAGCAGCAGCCAGTTGCCGAGAATGATTCCGAGCACCATCTCGTTTCCGCTGAACGTCCCCAGCATCTCCCGCATCAGCGCCAGTTGCGCCATCACGCTCGAGGCGCCCACCGCCCCGATCATCAGAAGAACGAGAAATCTTTCGCGCGCATGCAGGGCACTTTTTTCCATGGAGCTATCTGTCCGGTTCACTGAACGACTCCACTTGATAAACGTAAACCTCGGCGCCCGGATTCCGCCAGTCGGCCCGGGCGCAGCCGGCTTTTTGGGAAAGGGAGTCGAGAAAATCCGCCCGGTTGGGAATCTGCGACCAGACCTGCGGGAGATACGTGGCGATCCGGTCGCCGATCTTGAGCACGACGCCGTCGCGATGCGGACGCAGCTTGCCGAGCAGGTCGTCCGGGGATTGGAAAGCCAGCGCCGCCGGCTCGGTCAGGACGCTGATTTCGATTCCGATTTTGTCCAGCTCGCCGGGCTGCACCGGATCGAACCGCGGGTCGTGCAGCGCGGCCTTGGCGGCATTGTCCGCGATGGCGCGGGACAGCGGCTCCTGCGGAAGGATGTGCCCGATGCACCCGCGCAACTGCCCGCGCTCGGTGAGCGTGACGAAGCAGCCTTTCTTCTCCGCGAACTTCGCGGGGAAGCTGTTCGGGGAGATGCCGGGCCCGCCGTCTTGGGATACGGCATTTTTTAATGACTGCCGGGCCAGCGCAAGGAGCTGGCCGCGCTCGCCGTCGGTGAAGCCCTGCGGGTGAGGGGAGTAGAAGGCGACGGAGGCATAGCCGACCACGCCGTCCTTGTTGCCCGCGATGTCACCGCTGTTCCGGCAGTCGAGCAGCTTCGCCTTCCAGCCCATCTGACGGGCCAGATACAGGAGGGTCAGAACGGGTGCCCGGCCGCAGGCCTCCTGCGATTTCATTTCCCCGACATCCAGATCGCAGATCGCCCGCACGCACCGGGCGTCGAGCTCGCGCGCCTGATCATACGGGTGGTAGTGGCTCAGGTCGCTGCTCGCCACAACCAGCGTCGAGTCGTCGAGCAGCCCGGCCAGCACCCGCGCCATCTCCTCGGGATCCGCTTCGCCGATCACAACGGGCACGAGTTGAAAATTCGCGAGCGTTTTTTGGAGGAACGGCACCTGCACCTCCGCGGAGTGCTCCCAGGTTTCCGGCGTGTCCCCGCCCTCGGGCGGCAGGGCGTGCGAAGCCTGCGCCGACCAAGGCGGACGCTGCACCCGACAGCGCGGCTCCAAGACAAACGGTTTTTCTTTCGCGAGCTGCCCCGCCTTCGGGGAAACCGGCACATCTCCGAGCGGCGTGCGGTAGATCTCCGCATCGGCCACCGAGGCCCCCGCAAACGCCGCATAGTGGCTCACCCCGAGCAGCACGACGGTCTGATATTCCCGCCCCGCCAGCAGCCGGTAGGCCGACGCCGCCACCGGCCCGGAGAACGGATAGCCGGCGTGCGGACAGATCAGCGCGCGCAGATCGCCTTCGATCGTTTGCGGTTTCGCGCCTGCCAGCAGCCCGTCGAGCGCCCCGGACAAATCCGCCGGATCCTTCGGATAAAACAGCCCGGCAACAGCCGGTTCGCGAACCCGCCGGGGAGGAGGGCTCTCGGCTTCCGGCTGCTCCTGCGGCTGCGCCCGCGGCGTCCGATCCTTGCAGCCGGTGAGAACCGCCGCCGGCCATCCGGCCGCAAGAACAGCGGCAACAAAAAGAAACCTTCGACCCGCAGACATGGCATTCGCGGTTTGCAAGCACACATCCCTACCACAGCCCGCGCTCCCGTTCAATCGCGATGACATTTCCCGATTTTGTGATTGCCATGCGGGTTTCGGCTGATATTGTTTCACCCTTTTCTCATGCCAAAATCCATCGCCCGCAGCAAAACCCGCAAGTCCGTGGCCAAGCGGTTCAAAATCACCGGCACCGGCAAGATCGTTCGTGCCAAAGCCAGCCGCCGCCACCTTCTCGCCAGCAAGAGCGCCAAGCGGAAACGCAAGATGGCGAAGTCCACGCTCGTCCATTCCTCGGACACCGCCCGGATCAAGGCCTGCCTCCCGTTCAGCCACTGAACGAAAAATTTCGATCCCACGGACTGCCCGGGAGTTAATCCCGGGATAACGGAGCCGGCGAGTCCGGGGATCACAACGAAACGAACAGCCGCTCCAAGGAGACCCCGCAAGGGGTGAAAACACATGCCAAGAGCAACCAATGCTCCCGCCAGCCGCGCCCGCCGGAAACGCGTCATCGACGCATCGAAGGGATACCGCGGACGCCGATCGAAACTCTTCCGCTACGCGAAAGACGCGCAGATGAAGGGAAAATACTGGGCCTACCGCGACCGGAAGACCCGCAAGCGGAATTTCCGCGCGCTTTGGATTACCCGCCTCAGTGCGGCGGTCCGCGCCCAGGGACTGACCTACAGCCGGTTCATCGAGGGCCTGAAGGCCGCGAACATCCTGATCGACCGGAAGGTGCTTTCGGATATCGCGATCCATGACGAGGCGGTTTTTGCGCAAATTGCCGCAAAGGCCCAAGCCGCGCTGGAGACGAAGAAGACCGCCAAACAAAAGGCAGCCTGATTTCAAACCTTGATCGCGGCATGGGCAAACGTCCTGTGCCGCGACCCATGGGCTGATTTTTCAACCGAAGATTTGATGGAGCGATGAGGAGAAAAAACCATCAGCACGAAGGCGGAGCCAAGCCCTTGAGTCGTGGCATGGGCATCCTGCCCATGCGTTGCCGGACTTCTTCGCATGGGCAGGATGCCCATGCCACGGATTAATCTATGGAGCAACAAATCGAAGTCCTCCGCGGCGAGGCGCTGGCTGCGATCGCGGCGGCATCCGACCGCGTGACGCTCGATGCGGCGCGCGTGCGCTTCCTCGGGAAGAGCGGCGCGGTGACCGCTCTCAGCGAGGGGATGCGCGATGTCGCGAAGGAGAAACGCCCGCAGTTCGGGAAATGGCTCAACGACCTGCGGCAGGCCGTGACCTCCGCCCTCGAGGCGCGGGAGATCCGCCTGCTCGAGGAGGCCGATGCGACCGCTGCTGCGGCGCTCGACCTGACGCTGCCCGGCACCTGCGCGGGCCAGGGGACGATCCATCCGCTCACGCAGTTGATGGATCGCGCGGTGCGGTGTTTCCGGCGGATGGGATTCGCGATCGCCGACGGGCCCGACATCGAGAGCGAATGGCATTGCTTCGACGCGCTCAACACCCCGCCCGACCATCCGGCCCGGAAC
>JBAXXD010000029.1:0-37476 GCA_037128135.1 Verrucomicrobiia bacterium
TTTGCAATCCGTTGACCGTCAACTCCTCCGTTTTTCAAACTGTAGAAGATGGGCTAGGGACAAGATGGCGCCGACTAAAAATGAGGCCGCAGAAAGCAGGAGTGGTTTATTCATAGAGAATGGAAAATGGGGGGCGGAATAGAATGCCGCAGGTTATTCCGCTAGGGAAATGCCGGATTACTGGCAGGCTCCAGCTTGACGTAATCCAGACAGAATTCAAAACGACCAAACCGCTCGGCCTTGGCATTCGCATGGTTGCCGACGAGCACGATCGTCAGGACATGATCCCCGGCGGCAAGATCAACCTTGCCGATCTCAACGATGGTATCTGAGGACATCGCGCTTTCCTGAATGCCTCTGGCAGCATAGAGGTCCACAGGATTTCCAACGAGAATGCCGTCGACTGAAAACTGGTAAATCCCCGACTGCGCAATCTTGAAAATTCGGGCGTTAAGATTGTATTCCCCTGCCTTCTCAACTTTGAGGCCACTAAATTCCACTTTCGATCCGATATCTTTAATCATAACCCTACGGAAGGAGTCGTTGCTGGCGACATCACTTGGTAGATCCCAGCCTGCCCCTCCATAAATATCGGCGGTGCCTCTATTCGGAGCTGCCGGGTCAGAGCATCTTGTGGGGTTGAGCCATGTGAGCTCTGCGGCCTCGATCACTCCCACCGCATGATAAACCGGTGGGCGGACACAATACCCGACCCGCTCGCTCACAGGAACGATGGGATACGGGTCAGTCTCCGCAGGATCGAGATACCAATAAGCCACGGCCGCATAGAAGGTACTGCGATCGTTCGTGACGTATTTTTCAATGGCTCCCTCGAAGCTGGTTTGGAAGGGAACATTATCGGTGATATGCCAGCGGAAATTTGAGACATGACCGCCATCTCTGCAAGGACATCGGAATTTAGAAATGTCATATTCCTTATACGGCTGGCCGTGGAACGGTTTGGAAAAGAGTTCCGGATTCCCCCAGGCATATCCGAAATAGTCTTCCGAACCGGTGCCAAACGTGGAGGGAAACTTCTCTCCATCGACGAAGAATTTCTCATCCCCTTCCCCCCACCATTCGCCGCGTGCATTATAGATATGGAGTTGGGTGCCGACAAAGCGGCCTTTTCCTTGGGTTGTGAGCAGAGTCCAGTCGGGGTTCCGATCAGCACGTTCCGGCAAAAAGGCATCACGATGCCATTTGGCGTGGAAGCGGAGCAGTCTATCAGGATCTTGAGTTAATTGCGAACGAGTGATCTCCCAATCCATTGGCAAGGCAGTCGCCCCATCGTTATCGATGCTCACAGCGGCATGAGTTCCAAATGGCATATACCAATAGCTGTACCAATAACCATCCTTGCCCAATCCCGTAGGCAAACTGTCGAACGGAACGGCACCGGCTGGAGTCCCAAAATAATCGCCCAGCGGAGACCAGACCGCAGGCTGACTTTTGTTGTCCCAGGTGATTCGCAAGGCCAGCTGCCGTAGCAGAGCCCGCTGCACCACGATATCGGTCGGAAGGTCGAACTTAACCCGGAGTCCGGTGATCGCGCCAGCGCCGACGCCATCATAAACTACGGTTGATTTTCCGGGTTCCGCCGTGATGTGTTGACGGATCACTTCATCCGTTGGGGATTTCAGGTTTGGGTTCTGGCCAGAATAAAGGAGGAGATCATTCGCGTGGTCGAGAGCGTCTGTATCCGCTGGAGAGAGCGGAAGTTGGAAGGTTGGGACGACGGTATTGGGCGGAAATTGGGTGTAATTAAAGTGGTAATAGTCGCCCCAATCTTTTTCAGCGACGATCTTGCACGACTTTTGAAATGGGATCGGCGTGTAGTTATTCCATCCTTCGGCGTTCGTTGTGTACACCAAAGCCGGGCGATTGAACGGCTCCTGGGTGCCGTCAAAGTAAGCGGTGAAGGGCAAGTCCACTGCGGGAGAGGTGTTCCCATCCAGATAAATCTTTACGTGACCGTTCAGAAGCCGAGCCGACCAGATTCGCCAAATGCAGCCCGGCCCCTGAATATCAGCCATCACCGCGTTGTCACCTTCCATCCGGATGATGCCGGTACCGTCCCCATTTGCCCCCCAGTCGATGTATTGGTCATTTGTCGCATCGTATTGGCTCCTGCGGTCAGTGCTGGAGGCAAGGGCGCATTTTTCTCCGTCTGACGGCGGGGTTGCAAGCGCTTTGAGGTCAGTCAAGCGACCGACGAGATCCGCATAGCTGAACGTTTCGGCTTTTACCGGGCGGGGATCGCAAAACATATTGCCGATCATCTCGTGCTGCTTGGCTGCGACTTCATGGTTTGTATCCGACATGGGGATGCTATTTGGAGTTTTTGTTATTGAAATGATGGCACGAACTCAAACGAGTTGCTTTTCCGGCTCAGCGTTCAAAAAGCATTCGATGACCGGGATCGGCATGTTCTCGGGTGCTGTCATCAGGCGCAGGCCGATCGCATCGGCCGGAATTCGCGGGTTGAGGTTCTCGTTGCTCCAGTTTTCTCCCTGGACGAGCGTCATGCGGGTGCCGTCGCAAAGGAGTTGGGCGTATTTGACTTTGCCTGCAAGGCCATGGAGGACGAGCGTCCCGGTGGGCCAGCGCATCAGGTGGACATAGAGCCGGTTGAGCTCGCTGTTGTAGGTGTAGCGGCAATCGGCAGGAGGCGGCGGAAGTTCCTTGGGAGGCGCTCCGCAGCCGTAGATCGAGCGCGAGTTGTGCTTCATCCAATGGGCGTAATACTCGAGGATTTCGACCTCGCGGTCACAGATATACCCGCGGCTGGTTGGCCCGATGTTCATCAGGGTATTTCCGTTCATGCTCGTCTGGGTGATGAGGATTTCCAGGCAGCGGAAAGGCGTTTTAAAATATGATTTCTCATCGCGGTTGTACCCCCATGCCGCCGTGAGGCAATGGCATCCCTCCCACGGCACGCTGTTACCCTTTTCGTCTACACAATCGGAATCCCGCACATAGCCCTCGGGGGTGAGGATGTCGTGGGAGTTCGGGATCGAAAGCCGGTTGTTCAGGATGACATCCGGCTGAAGCGAGCGGATCATCTTCAGCATCTCCGCCGATTCGCAGGCGACCGGACAGATTTTCCCGCTGACATCAAACCAGAACTCCACGATCTCGCCGAATTCCGTGAGAAGTTCGCGGACCTGATCGCGCATGTATTTGGCGTATCGCTTCATGTCGCGCCCCTCGTTCAGCTTGGCAATCTCTTCGGGCGGGAGGTGATCCAGCGCGTGGTTGGACCCTTCTGTGATCAGGTAGTCCGGGTGGTGCCAGTCGTTGATGGAATAATAAAGCCCGATCTTGATCCCCTCGGCGCGGAATGCGGCGACGATCTCTTTGAGCAGGTCGCGGCCCGCAGGAGAGTTCGTCACCTTATAGTCGGTGAACTTGGAGTCCCACATGCAGAAGCCGTCATGGTGCTTGGTCGTAAACACCACGTATTTCATGCCTGCCTTCTTGGCTGATTTCGCCCATTCGGCCGGGTCAAAGAGATCCGGGTCGAAATGGTCGATGAGGAACTGGTAGTCCTCCTCAGAAATCCGTTCCCGGAGCCGGCACCACTCGTTAATGCCAATCATCGAGTAGATGCCCCAGTGAATGAACATTCCAAACCGATCTTTCTGCCAGAGTTTAATAGGATTCATGAAATAATAGTAAAAATATTCAAATAAGCCTCCGCATAGCGCAGGCCGAAGGAGCGAATGGCTTCCGTATTGAAATGCACTCCTTCGCAGACCAGATCCTCACTGGTCGCGAATGCCGCATTTTTCAGCGAAGTGATCGCCGCCTTTGTCTGGCTGACGACCGTAGCACATTCACGGCAATGCGGATTAAATAACAATGAACGTCCGAGCTCCCCGGCGACGACGGGCGCGCCTGGCGCGCCCAGCCTTTCCCTAAACCCGTTGATGGTCCTCAGAAATCGCTCGCTATAGGTCGTGGCGGTTTCGGCCGTTCCCGAGTCGCTTTCGCCCTGGTGCCATAAAATCCCTCCGACCTCAACGTCCGGATGGTTTTTTGCAGCCCGCTCGAAAAGCCACATCGCCCGTTCGAAGTTCTCGTTTCCCGGCTGCCACTGGTCAAGCGAGGATCCGCCGCGTGCGGCAGGGATGAAACCAATCCGGATGTCTGGATAGGCTTTTAATATCTCAAGTGCAAACGGCATGGCCAGCCCAAGCCCGATTCCATCCGGCATATAGGGATGTTCAGCCCAGTGATGAAGCGGCTCAACGGCGACTTCAGCGTTGCCTGTCGCCAGATTGAAGATGCGCGGATCGTGCAGAACCGGGTGCCCGGCAATTTCACCGAACCCCTGCATGTTTGATTGGCCCGCCAACAGAAAGACTTTCATGGTTGTTCTTATTTATTTCTGGTTGCCGAGCATCTCCCCATGCTTTTCAGGAAGGACCTTTTCGATTTCTTTGATGATCTCGTCTGCCATCTGGCCGCAGACCTCCTTGGGCCAGTGAACCGAGTCCTTGCTTCCCTCGGGAATCGTATCGAACTTCCTCTCGCACAGTGCGTAAAGATCCACTTCGGGGATGCCGTGTTTCACCATGATCTCGTCGGTCAGTTTGTTGAGCCGGATGATCGGGTCGTTTTTCTCTTTAAGAAACATTGGCCTGCCAGTGTCCGGCGTGGTTCGCCAAGGGGTGCATCTTATCCAGATGAACTTGGTAGCGGGGACGGCGTTCTGCAGGTGTTCGACCACCTTGGTCATGCTGGCCGGATATTTTTCCTCAGTACATCTTCCCGGCGAGCCATTCCACATGTGAAGCGTGCTTGCATTCCAGGTAACGACATCGTAAGGCCCGTTGGAGAGGACACCGTCCCATGCACGCAGGCCGGGAAAATTGTCCCCTTTAATGTCGAACTCAAACCACCCGCCCCCCACCCAATAGTCAACGTAAGCGCGACCCTTAAAATGCTCGGTGATGAACCCGCGATATCCCATGGAGATCGAATCGCCCACCACCAGGATGCGCGGCAGCGTGGGGTCTTTCAATTCCACCCTTTGCATGGTGTATTGATCTCCGCTGTAGAACCGCATCCGGTCGGCATTTTGGTCGAAGCCGCTGGGGAAGATCGCCGTATCGTAGAGCTTGATGTGGCCGACTTCGTAGGGCGTGGTCGCATCTTTTTGAAGGCAGCCGAAGGTGATCGGTAGAGCGCTGGGTTTTACCTCCCCGGTCATGGCAAGGATGAGGCCGTTCCGGAATAATGTCAGTTTTCGATCCTTGACCACAAGGGTAACCTTATCAAACTTCTCGCCGAGAAAGCCCCGCTGTTCGACGGTTTCGTTGGCGTTGATATAAAGTTTGATAGCATTATACGGTGGCGGAAAATATTTGAATTCGATTCCGCCCTTGTTCTGGGCGTCGGTGTTCGAGAAGACCGAGATGCCGCCTTTGGCATCGGGTGCCCGTTTCAGTTCAAACTCGATCGTGTAGTCGTTCTGGGCACCGAGTGCCGTCGCAGGGATCGCGAACGCGTTTTGGCCGTCGAGTTTGACGATCCCGTCAACGCATTCGATTTTCCCCTGAATCCAGGTGGGATCGATGGCGTTCTTGCCGAGTTCCCAAGTCGGCTGAGGATCTTGATTTTGAGAGTAGGCGGAGGCTGCAAGCATCAGCGCGAGTGCGGCGGGCAGTGTTTTTTTCATCGATGATAACAAGGGTAAGGTTTATTGCTTTACTGTCGCTTGGGGCGGCACCAACTTCTCCAATGCCTTGGTGAGTTGCTCGCTGGCCAAATCCTCGATGGAGCGGTTTTGCTTGGCGGCCATTTCACGCAATTGCTGGTATTGGCCGAAGGTCACGCCACCCTTGGCGTCGACTTTGCAAGCGATCTCCGGCATGGCGATCCAGTAATTCCGGGCCCTTAGAAGCTGGCTCTCATTCATCCCGAAAGCGCGCAGAACTCCGGTCGCCATGATTTGATCGCCCACGGGATTCATATGCACGCCGTCGACGGTGAGTTGGTTGCGGTCTTTGATCTCGGGGTTGAGCGCGGCGAACATGTCGGCGCTCAAGTCGGCCAGCAAACAACGTTTTTCCTTGGCCAGCTGCCGCAGGAAATCGTTGTAGGTCGCAATCTTCACATTGTTGGGGTTGGCCGGTTGCTCTCCAATCATCGTGGCGGTCAGGATCATGACTTTCACGCCCGCTGCCTGCGCTTGGTCGACGATGGCGGTCATGTTCACTTTGTATTGATCGAGCGGGATGCCTCTATCGCCCGCCCACACGTCGTTGACGCCGCAGCTCAAGGTCATCCAGGTCGGCTTCTTGCTCAGCACGTCCGCGTCAAGCCGCTCGAGCATTTGGTTGGACTTGTGGCCGCCGATGCCAGCGGGATATGGGGTGACAGTGATCCCGTTGGCTTGCAGGCCACTGATTACCAAGCAGACATAGCCGCCGGGCATTGCGGCCCCGTTCCGCGTGATGGAGTCACCCAGAAACGCCAAGGTTTCGTTGGATTGAATAGCCAGTCCTTCTTGCGCCGGTGGGGTGACGCGGGAAACGGGTGAGGTTTGGGCAAACGCCACGCTTCCGGTGGCGAGGGCGAGAATGGCAAGGAACGGGAGAAGTTTCATAGAATAGAATGAATATTTGGTTGAGTGCAAGATCATGGGCAAAATAAGGGGTCAGTTAAAGATATTTGACAAAACCATTTTTGCTTTCTCGTATTTTCTTTTTCGCAGCCCCTTTGCTGGTCGACTCGCTCATGCTCGACTTGAAACGTTTGCTGAGGTGGAATGCATCGCCGCTTTCCCATGCCCACGGCGTTACCACGGGCGGCTCCATCAATGATCGTCGGCTCGACATGGTGCAGATTTTCCATGGTTTAACTGCTTTGTTCCATGGCGCCAATGCCAGCTACCACGATGTAAGGCATGTCGTCCACGACGTGGGTTGCCACGAAGCGCAGGAACCGCGCCTTGATCGGCGCGTCCAGATGAACGAATTGTACGCAGGGGTCAACTTTAATGTCGGGAAATTCGCCTTTGGCCGCCAACGTCCACTCCTGCCCATCGAGGCTCAGATGGAACTCGCAGCGGTCCGGCATTCCGGAGGTGTCGTTATTAAAGTATTCGCTGATGAGGCGGGGGGTCATGGTCAGCGCGGAAACCATAAATTCGCGGCCCATGTCGAAGACGACTTCGTGCGGCGGGGCGCTGACTTTCTTGTCCTGGTGATAGGTTTGCCAGTAGGTGCCGGGGTTGTTGTCGAGGAGCTTCCCGACGCCGGCTTCGCCATTGTTGTTGTAGGGGCTGTCGAAGCTGAAGCTGACAATACGCCACGAGCGGCAGTCGCAGCCGCCGTCGCTCGGTTCCTGCTCAGACGTGGCTGCGTTTTCGGTGTCTGCCAATTTGGGAGTCAGATCCGTCGTGTAGGTCGCCGGCGTCCCGGTGTGCGCATGCGGCGCGATCCAGACCTGGAACGCGCTGGCATCGACCTTGAACTCACCCTTGCGGTCGAAATACCCGAGGACCTCGTCGCTGAGCGGAAAGCGGACGTCGGACGTCTCACCGGGATTGAGCGCGACGCGCTTGAACCCCCGGAGCTCCTGCCAGGGCCTGACGCCCTCATGGCAGTAGCACTGGCCGATATAGAGCTGAACCACTTCCTCGCCCGCACGCGATCCCACATTGGTGACCGTCGCCACGGCCTCTGCAGCCTTGCCCTCTGCCGCTGCAACGATGCGAACTTCGCCGTATTCGAATTGGGTATAGGTCAGTCCATACCCGAAACAGAATTTCGCCTGTTTGATGCCCGAGTCGCGGAAAGTCAGGGCGTCATTGTTTACCAACCCGGTGCGGTAGTGGTTGTAGTAGATCGGAACTTGTCCGATGTCGTGCGGAACCGACATGCTCAGCCGGGCGCTCGGCGAAACGTCTCCGGCGAGGAGATCGGCCAAGCCTGGACCTGCCTGGCAGCCTGGCTGCCACGCATAGAGAACGGCAGCCGACGCTTTCCAGAGCTCAGGTAGCACGAGCGGACGCCCGCTGAAAACGATGGAAACGATCGGCTTTCCAGCGGCGGCAACAGCATCGAAAAGCGCCTGCTGGTTGCCAGCGAGCGACAAGGACATTCGCGACCCGCCCTCGCCCGTCCAACCCCTTGGTTCACCGACGGCCATGATCACCAGGTCTGCGTCCTGCGCGGCGGCAAGCGCCTCGGGGATCGACAGGTCGTCGTTTTCCGGCGGAGCAGTGTCGTCAGGAACGACGCTGCCATCCTGCAGGGTCATGATGCGTGGAGTGGTGCTGAGGGCACAACCTTTCACCACGGCGATCGAGGCGTTGGCGAACCTCGTCTTCAGCCCGGTCGCGAGCGAGACGGCCCATTCGCCGTAGCCGTTCCAGGTGCCGAGCATTTCCTTGGCGTCGTCGCCCAGCGGCCCGATCAATGCGATTTTTTTGATTCCTTCTGAAATCGGCAATATCCCACCTTCGTTTTTGAGGAGGACGACGGATTTTGTCACGCACTCGCGGGCGATGGCGATCGCATCCGGGAGCAGTTGCGCGGGCGCGCTCGCCGCTTCATCGGTGTAGGGCTGGTCGAAAAGCCCAAGCTGAAATTTGACGCGCAGCACGCGCCGCACCGCTTCATCAAGAACCTCCAGGGAAACCTTCCCCTCCCCCACCAAGGACGGCAGATGCTTGACATATGCCTTGGAACACATGTCCATGTCATTGCCAGCGGGGAAGGCGAGGAAAGAGGCATCCTTAAGGTCCTTTGCGTAGCCCCATGCAAGCAATTGGCCGACGGCACCCCAATCGCTGACGACAAAGCCGTTGAATTTTAATTGGCCGCGGAGGATTTCATTCTGGGCATGGTGGCTTGCCACCGCCGGAATGCCGTCAATCTCATTAAAGGCGCTCATGACCGTCATGGCGCCGGCTTCGATCCCAGAACGGAATGGCGGGAGATGCATGTTTTGCAGGCTCCACTCATCGAGGTCGGTGCCGTTCTTGTCGCGTCCGCCAGTGACGGCGCTGTAGCCGACATAATGCTTGAGGCAGGCCGCGACTTTGTCCTTGGCCGAGAAGTCGTCGCCCTGGAGCCCCCGGACCTGGGCCGCATTGCAGAGCGCAGCCAAGAAAGGATCTTCACCGCAGGTTTCGACGACGCGACCCCAGCGCGGATCGCGCGCCAGGTCGCACATCGGCGCGAAAACCCAGTCAATCCCTTCGGCCCTGGCCTCGCGGGCGGCAATGGTCTGGGCGCGCTCGAAAAGCTGCGGCTCAAAGGAGCAGGCCAACCCGATGGCGCTCGGGAACACGGTGCTGGCACCATGGATGATGTCATGGCCAAACAGGATCGGAATTCCAAGACGGGATTCCTGCACGGCGACACGCTGCAGTTGGTTTCGCAGGCTGGCTGACCCCATCATCCACTGGTTGCGCAAGCTTGGACCCATGATCGACCAGATAAACGAGCTGATCTTGCCGGCACGGATGTCCGGGAAAATGCCGGGAAACTTATCAATCTGATTCCCTGTATAAAATAAGTTAAGTTGCCCGGCCTTCTCTTCCAAAGTCATCCGGCTCAGGAGATCGTCCACCCGCTTCTCAATCGGTTGCGTGGGATCTTCGTAAATGTCGCGGACGCCATTCTTATTGAAATCGATCCACCCGCGCATCTGGGTCTCAACCGGCTTCTTCCCGACTTGAAGCGGATCGGCAATGACCGCGAACGCGAGGCCGGAGAGAGCCCGAGGCCCTTGGCTGTCGCTGCGGATGGCGAGGGTAAAGATGTCCGAGATCGTAGCGTTCTCGATAACGAACTTGGTGCATTCGCAAGCGAAGTCCTTCTGGATTGTCGTATGGCGGACTGGCGTGCCGTTGTTGACGCGAAGCGACAAGTGGGTGTTCGCATGAAAATTTCTGCCGCGCGTGCTGTCGAGAATCCATACAGCAAAGGATGTGACCGTTGAATTCGTGATCCGAAAATTCAGGAAGTCGGTGTCGCCTTCGGAGTTCGCACCCTCGCAGATCAGGCAGCCGGTCTCGACGGTGGAACCGTCCGGCAGAAGGACAGGAGCAAACTGGTTCGTGCCTTCGCCCGAATGCACGGGGCGGATCGGGTTGAGACAATTCCTCCAGGAGACGCTGAAATCAGTGAGGCGCTCAACATCGGCGCGGCTGGCGGTATTAGCCGGCTCGCTGGCCGGGGGCGACCCCGCGCCGAACAGAATATATTGATCGCCCGGAATCCGGTCGCCACTTACAAACTGCTCCGCAAAAGCAATGGTGGCAGGCTTGGGTTTCAACGAGGCAATCCGGGTAGCCGACATATCGTTATTCATAGGTATATTAAGGACTTCTTAAAGTTGATGAGCTTTCATTCGGAATGTTTCCTGGCTTTTTCGGAAAGCTCATTTTCTCATTCTGCGAGGATCATGAGCGGCCAGAGATGCGGATTATAGTCCGCATGGGTGCCGGGCTCGGTCGCCGTGGAAAGCCCCTTGTGATTCTTGAAGTTGGGCGCGTCATGGTCATGCAGATAGAGCGCAAATCCCAATACGCTGCCTTTCTTCAAAACCGCCGGCATCAGGTAGCGTTCCGCTATCGTGATCGTATAGGAATACCCCTTTTCGGTGCGGCGGAAATCGGCTCCGATTTTCTCGGCGGATTCCTGTTTGGTCGGCATGTTCAAGCCGTCGGCAAACTGGTGGAACGCCTCCCTCATCCGGTAAACGCGTGCGGGTCCGTCCTTGCCGTCGTTGGCGACTGCGAAGTCAAAACGGTAATCGTCCAGGTCGAATCCTTTTTTGAGATTGCTTCGGCCGTTTCCGCCGGTATCGAAATAGAGCTCCAGACAGCCGTCGGCATTCCACAGCGCCGGATTGCCGACCAAGTTTGCCAGACTGGGCGCAAAGCAGAAGTTGTCATCCACGACGTCCACTTTCAGATAGATTTTTCCATTCCCCCACGCGATCTGATACTGGGCTTCATGATCTCCGGGCTTGATGATCGTGCCTCCTTTGACCTCATGCCGGTTTGTGATGGGGAAGACTGGGATCTTGGCCCAGTCGGGTTCCGCAGTGGTGACCTTGGGAATGTAGAAATAATCCATCTTCCATGTCCGATCCGTTTCGGGAGCGTTGTCCGGCAGGACCTGGTATTGCGTATCCCACTTATACATCTTTCCAACGACTGGAGGCTTGTCACCGCCCGGAATGGGCATGGTCTGTTCGCCCGACGGAGCGACCTTGTAGGAGAGGGTCCGCCCATCGACCACGACTCTGCCGGTGCGCTCGATGCCGGTGAGGTTCTTGATGCGGGTCATTACGGTCCCGTCTTCCTGCGGGAGGAACGACACCGCGACCGCGAGAGCGGAGTTCCCGGCCTTGGCCTGCATGAGTTCTTTTGCCAGAAGGTCCGCATCCTTCGCCTTGAGATACAACGGCGCCGGCGTGAGCTGGATGGCGGTCAGACCGTTCTTGTCAACCGATGCGATGCGCCGGTTCCCCATCATGTCATAGAACTCGACAGGCTGGGAGAACTTCGTGCTGAGCACAATGCCCTTCGCAACCGCATTATCGACATCCGGATTGATGCACCAGATCGGTGCGATCGCGGAACCGTCCTTTAGGGAAAAGACGAACCCGCGGACGCCGACATCCGGCATGACATCGGCTTTCCAGGTGACTTCCGGCATGAGATGGCCAAGCGTATTGACCGCCTTGCAGACCATCAGCGGAGTAAGTTGGGTATCCAGGAACGGCTCGGTCATCCAGATATTGGCGCTCTGGACCTGCGGCCAGAATTTCAGGCAGTGGATATAGAGGCGGGCGACCGTCGCCGCCTGCATAAACTCGCGGTTGCCGAGGTCATACGTCGGTTTTCCGCTCTGATAGGCGTCGTAGCTGCGGTCGGCACCCCATTCCGGGACATGCGTTTCCGGGATATTGAAACACTCCGTAAAGAAGATCGGCGTTTCCTTCCCGTAGCCGTATTTTTCCATCAGCGAGATCAGTTTCGGGGCCATCACGTTCATATCCCCGCCGCCGAGGGTGCCGCCGTCGATGATCCCGTATGGGTGGAGCGAGACCGCGTCATACTTGAAGCCCTTGTTCTGAGCGGCTTTCAAATACCCTTCGTAGGCGACAAGTTTTTCGTCGGTGAGGCTTGTGGTTCCCGAGGTCGGCGTGATCTTGAACTGGGGATTGGCGCGCTTCGCACCACGGGCGAGCGCGTGCTGCCATTTGAAGTATTCGTCATATTGCCCGGTGACGGGAAGACGCTGGCCTTCCTCTTCGTTTCCGAACGCAACATACGGCATCATGTCAACCGGGACCTCCTTCAGCACGTTACAGGCTTCCTCTTCAACGGACGCCTCCAGTTCCGGCGGCACCTTATCCATGCCATAGACCGTCTTCCAAAGCTCTTTCTGCTTGGAGAAGAGGCCCTGTCCGATTGATGTCTGCATGTTGGCAAATTTATATTTGCGCATCAGCTCGGCCATGAGCGGCTTCTTGGCATCGTCAACGTTGAACCACGAGGTGCTGCCCCAGCCCCATTCCATCAGCTTCCGGGCGCAATCTTCACCGCGCGGGATGCGTCCCCAGGTGAACAGCGTGCCAAAAATGTTCTTGGTCGGATGGATGTTGGCGAGCGGCTTCATGATCGAGAACCGGTAGAATTCGTAATATGGAACTTTCTCCTGAATCTCAAGTTTGACGATAAACACGCCCTCTCCGAGTTTCGCCGGATCGAGCGGAAGGGGCAGCGTCTGCGTGCCGTTCGCGCCAATGGCAACCGCGAATGTTTGCCTGGCGAGGACTTCGCGGTAGGTGTTATAAACCTCGGCAGTGGCTTTCACCTTGGTTCCGGCCTTCCCGGAAAAAATGAACTTTGCCTCGATCGGGCTCCCCGTGACCAGGTCGTTATCCGGATTGGCCGTAACGAGTTCGGCTTCGACCGGCGCGCTGACAAAGTCGGTGGGTTCTGTCCCGGGTTCAAGCTGCACGCCGTCGAGCAGGGCTTCCCCGTTGGCTGAGAAATGAATGAGCAAGCCTTTCGAATCGGCAACAAACGACCGAGAATACCGTTTCCAGTCTGTCCCGATCTGGAATTTGGCGTCCTTGTTGCTGATATCTCCCCAAGGTGCACCGGATAGAGTTCCTTCGCGGCCGGCATTGGAAAGCGCGGCGGTAAAAATGCACGGTTTTGCCGCTTTTGCGTAGAAACTCAGAACATAGGTTTTGCCGTTTTCAAGCGAAATCGGGAAGGAATGGATCGACTTTCCCGGAACCGCGTGAAAAGCCAGCGCATTCTGCCCGAACAGGCCCTCCTTCACGATCTCGTTCTTGGCGATGGCGGAGGGGGTGTAGGTCCCGCCGCCACCATCCCAGCGCCAAAAACGCAGGCCCTGCTCAAAGCTCGGGTTGGGCATGAGGTTTCTGACCGGCGAGCTCGGGACATGCGTCGCGTCATGGTTCCAAAAATCGATTCCGCCGACAGGCGGAGGCGTATTGGCGCTCTTGTTTCCGGGTTTCAGCAACGGAGCGGGGTTCGGCAATGGCAGCGGATCCGCAAAGGCCGGAAAGGCAAACGCACAGGCTGTCAGCAAGATGGTTGGTTTTATCATAATGATCGCTTTCTTGTTATCGGTTACTTCGTATTTGATTTGTGAGTCAACGTCTATTCCTGCACAGGTTCCGCGAGGATCATGAGCGGCCAGAGCTGCGGCTTCTCGTTGCAATCCGCTCCGGGCTCGGTGGCCAGGGACAGCCCCTTGCTTCCCGGCGTGCCGTCGTCCATCTTATCGTGCAGGTGAAGCCCGAATCCGGCGACCGCTCCTTTTTGCAGATGCAGGGGCTCGATGTATTTCTGCTCGAAGATGATCGTGTAGGCATACCGCGTGGGTGAGATGCGCTCAAACCCGCATTTGATCCCTTTGGCGGCGTCTTCCTTGCTTGGCATGCCGGGGCCGCCCGCGTATTCAATGTAGACTTCGTGGAACCGGTTGACGAGTCCCTCGCTGCTCTTGCCTTCCGGGTTGTTCACGCAGAAGTCGTAGCGGTAGTCGTCCATGTCCAACCCTCCTTTGCGCAGCCGCCCGTTGGCCCCGCAGTCGAGGTAGACTTCCAGGGCTCCATCGAGCATGTAGAGCGCCTTTTTCCGGGCCTCCGGTGAACTCCAGAATGTTTCATCGTTGGGATTGAAAACATCGTCTTCCGCTTCGACGCGGAGGTAGAAGTTCTTTTCGTCCCAGGCGGCTTTGAAGGTGGCTCCGATGTCACCCTTGTGCCCGCCGGGGGTCTGTTTCAAGTTGTGGATCGGGCGATACAGATTTGTGATCGGGATGGACGGGAGCTTATCCCAGTCCGGCGGGCCGTTGATGCGCGGGACGTAGAAGTAGTCCAGCTTCCACGACTTGTCGGGCTCCGGTTTGCCGTTGATCGTCAGGGCGTAGTTGTTGTTCCAATGGTAGATTTTTCCGAACTCCGGTTTTGCCGTTTCGTCGAGTGTCACCCTGCCGGTCTTCATCGGCTCCAACTTGAAGGGGGTCTTCTGTCCGTTGACCGCGAGTTCGCCGGCCTGTTTGCGACCGGTCAGGTTCTCCAGCTTGGCTGCGATTTTCCCGTCGAGAGTTGGCAGAAACGAGGTCGTGACGGTAGTTCCCGCGCCGCTCACTTCCGCGTCTTTCAGCGCGGCGATGAGCTTGTCGGGAGAGGCGGATCGGAAGAACAGTGGCGCGGGCGTGAGCCGGATGATCACGTAGCCGTCCTTGTCGGCAACCAGCGGGTGGCTTTTGCCCATCAGGTCAAACATCTCAGGTTTCTTGCCTTGGAATTTGACCCGCATTTCCGGGCCGCGCTCGAAGCCGAGCTCGACGTTGTCGAGCGTGCACCAGACGGCGGCGACCCCATGGCCTTTGTCATCTTTGAATGCGTAGCCGCGCATGCCGGGGGCCGGGCGGATGTCGGCAAGGAACGTCGGCTTGGCGAGCAGGTGTCCGAGCGTATTGATGCCCAGCATGGCCGGAGGAGGCGTCAGGTTCATATCGACGATCTCGCTGTAATCATCCTGCCAGCAGTTGAAATGCTCGACCTGCGGCCAGTATTTCATGCAGATGATGTATTGCCGCGCCATTTTGCAGGCGTGGAGGAATTCGCGCAATCCCCGGTCGTAAGAAGGCTGGCCGCCCCGGTAGCTCCAGTCGGGTCCGTCGCCCCAGCAGGAGATCGAACCCTGTCCGCCGCCTTCGTTCAGGAAGATCGGGGTTTCCTTGCCGTAGCCGTATTTGGCCATGCTCTCCTGGAGCATCTGGAGGTTGTCATCCAGATCGTCCAGGCCGAGAGTGCCGTCACAGGTACCATAGGGATGGATGGAGATGGCGTCCCATTTGAGCTCGCCCTGGGTCGCGGCGAGGTAACCTTCGATGGCATCTTTTCCCCGGATTTTTCCGTATCCGCTTGTGCCTCCCGAAGGCATGACGAGAGCATCGGGATTCGCACGCTTGACCCCACGGTAAACGGCCTTGGAAAGTTTGGCGAATTCCTTGTAGTCTTGGCGCTTGACGAGGGGAGGGAGAATGATTTCCTCCTCGGTTCCGAACGACCACACCCGCCCCTCGGGCAGGGCCTTCGCGCTCCGGAAGGCGATCTCTTCCACCCGCCGCACATCCTCATCGGTGTATTCTTCCTTGATGGGGATTTGTTTGGCGAGTTCGGGCCGGCGCCAGATCCGGGAGTCGATGGACATCAGGTAGAGATAATCCGGGTCCTCGAACCGGTCTTGCCCCGGCTCCAGCCACAAGCCGGACGCGATACAGTGGGTGTAGTCCGTGATGTTGAATTTTTTCCGGAGCTCGTAATTCATCGGATCGCTCCTGCCGGGTCCATAGCTGGTCGAGCCGGCGAATCCACACCGTCGCATCAAATCGTAAAGGTCCTCTGCGCGGCTGATCCGGGATTGAAACAATGCACCGTAGAGGTTTTTGGTGGCATGCGTGCCGTCGAGTGAGTCGATGAGCGTGAACCGGTAGAAATCGTAATATGGTTCGGTGCCGGGGACCGTGTATTTCACCCGCACGATGTAGGCACCCTTCGCCAGCTTCAAGCCGTCGAAGGGAAGTGCCAGCCGCTCGCCGGATTTGCCGGTCAAGGTCTGTTGCCAAAGCGTGTTCTTGAAAAAGTCCCAGAGTGTCACCTCGACCTTAGCCACGGTCTCTTCCTGCCCGTCGAGTTCAAAGGCTGCGTCGAGTTTTTCTCCATACTCGACGTTGTTGTCGGGGTTGGATGTTAGAAGGCGGCCTTCCATCGGTGCATTGACGAAGTCGGTCGCCTTGTCTCCGGCCTCGTATTGGATTCCATCCAGCCACACTTTTCCTCCGTTGTTATTCACGCCGAGAACGAGAGCGACCGGTGCGCCGTCGGAGACAAAGGTCTGCGAAAACCGCTGCCATTCCGGCGTCAGTTTTTCCATTTTTGTCTGGTTGGTGTGGCCGCGGTCGAACTGGCCGCCATCCTTGGTGCTGAACAGAGCGAGCTTCGCCTCCGCTCCTGTCTTTTCTGCCTTGGCGTGGAAGCTCACCGTGTAGCTCTGCCCCTTCCTGCCGGGCAGGGAAAAGCTCATCGGCCCGGCGCTGCCGGTTTGGGTCGGATTCACCAGGAGCGCACTTTTCCCGTGCAGCCCGGCGGTGGTGTCGATGGCAAAACGGGGAGTCTCGGAACGGGAGTATTTTGCACCGCCGCTCCACCAGCGCCAGTAGCGCAGGCCTTGCTCAAAGCTGGGGTTGGGAAAGAGGTTGCGGGTCGGAGGCAACGGGCGGTGCTGGGCGTCCTGCGCCCAGAAATCATACCCCTCCACGGCGGGCGGAGCGTCCGCTTTCGCAACGGATGTTTCTCCCAAATCGATGATCAGCTTCCCGCGAGCGGGCGGGCTGATGCGCAGCCCTTGGGTGTATCTTCCATAGGCGAACTTCTCGTTGCACACGCCGTCGATGGCATCAGGGAAAACCAGAGAGAATCCATCCAGCGGTTTTCCAGGATTGTAGGTCAGCTTTTCCAGCTTCCCCTTCCAGGCGCTGACATCTGTTCCCTCAGCCGCTTTGAGCGTCTCTTCAGCTTGCGGTTTGATTGGCTCTCCGTTGATCTCCAGCCCGGCTTTGCGATACGATTCCGGCATGGTCAGATACATCAGGATATTCTTGATGTTGTTCGCCGCCATCTGCTCATCCGTGCAGCCGGGATCCCAGCTCAGTTCCACCCGGCTGTCGCCGATCGGCTTGAGCTGGTAGCTGAAGGTACCTTCGGCTCCGCCGGGAAGCGCGTAGGTACGTTGCCAGCGGACCGTGTGGGCGGCGGGGTCGCTGATCAGTTTTACCTGTTCGGGTTGGTAGCCCTGCACGGAGCTGACGTGCGTTTTGTCCGCGCCGACATAGCCACCGGTGAACGTGATGCCAAATACCGGCTTGTTGTTCACGAAAATCGTCACGATGTTGTCGCTCTTGGAGGTGAGCTCTTTGAATGCCGGTTCCCGGACGGATATCCGCTTGTTGCCGACATCCAGCGAGGCTGCCTCAGCCGGTTGGTTTTTCTGGTTGCTGTCGATAAATGTTTTGACGGCAAGCACGGGCGCCTGACGTTTCGTTTGTTTGACCTCAAACGGCGGCGCGTAATCCGGACCGGCAACTTGCTCCGCCAACAACGGCGACGCCGATGCTACGAGCACAAGGAAGAAAATTACCGGGAAATGTTTCGGGTTTTGCATGGATTTCATGTTTTCAGATTTGGTTGGAAAACTCCCAGCGGGATTTCACTCAGTGTGCAAGGGCATCATCATACCAAAGAGGGCATTTCCTTTAGATACTTGTGCAGGATCTCCTGGGTGAACCCATTCTTTTCAATGATCTCCTTGAAGAAATAGGCACTAGGCTTGGGCGTGCGCTGAAATGTCTTGTAATCGACATCGACAATCCCAAAGCGCGGCACAAACGAGCTCCATTCGTAATTATCCATCAGCGACCAGTAGAGATAGCCCCGCACGTCAACCCCTCGTTTCAGCGCGTCATGGATCGCAGAGAGGTAGAGCGCGATATAGACAATCCGGAAACGATCATCGTCGCAGCTGCAACCGTTCTCGGTAATATAGACCGGACGATCATGAAAGCGCTCAAGGATCGCGGTGGTTCCCTCCGGATACATCTCTTCCAGATAGAAATCCATGTCGATCATGCGAAGCTTCTTATGCGGGAAGCGCGGCGCGGCGAGACTTTTGCTTCGTGAATCAACAATTTCCCGTGTATAGATATTAATCGCCCAGTAATCGACGGCTCCTTTTGCCTCTGGACAATCCTCGGAATCCCACATCGGCGTAATGAGTTCGCCGTGCTGGATCGCGTGCAAAAACACCCCGTTGGTCTGGAAATCCTTATAGGCTGCCATGGTCCGGTCCAGCTCGTCATAATACCGGTTCGGATAACATTGCAGTCCCATATGAGCCGAACTGACCGGTGCCTTGGTGAGGCTCTTGATCAGATGGTAGCACTGGGCGTGCGTGCGGATGGAATTAAATCCGACCTGAGCCCCGCTCAATGTATGGGTCTTCTCATTGAGGACCATCCAAAAATCCACAAGTCCCTCCAGAAACTTGACGGCCCTTTCGGAGTAGCGGAGGAAATGCGGGATATTTTCTTTTTTAGTAAACCCACCCAGCTCCTCAAACCACTGCGGAGTGGTCCAATGGCAGAGGGTGACAAATGTTTTGATGCCATGCCCCTTCAGCCGTTCCAGGAGCTCTTTGTAATGATCCAGCGCCGCCGGGTTCCAGCAGCCCTGCTCCGGCTCAATCCGGCTCCATTCCAGGGAGCAGCGATAGCTCTGGTGGCCGAGGGCCGCAATCATGTCGGCATCCTCGCGGAACAGTTCGTAATGGTTGCACGCCTTCCCCGATTTCTCCTTGTAATCCTGGGCTATTTCCCTGTGATAATATTGCGAGTTGACGTTATCCCCCTCAATCTGATGCCCCGCGCTGGCGCTGCCCCAAATGAAGCCATCGGGAAATTTAAAGTCCGGCAAACTGAATAGATCGTACATGATTATTTGGCACTGTCTTGTTTATGGGTCTTAGGAAGATTCTTTTCGATCTCCTTGATGATTTCATCCGCCATCAACTTGGAGGCTTCCGCGCCCCAGTGAACCCCATCTTTGGACGCCTTATCGAGATTCTTCTCGCAGAGGCTATAGAGGTCGATCTCGGGGATCCCGTATTTGACCATCACTTCGTCGGTGATCATGTTGAACTTAACCAGTCGCTCGCTCTTCGCCTCGTTGACGACGCTTGGCCCGTCGGCAACGGCAGTCGTGTAGGGAGTGCACCGGATCCAGATCAGCTTGCTGCCCGGAGACGTTTTTTTGATATGCTCAATGACTTCGGACACGTTGTCGGCATGGTTGCTCTCCAGGCATCTTCCTGGCTGGGCTGGCGTCCACATATGAAGCGTCATCGAGTTCCAGCTGATGACGTCGTAAGGACCGTTGGAGAGGATCCCAGTCCAAGAGTTTTTCACCTTGGAGTTCTCTCCCTTGACTGAATTCGGATCGAACCAGCCTCCGCCGACCCAATAGTCCACATAGGCCTTATGGCGGAAATACTCGGTGATGAACCCGCGGTACCCCATCGAGATCGAGTCCCCAATGACGAGGATGCGTGGAAGCGTGGGGTATTTTATGACTGCCCGCTGCATGTTAAACCCCTCGCCGGAGACGTTGCGCATCATCTCGGCGCTCCGGTCGAATCCGGTTGGAGACAACGCCTTGTCATAGATTTTCAGGCTCTGCAGCTCATAAGGCTCCGGCACGGGGATCGCTTCGCCTTTGCTTGGGAGCAGTTGGCCGCGCCAACCATTACCTCCGATGGCCAGCGGTTGCTGGCTCGGTTTGATTTCGCCCGTCATCGCCTGCAGAAGCCCGTTCCTGTAGATGGAGGCTAGCCGATCCTTGACCACGATCGAATATTTATTGAAGGCCTCGCCTTGGAGTCCAGCACACTCTCCGTTCCAATAGCCGTTCACCTCAATGCCGATTCTGTTGGAGACGCCGCCGTTCAAATCCCACTCGGGCGGAAAATAATTGAGGCAGAGTCCGGCATGCGCGGCTTCGTCCCGGTTGGAAAGCAGGCGGAGTGACCCAGCCATGTGCGGCAGCGTCTTGAAGTTGGGGGAGCGTCTCAACTCGAACTCGATCGTGTAATCATTCTGCGCGCCGAGCACGGAGGCGGGGATGGCGAACGAGTTCAAACCGTCCAGTTTGACGACGCCATCGACACATTCGATTTTGCCCTGAATCGAAGCCGGATCGATGGGGCTCTTCCCGAGTTCCCAGACCGGACGTGCCTCCTCGGCTTGAGCTGGGACAGGCTTCCGAATTTCCTCCGCAGGGGGTTCTTTGCCAGTCAGGGCCTTATAGGCGGCTTTGGCAATCACGCCTGCGCCTGCTGTGTTAGGATGTACGTAATCTGGAAACAGCTCCGGTTTGCCTTCCAAGGCCGAATGTACATCAATGACGTCGAGTTTCATTTCACGAGCCAGGCTGTCGATCTGCGTGAGCTCCGTGGAAAGGTTCGTTTCATTGATCCCCCAGTTTCCCGGTGGCGGCACCGGACAGGGACGGCAAACGAAAACCCGCGGCTGGCATTTAAGATCCTGAAAGGTTTTCACCAGGCTCTTGTAATCCGAGGAAAACTCATCGATGTGGATCCAGTTTTCCGGTTTGGTGTCATTCGTTCCGAGCATGATGATGACGACATCCGGCTTGAGGTCCTGAGCCTGTTTGAATGCCTTCTCATTGCAGTAAGGGTGATCCCCCTTTTGGAGCAGAGTCCGTGCGCCAACCCCGAAGTTTCGCACATCCCATTTGTCGCCAAGCAGGATCTGCAACTGGTCGGGATACGACATCCCCTTGTCCGCCCCCGACCCAAAGGTGATGCTGTCGCCAACGCATGCGACACGGATCGGCTGATCGTAGTTTGAAGGGTTGATCGAGGCGTGGTCGGCAGCAAAGCAGCGGGCCGCGAATAATGCTGAGAGGCAAAGATTCTTGATGAGGAATTTCATTTCTTTTGGTTTGGTTGTGGAACTTGTTTATGAGTCATAGGAAGGTTCTTTTCAATTTCCTTGATGATTTCCTCGGCCATCAGTTTGGATGCATCCCCGCCCCAGTGAACGCCATCCTTGGACGCCTTATCGAGATTTTTCTCACAAAGGGCATAGAGATCCACTTCTGGGATGCTGTATTTAGCCATGATCTCGTCGGTGACCTGGTTGAGATGGATGATCCGGTCGTTTTTCCACTTGTCGTCGCCCTGGCGCAGGACGTTAGGGGCCCCCTCGACGGGAGTCGTCACCGGGGTACAGCGAATCCAGATGAACTTGGTTTGCGGCGCGGCGGCTTTGAGATGGTCGAGCACGCGGGCCATCTGGGCGGGATACCGTTCCTCGCTCGTTCGCTTGACGTCGTTGTTGGCCCACATGTGGAGCGTCATCGAATTCCATGTGACCACATCGTAGGGACCGTTAGCAATGACCCCGCTCCACCCGCGAAGGAGAGGAAAATCGTCCCCCTTGACCGTCCAGTCGAACCACGCCCCGCCGACCCAGTAATCCACATAGGCCCGCCCCTTGAAATGCTCGGTGATAAACCCTCGGTAGCCCATGGAGATCGAGTCGCCCACGACGAGGATGCGAGGTAAAGTGGGATCGTTGATGACTGCACATTGAATGGAATACTGGTCGCCACAGCAATTGCGCATCACCGCCGAATTCGGGTCGGAGTTGGCAGGTGGCAACGCCTGATCGTAGATCTTCAGATTCCGTAGCTCATAGGGTTCCTGGACAGGATTCCCTTCGCCTTCCTTCGCGGGCGGCGAACCGCGCCAGCCTTTTCCGCCGATGGTCAGCGGCATCTGGGTCGGCTTGATGTCATCGGTCAAAGCCCACAGAAGCCCGTTCCGATACAGCGCCAGGCGCTTGTCTTTTACCACGAGAGAAAACTTATTGAAGTCCTCGCGGTCGAGGCCGGCCGACTCACCATTCCAATAGCCATTAATCTCAATGCCCGTTCTGTTCGAGATGCCTCCGTTCAAGTCCCATTCGGGAGGAAAATAAAGGAAGCTCAGGCCGGCATGAGCCTCTGCATCCCGGTTCGAAATAAGGCGGAGGGCACCCTCCGTACGCGGCAGCGTCTTGAAGTTGGGCGAACGCCTGAGCTCGAACTCAATCGTATAGTCGTTCTGTGCGCCAAGCGCGGAGGCAGGGATGGCAAACGAACTTTGTCCGTCGAGCTTGACGACACCATCGATGCATTCGATTTTTCCCAGAATGGAGGCCGGGTCGATCGCGTTCTTGCCAAGCTCCCAAGTCGGCCTGACATCTTGAGTTTGCGCGTGGGCAGAGGCGGCGAGCGCCAGTGAAAGCGCGGCGAGTGGTTTTTTCATATTGCGGAACGTAAAAGGAATTTGGCAACTATTCAGGTCGTTTGACCTAACCGTAACCGGAATGGAGCCAGAAGCCGGCCGGGATTGCAAGCGGTTTGTCAGAGCCAAAATATCCAGCGAGGCAAAGCCTCAGAATAGGCGAGATGGAGGGTAAATTTATAAGGTAGGTTTTGCGTGCGGCGCATCTCGCCCGGTCTGAGGCTTCGCCTCGTGTTTAAAAGGCAGTGTCCTCGACTTCTCTGACCCCTATACCTCTGCAATTATCGACGAAGGGAGTCTGCAGACGGCACAATTTTTCTCCGGCGAATCACTTCCTCCGTCGCCTTGCGGGCAATGTCGGCGACGTCCAGCCCTTCCTCCGCGGTGGCCAGCAGCCCGGAACCGCCCTGCAGAAGAGACCCTGCCCATTCCCGATACAGGCCGGAAAAATCTTTCTCGGGGTGGAAATCGAACACGTGGCTCCCTTTGTCGTTTTCCATGGTGAAACTTTGCGCCGCGCGGTCGTAGCGAAGCACTCCTTTGGTTCCGATCAGCTCATACACAAACTCGGACCGCGCATTGCGGGAAGTGTGGTGGTAGGAATAGCTGATCTCGACCGTTGTGTGCGCGCCATTGGCATGATCCAGGTGAAGCCACATGTGATCCGGGGCCTCGTAGTTTTCCACCCAGGCACCCTGGCCGGAATAGGCAACCACTTTCGAGCCCAACCAGAACACGGCGAGATCAATCTGGTGTGTCCCGCAATCCACCATCGGCCCCCCTTCGAGCATCCGGTCCTCGCGGCGTTGCTGGATGACGCTCGTGCCGCCCGCCTCCCGCTTGAACTTCCCGTGCACGTTCCAATTGTAAATCAACCTCAGCGAACGCACGTCGCCGATCGCTCCTGCCCTGACCAGCTCGCGGATCTTGAGCGCCGAAGGACTAAAACGATAGCAAAAGGCGGCATGCAGAGTTGCCCCGGCCTTCTTCATGGCGCTGATCATCACCCCGCCATCGGCGGCATTCATGGCGAGTGGCTTTTCACAGAGCGCAGGCAGACGATGCCGCGCGCAGGCGAGCACGTTGGCCAAATGACAGGGTGCCGGCGAAGTGATCGTCACCGCCTCGATCCCCGACTTGAAAAATGCGGTTTCATCGCTAAACGCGAGCGGGATATTCCATCGTTTCCGCATCTCCCTTGCGGATTCTTCATTCGGATCATACACGGCGAGCAGCTGCAGATCCCGCGTCTCAAGAATGGCAGGAATATGGCCATAACCTGCAACCATGCCGCATCCCATCAGTCCGGTTTTTATGCTCATAGGGAAAGGTTGACACGCGCTCCCTTGCGGTGCAATACCCAATTCAGCACCCTGATCCGCGCGTAACGGAATGAAAAGGAGCGGAGAGCGGCTTCCCATGAGGCTGCGAGCGCGGGCGCAACATCGAGAGGAAGGGGACAGCCCGGAATGGCACTAAGTTAAGCGAATGTAGAAGCCGCATCTTGCCGCTTCTACATCCCAAACCGCTCTTAACTTAGCGCCATTCCGGACTGACCTCGATGCGGATGACAGAATGTTTGTTTTTCATGCTGAGCAGAGCCGGGTGGGTTTTTCGTCTCGACCGCTGAACTTATTATTTGAATGTAACCCGACGTTGAACCGTCACCGGCCCAAAGAGTCCGGCGTCGAGGGCTTTTGCGTCAGGAGCCTTATACCAGTTCCACTTGTAATCATTATACTGGCTGATGGCGTTGAGAACCAGGTTGCCGACCCGGATGCGGACGGTGTTCGAGCCGGGACGCAGCCATTTTCCGATTTCAAATTGGAACGGTGCCCAGAGACGCCCGCCTGCAGGCTGGCCGTTGATCCAGACTTCCGCCATGTAGCTGACTTCACCCAAATTCAATGTTTCGCTCCCTTCGACGCGGTCGATCTCAAAAGTGGTGGCGTAGTCCACAAATCCCGAAAATTGCTGCAGTTCCCACGCGAGCCACGATTCGAGCGGGCGTTGTGAGCCGCCCTCCAGGAGCCACGCCGGGGCGGCAATTCTTTGCTGGTCCGTGATGGCCGGCTGGTCGGCGGCATCGACGCTCACCGTCCACAGCCCGTCCAGCGTGAGAACGGTCTGCTCGGACGGCTTTTCACCGCTGGGCGGTATGACGGGCTTGCTTGGATCGTGCACGAGCCAGAAGGCTTCGTAAGGTTCCAGCGTCAGCGTCACGCGGCTTTCTCCGGAGGGCAGATCTTCGGATGCGATGGGGGTCTTGGTTCCGGTTTCACAGTTCCATATAGAGGCCTCGCCCGAGGCGGCCCGGATGCGCACGACGCATTCCTGTCGGGCCGATTCGTTGTTGACCAACCAGGTAAAGCTGCGTCCATTGATAGTCCGCTGGGAAGAGAGCATCGGGAACGCCCCGGTTTCAAACACCACATTTTGCGGCAGATCGGGAGTGCCGATCCATGCCGCCAATCCCTCGTTGGCCTCGACAAATCCGGGAGCGGCACGCAGGACGTCCATAAGGCGCTTCATCCCGGGATCATACATGCCGTTTTCCACCGAACCCTCGGGCAAACGCCCCAGCGCGTAGACGCGCCCGCCCGATTGCGCGAATGCCACGGCTTTACGCGCGACTTCCAGCGGAATCAGGTAAAGCGGCGGCAACACGAGCGTCTGGAACGCGAACCCTCCATAAGTCAGCCTGCCTTCCACTGAGACGTCCATTTGTTCCAAGTAAACATGATCGGCAATGAGGTATTCGACACGCCCCGCGCTGAGGTTCGCCTGCGCTTGGGTGTAGGCCGCATCAATGTGCCGGATCTCGTCGGCATGGCGGGCATCGTCCAAGCCTTTCATATCCTCAAAATAGAAATGGTGCGGCTTGGCGGGATCAAAAATGCCGTCGCCAAGCAGCGCCCAGACGCTGTCCATCGGGCAAAACACGAGCACATCGGGTCGGAGCCGCCCGTGGTCGTTGACGTGGGCGGCCCGGCGGACAAAATCGGTCATGAGGTGCAGGTGGCGCCAGCAGGGGTTCCAGTTGAAGGAATCCGGCGGATACGACACCTTGAGCAAATCGGTGTTCGTGTTGATGCTGTGCATCGTGAGCTGGGTCAAACCCCAGGCAATGCCGCAATTCGCCGATTTCTTCAAGGTCGCCGGGGTGACGTGCCACCCCGCGATGGTCAGCATTTCTGAAAAACTCTGCCTCCCTTCAAATTCGCAGACCGACTGCGTCTCCTTGAAATGCCTCGGCTCGAGCACCTGCAAAAACAGGGCGTCGGTTCCAGGGAACGAATAGGAGCGCTGCATGTGAAAGAAACTCCCCGCCTGGATCGCCTGTTCGAAGAGGCTCGATTCCCAGAAATGGCACGTGACATACATGTTGCGGTCCCGGCACCACTGATCCATGGGGGCCATGAGGCACTCCGCGTAGAGCCGCGTGATCGTGTCGAACCAGTCCCAGCGCGCCTTGCCCCACTTGCCTTCGACATCCTCGTCGACCATGAGCGGCATCCAGAGCCGGATGTCGCGCCCTTTCTTCTCGCTATAATCTTTTGCCAAGTCATCCGACCAAGCGAGCTTGTAGCCATAGCAGCCTTCGTGGTCGATGAAGATACCACCCATGGTCTTGCCGAAGTGTTGGCCCACCCGCGCTTCATATTTGCTGTGCTCAACCTCAATCCAGGCGTCGCCCAAACGGCGGTCGAGAAAGTTCACGGGAGCCCCGGACGAGGTGACGTCATGATACTTGGTGAAAACGTAGAGCCGCCAGGTTGCGCCTTCCGGGGCTTCCCAGACAAATGGAGCCCCCTCCCCCACGATTTGGAGGCTGGAGCTGACGATCCTCCCGCCCTCGACCTTCGCGGCCACGGTGAAGAACGACTCGGGGACTTCATGGGACGCGTTGCCTTCGACATCAACGATTGCCGCGCCGACAGATTGCGCTTTCAACTCCGGGCATACGGCCAGAATTTGATGCTTAGGAATATTCGGCTCGCCTGTTGTGTAGGTCATGTGCATCCCGGCGGCGGCGGTCTTCTCCAGGGACGCTTCGAAGGCGTTGAACCACTCGTCAGAAATCCACCGACGCGCGATGATCTGCTTCCAACTCTCTTCATTCCAGGTCGCACGATCACCCTCCGGAGTGAACCGGGCGTGAACATAACCGGGATTGAGGCGTTGGCGACATATCTCGGCGGCCATGTCGGAAATGCGCTCCGGCGGCAATGTGCTGTTCCAGAGCCAGAACACCGACGGAGCGTAGGTGGTGTCCGGATCGGGAAATAAACGATCCGGCCGGGGTATGGGCTGGGTGTCGTTTTTTCCCGACCTCTTCGAGAAAGTCAGAACTGCCGAAGTTGGTGGCGGTGTGGTATTTTTCATTAGGAGTAGGTTGTAAAATGACGGGAGCACCCGTGAATCACCAGGGATGTGGCTAAAGCGGATGCTTTGGCTCTTGGGTGCTGATCGGGAAGTCGTCGGTGCGGAAGGGCGATGCCGGGAGCCCGGCTTTATTGTAAAGATTGCAGGTTGGGTTGTTGGCCCAGCCGTAGCGGACGGCCACAGGCTTGGGCACTCGGTCGCTCCAGACCAGTACGGTGTCGCCGTCGATCTTCGCATCGGCCCAGACCCACTTCTGATCTTCGCTGCAGATGGCAAACCCTTCCAGTTCGCTTCCGGGAGAGTTGCGCACGAGAGGCGCGCTTTCATTTTTAAACGAACTTTTCACGTAGCTCGCCGGAACGGGTTGCGCAACCAGCCCGCCCACGATATGGGCGAAATTCAAACGGGCTTTGCCGTTCTCGATTTTCATCGACTGAAAAACGGGGCCGGAAAACGGGATCGTTTTGCCGTAATCGTTGGCCAAGGCCAGGACCGCCAGCCGGTCGCCCACGTCCATTTTGTTGCGCGGGTGGACGTCGTCGGACTCGCCGAGGTCAATCAAGACGGCCTGTCCGGTGTGAGGGGTTTTTAAGGTCGCCGATTGCGCTTCCCGCAACTCCGCCCAGTTGTCTTCCGACGGAGTGGCGCTCTTGGCTTTAAAGTTGGCCAGTTGGCAGAAATAGAACGGGAAATCGCCCTGGTTCCAATGCGATCGCCAATCCTGGATCATTAACGGGAAGGCGGTGCGGTATTGCCACGCGCGCGGAACATTGGATTCACCTTGATACCAAATGACACCCTTGATGGCGTAGGGGATAATCGGCGCGATCATCCCGCCAAAGAGCGAGGTGGGGATGAGTTGCGGGAACTGACGCTCGGGAAAGGCGGCTGGTGCGGCGGCGACTTGCTTGGCATCAATCTCGGGAAACACAACCTCGGCTTTGGCCAGCCATTCGCCGCTGATACATGCTTCGCTGCTATTCTTAAAGCCGCACAAAAATTTCGGGGCGGAAATCGGGGCGTAGACCCGGAGGGTAAGGACAGCATTGCCTTCCTTGACCAGATCTGCGGGAATGTCGACCGAGCGGTAGCAAGACTTCTCTTGCAGATCCTTGATGCTGGAACTGGAGGATTGGATGAGTTGCCCATTCCAATAGACCGACTCGAAGTAATCCAATGCGGCATGAAATTTCAGGCCTGTTAGCTGTTTGGCCTCCTGCGCCGTGATGGTAAGTTCCTTGCGCAGCCAAAAGATTCCGCCGCCGGTGGGCAGGCCGGGACTGGTGAGCCAGGGAAGCGTGACCTTGAGCCAGCCTTCGGTGGAGACGCCAACCCCGGCATAGGCGGCGGCGTCCGGGGTTGGCCGGTCTTCGCGGGCGTTATCCGCGGCCCATTTCCCGAAGGCGGCGGCATAGGCGGCTTTTTTCTCTGAATATTCTTGGTAGGTCGTGATGTCTCGATCCGCGACGGCCTTCAGTTCGGGGACCGTGTTGAGCGCCTCGCGGCTTGTCCATTCTTCCGAGGCCGTCATCCACCAGCATGAGTTGATGATGCCGACGGGCGTTTGCAGTTCTTTTTGCAGCCGCTTTCCAAAGTAGTAGCCGACGGCGCTGAATAGATAGGCCGATTCGGGCTTGGCCACAGCCCAGTATCCCTTGCATTGATCCAACGGCTCAAAGGAAGTTGCTTTTTCGACGGCGAACTGGCGCAACATCGGATTGGCCGAGGCCGCGATCTCCTCGGGGGCTCCGAGGGCTTCTTTAAGAGAAAATTCCATGTTGGATTGCCCGGAGGCGACCCAGACTTCCCCCACGACAACGTCGGCCACGGCGATGCGGTTCTTTCCCTGCACGGCCATCGCGAACGGGCCGGGCTTGCTCTCGCTCAAGTTCAACTCGACGGCCCATTTACCGTCCGCCCCGGCGGAAGACTTGCCGGTCGCCGCGTCGAGTGTGACAGTGACTTGCTCACCCGGATCGGCCTTGCCCCAGATCCGCGCCTTGGCGGTCTTTTGCAATACCATGTGGTCGGAAATGATGGACGGCAAGACGACATCAGCCCAAGCGGGGCTGCTGACGAGCGTGGCAGTGAGAAGAAGGTCAAGGAAACGCATTTCTCGCCTCCGCAGGGACAAATTTGCGCTTCGCGCCGCAGATCACAAACCCCTTGAGCGGGGTTCCTCGCTTGGCGACGAGCCAGCCGCCGGGATGCGAGAAATGCAGGCGGATGGCCGCGCCTTCCCTTTTGGCCGATTCAAACACCGGGCCGGAGCCTTCCACATCTTTGTGGCCGTTGGGGTTTTGCAGCGCGCTTCGCTGCGCCTCGCGAACGAGAGGCCAGGGAAACACCCCCACTGATGGATCAATGAGTGGACAAAAATTCATAATTTCCGCTCCCGACCTCGTAAACCGACGCGCCGGATTTCCAGCGCAGAAATTTGACGCCTTCAGCTTTGTCGGCGGGCTGTCCACCTTCGGTGACAAGGGCGTTTTCCCCTGCCGGAACATACACCGTCGCCGTGGTGTTCGGCGGAATGGTCACATTGAGTTGGAGCTTGCCCTCGTCCGCTTTCCATTCCGTCGCGATCTTGCCGTTGATGGAAATGTAACTCGTCTTGGCCCAGGTCAACCCTTCCTGGATCACCGGCTGGATGCGGATGCGCTTGTAGCCGGGCGCGTCGGTCTGAATCCCGCCGACCATGCCAAAGAGGTATTCGCCAACCGACCCGAAGGCATAGTGATTAAGCGAGCTGCCGCCCCACCAGGCTTCCGTCATGGTCGTCTGTCCGCTTTTGACCATGGCCAGCCACGAGGGGCTGGTTTCGGCGAGCAAGAGCCGATAGGCCAGATCATCCCGGCCCGCCAAGTGCAGGCCCGGCAGCAAACGCGGCGTGCCGATAAAACCGGTATCGAGATGCCAGTCGCAGCGCTTGATGTCGTCCGCGAAACGTTCCGTCATCTTCGCTCGCAACGCCTCGGGAACCAGGTCCATCGTGAAGGCCAGGGCGTAGCCGGTCTGGCTGCTCTCTTTGATCCGGCCCTCTGCGTCGATGTAGGCTTTGGCAAACGCCTCGGCATACTTGCCCGCCTGCTCCTGAAACGCGGCGGCATCTTCTTTTTCCCCGATGACTGCGGCCATTTCGGACATTAAGCGGAAGTCGAAGGCGCAATACGCCGTGCCGATGACTTCCTTGAGCGCGCCGCCTCCTTTTTCGCACAACCAATCGCCATGGCCCACGGGTCCGGTAAAGAGGCCGTCTTTGCTGTTGCGGCTCAACCAGTCCAAATACCGTTTCATCGGTGCATAATGCTCGCGGATGATGCGGGTGTCGCCGTAGACGCGGTAGATTTCGTAGGGGCAAATGATTCCCGCGTCGGCCCAGCCGATATTCGGCGGCGGATTGTCGGGCCGGTCACGCAGGTACGGTGCCCAATCGGCAAACGCCCCACCGGGGTATTGCGAGTCTTGGCAGACATCCGCGAGCCATTTGTTGAAAAATCCGGCAATGTCCATGTTATAGGGTGCCGTCCTCATAAAAAACTGGGCGTCTCCCGTATAGCCATACCGCTCGTTGCGCTGTGGACAGTCAGTCGGAACGCCCATGTAGTTGCTGCGTTGCGACCAACGGATGTTCTGAAAGAGCCGGTTCACAAGCGGGTTGGAACAGGCAAACTCGCCGACTTCCGGGCAGTCTGTGTTGAAGTTGATCGCGATGAGGCTTTCGAGGGTTGGCTTCTCCTTCAATCCCGTGAGTTCCACGTATCGGAATCCGTGATACGTGAAACGGGGCTCGAAGATTTGCTCCCCGTCGCTCTTTAGGGTGTAGCGGTCCAACTGGCTGTCGTGGTGTTTGCACTTGCAGGCGACGCGGAGACGCTTGGAGTCGATCCGTCCCTGCTCCAAAATCTCGCCGTGTTGCAACTCCACGCTGTCCCCCGCCGCGCCTTTAAATTTGAAGCGGCACCAACCTGCCATGTTCTGACCGAAGTCGAAGACGTAGACTCCAGGTTGTGGTTCGGTGATGGCCACGGGTGGGATCTCCCGCAAAGGGCGGATCGGCTCATTGCGTTGCCAGACGAGCTTGCCCGCTCCAGGGTTCTCCACCGTTTTGACCGCCTGCCAGCGCCCCGCCGCATCGAACCCGGGGGCGTCCCAGCCGGGCATCTCTTTGCGAGCGTCATAGGTCTCGCCCTCAAGGATTCCGGCAAAACGGATCGGACCGTCAAAGGTTCCCTGCCACGACACATCCGATACGACCGCTATTTTTTGGCCGTCGGCTAACTCGATTTCAAGCCGGACGAGCAACAATGGTTCATCCCCCCAGAACCGCATTCCACAGGGCCAATCGAGCCACAACCCGGAATACCAGCCGTTGGCGAGGATGCCGCCGATAACGTTGTCCCCGGGATGCAACATCGCGGTGACATCGCAGGTCTGATATTGAACACGTTTGCGGTAGTCCGTCCATTCGGGCGCCAGCAGGTGATCGCCGACTTTTTTTCCGTTAATCCGCAGTTCATAGATCCCCAGGGCCGTGGCATAAGCCGTGGCGCGGCGAATGGCGGATCCCACGGTGAACTCCTTGCGCAGATAGCGCGGGATGGCCAGATATTTGGGCTCGTTGAGCGAGCGATCCTCGGGTTTAGGCTCCAAGTGTTGTTCTACCCCGATCCATTGGGCCTGCCACAGCGATTGATCCGCTCTGGCATTCTCACCGGGCAGCAGCCCCATCGTCCACAAGGCGGGCGCGCTCCACTCCGAAGCTTTTCCGTCTTTGTCCCAAATGCGCACTTTCCAGTGGCAACGGAGCCGAGACTCCAACGGCTTGCCCGCATATTCCACTTGGTTCTGCTGGTCCGAGTCAACCTTGCCGCTGTCCCACAGGTCGCCCTGATCTTTGGCCAGCAGTTCCGGCGTCGAAGCCACAAGAATTTGGTAGGCGGTTTGCCTCTCCCCGCGGCGATCCGAGTTGATGACCCAACCCAACCGGGGCTTGTTAATATCCAAGCCAATCGGGTTGACGAGGGACTCACAGCGCAGGTATTCCACGGTTTTATGCGAGCAAATAAATCACCCGGGTGCGGAAATTCTTTTTGCCCGGCACATTTAGAACCTGACTTTCATGCCGACGATCCTGTAGATCTCCGGACGCAGATTTTGCAGGGGGTTTTCATCCGAACAGGTATAGCCTACGGAGATCTGGTTCTTGACGTCGACAATCGCCTCGGAGCCTCCTATTCCGCCTTGCCCGAAGACTTGGCCCAGGTCGTCTTGTGGCCCATACAGCACATAGCCGAGCCCGAACACCACCCAACGGCCTTCGGGATCGTCGGGAAGCGGGTCACCTTCCCAACGGCAGAGCATGGTGGCCTTTTTGATGGTCTCCGGCTTGAGCAGTGGCTCGCCGAGCTGGCCGGTCAGCCGCGCATAGAATTTGGCCAGCCCACGGGCGCTGGCCACGCAGTTTGTGGAGGGGATGCAGGCTCGGCGCATGGTTTCCTGGTTCATTGCGTAATAGCTGGGCGTCTGGTCGGCCCGCATATCTGGTTTGTAGAGTGGAAGCGTTCCAGGATAAAGTGTGGCCACGCGCTTTTCGGCCTCGTCGTCCGTCCCATAATAGATCAGCTTCTCGACGCCGGCCGGAATCAGCACCGTCTCCAGCATGACGTCCCTGAGCGGTTTCTTCATGACGCGGCTCATGGGTTCGCCCATGAACCATGCGTAGGATCTCGACTGATAACCGGTCTTTTCCCCGCTGAGTTCCACGGGCTTGGCGGCGGCAGCCTTTGACGTCATGTCGCTCCAATCGCAGTATTCCTCGAACGTCGCATAAGGGAACGTTGAGGGGAGCCCCGACCTATGGCTGAGGACATGCCAGAACTTGATGTCCTGCTTGCCGTTGCAACCGAACTCCGGCCAGACGTCGGCTATTTTCGTGTCGAGGCCGATCTTGCCCATCTCGATCAGCCGGTGAGCGGCGGTCGCGAACATCCCTTTGCCGGTCGAATACACCGAGAACAGAGTGTTGCCATCGATCTTGCGGCTGCCGCCTTTCTCATAGGTCCCGGCCCAGGCATCGACAACTTTCTCCCCTTTGATGTAAACACAGCACTGGACGCTGTTCTGATAACCATTGGCGACAGCGTCATCAAGGACCTTCTGGACGGCGGCATTCATCTCGCTTTTCTGGTAAACTTTCTGCGGCAAATCCTCGCCCACGCTTACCTCCAGCGGACCTGAGGCAAGGCAGGCCGCCATCAAAATCTTCATCTCTTTGTTTTTCATACCGGATCCTCCATTACTGATAAAGAATATTTTCGTATCTGGATACAGCTATTCTCCAGCTGGTGGTCTAAACCGAGCAGCAACCCGTTCGACACCCCCGGCCGGGCCGTCAACCGGCTTGAAGCTGTCGCTTGCGGCATCCCAGCCAGTTTTCGCCGGATACGGGTAAAGAGGCATGTCCGTCCAGGTCTTGCCATGAGCGATGCGCAGCCCATGAATCACATCCGGCGCAATGCCTTTTTCGCGCCACTTGACGATAAGATCCAGCATCTCCGGCATCCCAAACGGCACTCCATGGCTCATGCCGGGAACAACATAGAGCCTGTAGAACTGTCGAACCTTTTCGATTCCGCCAAGACTCTCGATCACCCGTTCGTAATAGTCGACCGTCGAGTGAAACGGCACGCACGAATCCGCGGTTCCGACAAGCGTAATCATCTTGCCTCCGTGTTTTTCGAACGGGCTCAAATCGGAGTTCTCCGCGTTCAGATAAGGTCCAAGCGCAGCGATATATCGATCGATATCTTCACCGAAATTCATCGCATCGAGGTTTTTCCCTGCGCCAAAGACCCAATGGAAAAGGTAAAGATGCCCGCGTGCCATGTCGAAGGAAGAGCCAAGCGGGATGCCACCGAAAATGCGTTCTCCGGTAACGGCATGGCTTGGGCCGTCGAAGAGTTTGCGGAGCGCCTCCGCATGTTCCTTCGTCAGCGTCGGGTCTTTTTGCATTGCGAGCGCGATAACCCCGTCAATGTCTTTACTGTCGTGTCGCGGGTCGGAAACCATTTTGCCGGCGGTCATGGGCGTCAGCTCTCGATACGCCATGTAATCTTTTCCGGCGGCTATGACATTGTCTTGCTGAGACTGCGTGAAAGGGCATTTGCGGAGAATTTGGTCATTCCACAGAAAATAAGCATGCAGAGGAACGCGGCAGTGCGCCGGGACATTGGCGACAATCCCATCGTAATCGTCCGGATACCGTTGCGCTTCCTGATACCCCTGTTGTCCGCCGGTGGAGCCGCCGACAAAATACGAATGATCAGGTTCCCTTCCATAATAAGCCTTGATGACTTGTTTGGCGACGACCGTCATGAGGTGCGTTGCGCGGAAACCGAAGTCCTTCCATACCTCCTGGTTTCCGATTCCAGCCTGCTCCGGGCTTTCGACTCCCATATGAGGGTTGGGAGCCGTCCCCATGTCCGTCGTTACGACGGCCCATCCGAAGGTCATCATCCAAAGTCCGTCAGTAATCCCTCCAGCCGGGCCCCCGTTGCCGGTTCCAAGGAGGCGGCCGCTCCAGTCCCCGGGGTCCGGCAGCGTGATTTCGACATTGATATGGGACCCGTTCGCCGGGTTGAGAACGGCCCTCACGATGGTTCGCGGCGGAACATGATTGTTGAGGTGTCCCCAAAAGGTTGCGGTTGGCGACGCGTCTCGTTCCACCTTGGTGATCGCTCCGCGGTCGATTTTCAGCGTCTTGAGCGCGGCAAGACCGGCAGCGATTGCCGGTGACGCCGTTTCTGAGAGCAGCTTTGAGCGGAAGGGTTCGGTAGGCAATCCTGCGCCATCGGAGAGATTGCAGTCCGGATTGTCGGCCCACGCATAGAACACTTCGGAAGGCGAGGAGATCCCTTCGGTCGAAACCAGGATGTCGTTGCTGTCGACGACAGCTTTGGCCTCATGGAGGGTGCCGTCGGAGCCTGAGACGGCGAAGCCTCTGACAGGAGCGCCGTCCTTGGTTTTCAAGCCTCCATTGACTCCGGAAAAGGAAATTCTTATGAACTTCCCTTCGTCCGCCGTGCTTTTGAAAATAGGGCCGCGTGCGACAGCCCCCTTGACGCCATATGTTTTCGACAAGGCCTCGGCGGCCAAACGTCTGCCGACCGGCATTTTGCTACTTGGATGAAGGCCACCGTCTCCAAGATCCAATGAGCAAATCATGCCGCAGCCAGGAAGCTGACCGGCCTTGGCCTCGGCTTCACGGACAATCGCCCATGGGCTGTCGGCCTTGGGGGCCTTCTCGCCGCAACCGGGAAGCTGCACGACGTGGAACGCCAGATCGTCGCGTTTCCAGTGCGCGCGCCAGTCTGCGACCAACGTTGAGAGGATGTCGTAGTAGTGCGAGCAAGCGGCATCCGCATTCGACTCGCCTTGATACCAGATGGCTCCGCGCAATGCGTAGGGCGCGAGCGGCGCGATCATTCCATTAAAAAGAAACGATGGATTAAAAAGTCCCCCATGCGTCGCGCTTTCCACGGCACAGCTCCACGTTCCATCGAGACGCAACGGCTGAGACTCGGGAAGCGACGGACAGCTGAGACTCATCAGCTCGGCGGGGCCGTAGAGGCCTGCGTCGAAAAATTCGCTGCGGGCTTGCGCGGCTATGACGTTCCGGCCTTTTTTAGCAAGCCCGGCGGGTATTTCGTAGACGCGTTTTTGGGCGTATGCGTCGCTATTGTCGGCGGTGAACTTTATCGAGCCGATTTTCACGCCGTTGAAGTAGGTGTTGTCCTCCTTGTCGATGGCTCCGAGAGAGACGCGCAGCGCGTGGCCTTCCCATCCCGCCGGGAGGTCGATCTCCTTCCTGAACCACATGACGCCATTAAAATGATACCCGCGCTTCTGCCAATAACTCGGCAATTCGATAGGCTTCCAGTCGCCTGAGCTCGGATTCTCCATGCCGGCCCAGCCAAGATTGAAGCAGAGTTCGGTGGAATACGCACGGCGAGGAGTCACGCCTGCGGCTGCCGCGGCGGATTGAGGCAGTGGCTCGGAAAAAAGTTTTCTGAGCGCGGCGCTTTCCTTTTCAAGGCAGGGAAGGTTCTTCTCGATGGCTTGCTCGCTGAGCCAACATTCCGCCCTAGAGGCGCCGACCGAACTGTCAATGAGCCCTACCGGGACATTCAACTTGTCGCCAAGCTCGCAGCCAAAGAAATAGGCCACAGCCGAAAAGCTCCTGGCCGTTTCTGGCGTGCATTCCGTCCAATGCGTTCCACAGAGCTCGTCGGATTCGCTCTCGGAGATTGATTTGGGAATTGAAAGCAGGCGAATGGACGTGCGATTCGCCTTCGGAATCTCCGTTTGGGCTTCGCTGGACTTTTTCAACGACCACTCCATGTTCGACTGTCCGGACGCGACCCAAACTTCGCCGACCAGGACATTCGCGAACTTGACCGTAGTTTTCCCTGAGGAAACCGTCATGGTGCGCGGCTCGAACGACGCCTCCATGGGGTCGAGGTTGACCAGCCAGCGCCCGTCGGAGCCTGCCTTGGTGGTCTTTCGTTGTCCGGCGAACGAGACGGTGACGGTCTCGCCCGGAGCGGCCTTACCCCAGACGGGGACAGCCATGCTGCGTTGCAGCACCATGTTGTCGGTGAACATCGACGCTGGTGAAATATCCGCGAATGAGCTTGTGCTAAGTCCCAAGCTGGTCATGGCCAGGGCAATCTTTTTCATTCCTTTTATGTTTGGCATGTAGTTTATTTCTCCAAAGTCATGTATTTATTATCTTAAGATATTCCAGTTCCTTGATTATACCGCGACCTTTCTCCCCGCTGACGCACTGGACGATCTCATCCGGAGTTTTGTCAGCGAAATCCGAAAGCTCCATATGTTCGACCACACAGTCGTAATCGTTCTGATAGAGAAGCTTATAGTTTTCTGAGGAATTGTCAGGTGCCCCATAAGGACCTACCTTGATATGCGGAGCGGGTCCGCGCAGATCCTTGAAGGAAATGTGCCCGACATTCGCATGGAGCTGGACACAGCCATTGAAATTAAAATGCCCGTTATTGGTTTGCCAGTGTTCCAGAAACTCGATGTCCTCAATGTAGATCCAATCCATAAACCCCGCATGGTCCATTTCCCTGTATGTCTGCAGGGTATATTGGTTCGAACATGGCATCATTTTGAAGTCACGGGTGCCGGACACATGCTCTACCACGATATTCGTCAGGGGATACCAGCCCTCATGCCGCCCGGTGGAGGATGTCAGGCGCATGCCGCGGAAACCCCCTATCATCTTGAGGTTCGAGACCGAGGCGCAATCAAGGGGGCCGTAGCAGACCTCGTCGCACCATGAGTTCAGCGTGAAAAAATCGTCACCTGTCTGCCCGGTGAGATTTTTTATGATGATATTTTGGAACGGCCCTTCGACATGCGCCCCGTCGGTATGGCATTCGTCAAAGAGAATGTTGCGGACGAGGAGATTTTCACCATTCGCGCAGAGGAGCGCATAGGACGGCGAGCGCATCATTGTCAGATCTGTGAAAGCGATATTGGCAACGTTCAGAAACATAAACATCCCCTCCGCATACGGGATCTTCGAGTCGACCGCCTCGCGGCATTTTTTA